>NZ_CANLMB010000001.1:1800000-2100000 GCF_947492365.1 uncultured Erythrobacter sp.
CTTGCTGCGCGCGGCACGAACTTTGGGATCGGCATAGATCGGTGTCGACATGCCGCCGTCAATGAAGCCGGGCGCAACCGAATTGAAGCGCACGCCCCTCTCGCCATATTCGAGCGCGAATTGCTTCATCAGCTGTTTCACTGCCGCCTTGCTCGCTGGATAGGCGCCCGATCCGGGGCCGGGGGAATAGGCGTTTATCGATGTGAGCGAGATTACATGGCCGCTGCCACGTTCAGCCATGCGCCGCGCTGCTGAGCGGCTGGTCCATAACACGCCCATCAGATTGACTTCGATGGTGATGCGGATGTCGTCGTCGCTCTGTTCGGCAAGCGGGCCGAAGCGCACGATCCCGGCATTGTTGACCAGCAAGTCGGGCGCGGGACCAAATCCCTCGAACGCGGCTTCGACCGCTGAAGGGTCGCACACGTCGCAAGGCAATGCCACCGCACCCTCGATAAGCTCGCAACGCTCGGCCACCGCGGATTCGTCGCGGTCGAGAATTCCGACCCGATATCCCCTTGCGGCGAGCAATTCGGCGATAGTGGCGCCAATACCGTTGGCGCTACCGGTGACTATGGCGCTGCGACTCATGCGGGCTCCTTGGAAAACTGGATTGGATATCGGCCCCAATTGGGGCGTTTGGTTTGTGTGTCAGCGGTCGGCGGGTCATCCGCGAGCTTGCGCGCGCCGAGTTCGAGCAGCTTGATAACGATAAGCGGCACGATGCCGAATTGAGCCTTTTCCGGATCGGTGCCGGGCTTGGCTACCAGCCCGCCATCGAGCTCCCGCCCGAGGCAGGTGTGAACACCGATGCCGAACGCCAGGCCAGAGCGCATCACGCCGACTGGCACTTCACGGTCAGGATTGAAGCTGTCGGCATCGGGTCCGAAAATTGCCTCGCTGCGATTGGCGTTGAACAAATCAAGCTCGATCCGGTCGCCTTCCGGGAGCTCGCCGGCCCCCTGCACGCTCATGGGACACATGCTCTTGCGCCAGGCTTCGGGGCTGGCCGGGTGGAGGCGCAAACTTTCATGGACGCAGTGCTGCACGAACACCGTGTCTTCGAGCCTCGCCCACCGCGCCGCATCATCGCCGGCCCAGCTGAGTATTTCATCCAGCGCATGGACCACCGAATTGGCGGTCGAGTGCGATCCGGCCTGCATGTAAAAGCCGATCTCGCGCAGCCGCTGCGCTTCGTCGAACTGCAGCTCGTCCTGTGCCTTTAGGATCACGGTGAGGACGTCGCGCGGCAGAGCAGCGCTCTCGATCTCACCGCGCTCCTCCTGCGCGATCAGCGCTCTGCGGCGCGCAATCGACGCTTGCAGAAAGTCTCGGTCGAATTCGCTCAATGCCTCGCGGACTTCTGCGGTGAGTTCGTCCTTGTCGCGGGTGGAGTGCACCATAGTGGCGCCCTCGCTCATTTTCTTGACCAGCCGAATGAGCTGTGCGGTTTCTTCCTGCGTGCGCGCGGGGCGATCCACACCTGCAAAGTCGGCAGTCAGGTTTACGGTGAGGCGATAGCCAAGTTCGATCAGATCGCCGCCACCAGCCGCGACATAGGGAGCGATGGTCTCATCTAAGGTCGCAGGGAAAACTTCTTTCTCGTAATATTTGAAGAAGTTGCGGCGGAAGACGCGAATTTCGACCTCGCGCCGTTTCTGGTGCTCATCCCCGTGTAGCACCAGCAGCGTCCCGCCGGTGATGACTTCGCCTGCGTCGTATAGCGCCTGCCGAAGTCCGGTATTGCGTAGCGCTGCTTCGCAGTCGCGGTAATCTGTCAGACGGTGGACTTGCATCAGATCAGCGCCTCTTCGGGCCTGAACACGACCGGATATTCGGACCAAGTGATGCGCGTGATGGTCTCGTCCTTCCTCGTCTCGCCGTCGGGATCGCGTTGGACGCCGAAGCGCAGTAGCGCCTCCACGATCAATGGAACCGTGCCATACTGGTGATCTTCGGGTGTGGAGTTGGGGCGCGGCTCGACGCCGATAGCGAGGTTGCGGCCGATGCACGCGTGCATTCCGTAACCCATCGATAGGCCATAGGGCGCCTTGCCGCCCGACACTTCGCGGTGCGGGTTGTAGGTTTCGGGATCGTCGCCAAAGAATTCGGGGTTGCGGTTGGCTGCGCGCATATTGACCACGACCTCGTCGCCAGCGGGCACTTCCTCGCCCGCAGCCAGCGTCACCGGACACAGAGCGCGGCGTTTGGCGACCGGGCTTGAGGGGTGAAGGCGCAGGCTCTCGAACACGCAGCGCTGGATGAAGAAGGGATCATCCTTAAGCAGCGCGATGTCTTCAGGATGCGCGTCGAGCCACTCGAACAATTCGTGCATCGCATGGGCGAGCGAGTGGATCGTCGTATGCGCCCCGGCGAGCATATAGAAAATGCCTTCCTGCAGGAATTGCTCGTCGGTCATCTGCAGTTTTTCCTGACCCAGGATCAGCGCCATCAGCACGTCGTCTGGCAGTTCATCCTTGGCAATGCGGCCCGCTTCGACTTCGGCCAGCAGCGCCTCACGCCGGCGGCGCGACGGCGTGAGAAATCGCGTGCTGAACTCAGCCATCGCCTTGCGGATCCGCTCCTTCTTGGGTTCGACATCGCCTTCGAGCGACTGCCCCAATGCCGGTGCGAGGCTGAATTCCTTGAGCAAGCGCAGCAATTCGCCGGTTTCCTCATGGCTACGCACGGGACGGTCAATGCCGGCGAAATCGACCGTCAGGTTCATCATCACCCGGTAGCCGATATCGACCAGGTCGCCGCGCCCCGCCTCGAGAAAGGGCCGGATCGTCTCATCAAGCGTCCGCGGCAGAAAATTCTTCTCGTAATGGAGGAACACGGCCTTGCGGAAGATCGTCCCTTCGACCAGCCGCCGCGCGCGATGTTCCTTGCCATGCAGATTGACCAGCACATCGCTCATCATGAGAGCGGCCGCATCATAGAGCGATTGCCGTAGGTCGGGCTGCTTCAGCGCATGGACGCAGCCTTCATAAGAAGTGACCTCGTGCTCTGACATCACTTCCAACCCAGCGTATTGGTGCGCGTTGCGGGAAGGGTTGAGTAATTCGAGACTCTCCAGGATGGCAGCGGAGTGCGTTCGGGCAGCGGTGTCTCGATGTCGATCCGCCTGCCGCCCTTGAATATATGCTTCATGCCGCCGGGCCGCCCCAGCAGGGTGACATCCTTGGTTACATCGCCTTCGACCACGATGACATCGGCTATGCGTCCCTGTTCAAGCGTGCCGATCCGGTCTTCCATCTTGAGCGCGCGAGCGCCCTCGCGCGTGGCGCAGATCAGCGCCTGTTCGTGCGTGAGGCCCATGTTCTCAACGAACACCTGCAGCTCGCGCCAGTGCCACTCGCCATAGGGCGTTATCGAAAAACCGCTCTCGGTGCCGCAGAGGAAAGGCACACCTGCATCGTAGGCGCGCTTCAACTGGACTGAGCTTTCCTCAATCTCCTTGGCGAACAGGTCCTTGAGGAAGGCGTTCGAGCCGATCTTGTCGCCATGGTCGGCGAGCACCGCCTGGAAGGTCAGCGTGGGAACAATCGGCGTCTTGTGCTCGATCACCGCTTCCAGCGCTTCTTCGTCCATATAGGTGGCGTGTAGGATCATGTCGAAGCCAGCGCGCGCGGCGTCGCGGGTGGAACTGGCGTTGCGGCAATGGCCGGTAACGGGAAGGCCAAGCTCGTGCGCGGTATCGACCGCCAGCTTGAGCTCGTCGTAATTCCAGACCTGGATCTCACCCTCGGCACGTTGGCGCGGGATTAGGCCGGTGACGTGGATCTTGATCCAGTCGACGCCCCGTTTGGCCTGGTTGCGGATCTCGGTAACAATCTCGTCGCGGGTGCGCGTGACTTTGAGATAACCGATCGCGCCTTCGTCAGGTATCAGCATCCCAGCTGTGCCGCCAACCGAAGTGAACAAGGCATTCCCGCCGCAGGTCATGCGCGGTCCTTCGCAGACACCGCCCTCGATCGCATCGCGCAGGTCGAGCGAAACGTTGAAGATGGTGTCCGCATCAAACAGGCTGGTCACGCCTGAACGCAGCACCTTTTGCACATTATGTGCCGCGACCAGCGCGGACAGCCCTTCGCGCCGGTGGAAGAACAGCTCGTCGTTGGAATGGGGTTCGTCGAAGCTGATATGGCAATGCGCATCGATCAAGCCGGGCATGACGGTGCAGCCGCTTGCGTCAATGCGCTTGACGTCGTTGCGACCTTCGGCCCAGTCGAGCGCAGCTTGGCCGGTCGCCGCGATTTCACCGTCGAAAGCGATCGGCTGGACGCTTGCCGAGGCGCCAGTGGCGTCGAACAAGATCCCGTTCTCGATCAAGGTTGCGTCGTTGCAGTCGGTCACGATTTACCTCCAAACGCATTTATATCGACATCGATATTTATCGCAAGCCGGAAGACACACCGGCGAGTGATTTTGCGGTAGCGTGGTTTGATACTGTCAATCGGTGCGTTCAGTCTAATGCCAACTCGCCTGCGCCAGGCGAACGGCATCCTACTCTCTGTGCTTCTCAAGTTATCGGTGATTGCCGCTCATCCTGTGCGGGTGAGCGGGCGGTCTTGCAAGTTTGTCTATCGATCAAGTGGCGCTGAGAGTCGAAAGTGGCTTCACCTGCCTGAACCTCAGCATCCCTCGCTCCCTTCGCCGGAATGGAAGATGCATGTCTTCACCCCGAATGTTCAGTCACCTTCCGATCTCGCGACATTCTTCATTGCCAAGTTCGGGCATCGATCGAGAGACAGCAGGAATGATGCAGAGGCCACGGATTGGTCTGGAAAGCGCGGCTTACTCTCAGTGGTTTGCAGGCGGATCTGCAAGACGAGACAAGTGCTGGGGGTGGGTGGCGGTGCTGTCAGTCTAACACAAACTCGTCTCTACAAGACCAGCCTCAAGTTTCAGACGTGTTGCGTGTCGTCGACAAGCTCGCGCCGTACGGTTTGTTCGAAAAGATCCTGCTCGCGCGATGAATTGTCATTGGCATGGGATCGAGCTTGGTTGTACCCAATGGAACGGGCGCGGTTGAGCGACATTTGCATTTCGAACTCCGACACTCCTTGCCTACCTTTGCACCCTACCAGACCCGTCGCCGCTCATCAGCTTTTCAACCTCCGGCACGGTCACACGATTGAAGTCACCCATAATCGTATGTTTGAGCGCGGAGGCTGCGACGGCGAATTCGAGGCTCTGCTGCCGGTCTTCATAGGCGTTGAGGCCGTAAATGAGTGCTGAGGCAAAGCTGTCACCGCCGCCAACGCGGTCAACAATGTCGGTCAGTTCGTATTTGCGGCTGAGCATGAAACCGTCGTCGCGTGTTCGCAGACATGCGGACCAATTGTTGCGATCCGCGCTCAAGCTTTCGCGCAAAGTGATCGCGATCGTGTGCATGTCGGGATAGATGTCGAGGACTTTCTGGCCCAATGCTTCGTATTTGGCGGTGTCGAGTTCACCCGACTCCACATCGACATCGACCGTGATGTCGAGTGATTTCTGGCAGTCCTCTTCGTTGGCAATGCCGACATCGACATATTTGACCAGCTCGCGCATCACTTCGGGCGCGGATTTGCCGTATTTCCACAGCTTGCCGCGGAAATTGAAGTCGCAGCTGACCGTAAGCCCTGCCTCTTTCGCTGCCTTTACGCAGGCCATCGAGAGTTCGGCCGCAGTGGGGCTCAGCGCCGGCGTGATACCGGTGATATGAAGCCATTTTGCGCCCTTGAAGATCGCCAGCCAGTCAAACTCGTCCGCCCCGGCATTGCAGATTGAAGAGTGCGCGCGGTCATAGACGACCTTGGACGGACGCTGGTTCGAGCCTGTCTCAAGGAAGTAAATGCCAACGCGGTCGCCCGAGCGGCTGATCTGCGCCGTATCGACGCCAAAACTGCGAAGCTCGCGGATTGCCGCATCGCCGATATCGTTGTCGGGCAGAGCGCTGACAAAGCCCGCGTCAAGCCCGTAATTGCTCAGTGCAACGGCAACATTCGCTTCGCCCCCACCGAAAGTGGCTTCGAAAGCCGGGGACTGGAAAAAGCGCTCATGGCCAGGCGTTTTGAGCCGAAGCATGATTTCACCAAAGGACAAAAATTCAGCCATGGGTAGGAGCCTTTATTGAGCGAACGGTTTGCGCGATGGCAACGGCCTCGCTCGCAAGGTTTGAAATCCGGGCAAAGTCGCCGATTGCGACCGCCTCTTTCGGGGTAATCCAGCTTCCGCCGCATGCCATGACGCTGGGAACTGCAAGGAAGTCGGCCAGATTGTCGGGCGATACGCCGCCGGTTGGCATGAATCGCATCTCGCGGAACACTGACGAGAACGCCTTGAGCATTGGCACGCCGCCGGCAAGGCTGGCGGGGAAGAACTTCACTTCGCGCAGGCCCAGCGCATATGCGCGTTGAACCTCGCCAGCGGTCATGCAGCCGGGGAAGAAGGGAATGCCCTGATCGAGGCAATAGACCGCAATCTCGTCCACCAATCCCGGCGAAACAATGAACTGCGCGCCGCTCGCCACCACCGACTTCGCCTGATTGAGAGTAAGGACGGTACCAGCGCCCACTACCATATCCTGCGTTTGAGCAAGGATCGCTTCCATCCCCGCCTGCGCATTGTCAGAGCGCAGCACAACCTCAAGCACGCTCAGCCCGCCTTGGCCCAGTGCGCGCGCGACTTTCACTGCGGTCTTGGGATCGTCCTCTGCGATCAGCGGGACGACAGGGGCCGATTGAAGACGGTTGGAAAGCGTATCACTCATAGCCTTGTTTGCAGCTCGAACGGTTACGAGAAGGCGAGGCCGCCGTTGATGTCGTAATTCACGCCCGTGATGAACGAGGCATCGTCCGAGGCGAGATAGGCAACAAGATCGGCGGTTTCTTCCGCGCGACCCTGACGCTTGAGCGGGGTTGAGTTGGCGACGTTCTCGCGCGCGGCATCGGGCGTGAACTTGTCGTGGAACGTGGTTGCAATCATGCCCGGGCAAATCGCATTGACGCGGATACCCTTGGGGCCGAGCTCTTTTGCGAGGCCGCGCGTCATGGTCATCACAGCGCCCTTCGAGGTGGCATAGGCAATCGCCCCGCCGCCGCCGCCATCACGGCCTGCCAGAGACGCAAGGTTCACGATTGCCGCACCTGCCGACATGTGCGGGACCGAGGCTTTGCAGGCGAGGAAGGTCGATGTCGCATTGAGCTGCATGACGAAGTTGAAGAACTCCTCATCCATCTCTTCCAGCGTCTTGCGCGCGACGAGGCCGCCCGCATTGTTGACGAGGATGTGGATTGCATCGCCAAAGGCTTCGCGCGTGGCGCCGATCAATGCGTCGACATCGGCAGGCTTGGTCACGTCGGCCTTCACTTTGATAGCTTTGCCACCGGCCGCTTCGACCGCAGCGACAGTCGCATCGGCGTCCGCCTCATTGCTGTTGTAATTGACGACGACGCTTGCGCCTTCGCTGCCGAGCTTGACGCAAACGGCGCGTCCGATGTCGCGGCTTCCGCCGGTTACGACCGCAACCTTACCTGCAAATTTCATATTCAATCCCCCTTAGGAATGCGCGTGGCCAGCGGCCGTTTTTGGTTTGAGTGGTTTGATCTCGCCGCACAGCAGCCAAACGCTGGCGATTGCTGCAACGGCAA
This sequence comes from uncultured Erythrobacter sp., assembly GCF_947492365.1. Classification (NCBI taxonomy): domain Bacteria; kingdom Pseudomonadati; phylum Pseudomonadota; class Alphaproteobacteria; order Sphingomonadales; family Erythrobacteraceae; genus Erythrobacter; species uncultured Erythrobacter sp. The sequence goes on from NZ_CANLMB010000001.1 coordinate 1,807,641, forward strand.
GACCGGCGCCGAGCACGAAGACGGAGTAGTAATTTGCTCCCATTGTCATGATCGGCACGAGATAGGTGAGGGCGGCCGCGCTAAGCTTGGCTGCCATACCGGCGATGCCGGACAGCGTGCCGACAGTGCCTTTGCCGAACAGGTCGCTTGGCAATGTCTGGACGTTCCCGATTGCGGTCTGGAAACCGAACAGGATCGTGAACATCAGCCACAGAGCGGTCCACGGCGTTGATGCAGCGGAAAGCGCGATCAAGGCCGGCAGCATGATGAGACAGCCCAATGTGATTGTCAGCTTGCGTGTCGCATTGACGCTCCAGCCCGCTTTCAAGCGGTTCTGCGCGAGTAGCCCGCCGAACCATGCGCCGAACATTGCGCCCACAAACGGGAGCCAGCCCGATGCTGCGACGTCTTTGACGTTGAATTGGTGAACCTCGACCAGATAGGTCGGAATCCAGACGATGAAGAGCCACCAGATCGGGTCAATCGCAGCCGAAGCGATGATGACGCCCCAGCTTTCCTTGCGCTTGAGCAGCTCGCCGGTTGAAGGGTTATAGCCTTCGTCATCGGCATCATCGTCGTCGGTTTCGACCTTCTGGCCGGTGAGGATATATTCACGCTCTTCATCGCTCAACCAGTCATGGCTTTGCGGAGGCGCTTTCACGATGAACCACCATGGGACGAGCCACAGCAGACCGACCACGCCCACGAGGACAAAGATCAGCTTCCAGTCGAGGAAAACCGCCATGTAACCGATCAGCGGGATCGAGATGATACCGCCAATAGCAGCGCCGGAATTGAAGATGCCTTGCGCCAGCGCGCGTTCCTTAGTCGGGAACCATTCGGCGTTGGCCTTGGTCGCGCCGGGCCAGTTGCCCGCCTCGGCCACGCCAAGGACTGCACGGAAGAAACTGAAACTTAGAACACCCTGTGCGAGCGCATGCGCGGCGGTTGCGATCGACCAAACGCCAATCGACAGCACAAAGCCAAGCCGCGTGCCGATCCAGTCGAAAATCTTGCCGAAAATGGCCTGACCGGCCGCATAGGCGAAGATGAAGACGGTGCTGATCACACCGAGAATGTATTTGTGCCCGTCCGCGTCCATATCGGGGAACAGATCCGGCGCGATATTTTCCGGCCACAGAACATTGATCGTCTGCCGGTCAATGTAGTTGATGATGGTTGCGATCGCGACGAGCGAAACCACCCACCAGCGAAGGCCACCTTTGCCCTTAATCATGCCGCATCTCCCAAGAAATCTTCACGAAGCGGGCTGAATGTGTCGATCAGAACCCCCGCCTCGAGACACACAGCGCCGTGATCGAGATGCGGGGCGATGTAGAAACTGTCCCCTGCCTCGAGCACCCGCTTTTCACCGTCGACAAACACTTCGAACTTGCCGCTTTCAACATAGGTCGACTGGCTGTGGCGGTGCGAGTGGACCTCGCCCACAGAGCCTTCTTTGAACCACACGCGCACGACCATGATTTCCGGGCCATAGCCCAGGATCTGGCGTTTGATGCCGCCGCCCAGTTCTTCGACTTCAATGTCCTTGGCGGACACTAATGACGGGCTTTGCGCCTCTGCCAGTGTTGCCATGGTTAGCTCTCCCCTGCGTCCAATTCGACCACAGCGGCAAAACCGCTCCACATGATGTGATCGGTTCCGACGGTGACATGATGCGACAGCGCGGGATCGGAAATGTGCGAAACCGCAATCGCGTATCGAGCGCCCGTTTTGAGCGTCACGATGACAATGTCATTGCCTTCAATGCTTGTGTAATCGAGACCAGCCACAAGGCTGCGACTGTCGAGCGTTTGCTCCGCCGCACCGTCATAGCTGCCATGCGCTTCGATCAGGCTGGCGAAGCTCGCTGTGCCCTCGCGCTGCGCGCGCAGCAGGATGAGCGGTTCACGGCGAAGATTGAACTCTGGATCATTGGCACCGCTTTCGCCCAGCACTGCAGTCAGCGGGCCGTTACCGGCGAAGCGGTAAGTGTAGAACCGGCCATCGAGGATCCAGGTCAGCGCGCCGCGACCATCTTCCAGTTCCGCTTCCGCATCGACCCAGATGTGCTGATAGCCATTGTCGCTGCCCAGCACGGGCCGTTCGGCAACGTTGCCGCGCGCATCAAAATCGAATTCCATGATGTGGCCGGAATAATGCAGCGGCAGGTCGTAAAGATGCGAGCCTTCGCTTGTCGCACTGACCAGATCGACCACAAGCGGGGCTTCCAGCCCTTCGATCATGGGCATGATCAAAGTGCGGCGGATCGTAACGCCGTCATACGCGCTTTCGATCTGCGCGCTCGACACCTGAAGGCCGGCGGCGTCGGAGAAATACAATTGCTCGGGCCAGAGCTCGTTGGCGATCGAGACATCCCCGCCAAACTGGCTGGTTTCGTCGACGACCAGCGAGTTGTGCGCGATTGTGGACTTCGCCCAGGTGGTGTTCTCGGGAAGATAGCGCCCGCCGCGCTTCGCCTCGATATTGAGGAAGCGCGCGGCGCCGTAATCGCGGATGATCTCATTGCCATTGTCGTAAAGCTGCCAATTGAGCTTATCGAAATGGCCGTGACCCATGCCTTGGGAGCTGTTCTTGGCGACGAGCACTGTGTGGCGCGGGCCTTCGCCCTGCCTCAAGATCGCCACCGCGCCCTGTTCGCCGTCAGGACCGTCGGCCAGCAGCAGAGAGCGGAAGGGGAAAGGTTCGGCCATTCCCGCGGCCAGATCCGCTGCGACCGTCGCTCCGGCATCGTTCAGAACCGTGCGGCCCTGAAACTCAGCAATCGAAAGCAGCGCCGGATCGCGCGTTTGCGCATAGGCGATGGCAATGCCTTCATAGAGCTCGGCAGTGCGCAGGCTCTTGTCGCGGATCGCGTCGTTGAACGGGAAGAAGTATCCCTGATAGCTCAGCTGCACCGTGGTCCGCAGCGCTTTCAGCAGGATACCGTCGCGGTGCTGGAAGATGCCGCGCTCGGGCTCGTTCTCTTCGATGGAATTGGCGAAGACGAGGAAAGGCAGCAGCGCAAAGCGCTGATAATAGGGGCCTTCGGTGTAATATCCGTCGGGCGAGAAGAGCAGTTCGGACTGACGCAGAAAGCCTGCTTCGCCGCTTTTCTCCGAACCCAGCAAGGCGCGCTCGACCATGTCCTGGTCGCCCAGCAGATAGCCGGTCATGCCGACGCCTGCGGTAGCCCAAGTCGCGTGGTTGTGGATGCGGTCAAAAGTGTCGACCGATTCAACCGAGAGAAAATGCGCCGCAGGTCGGAACACATTGTCGTCAATGCGCTGGCGCTCAGAGGCAGTCAAAGTGTCGCGGATGTCACCATAGCCCTGCACCGCGTGGACGAGCCACATGGCATCATTCAGCACCTGCCAGAAGATACGTCCTGAATATTGATCGTGCCGTTCGGGATGATCGCCCAAAGTCGGATAGAGCTGCGCGTAATCGAGCAGCATATCGCGGACGAAATCGCGGTAACGCTCATCACCGGTGATCCGGTAGATCTGTCCACCCTGATAGATCGCGCGGAAATTCCGTTTGTGCTGTTCGTGGGTGTAGCCACCACCGGGGTCGAGCGGGACAGGGACAACTGGCCCTTCGGCCATCATCGCATCGACAAACGTCCGCGCACGCTCAAGCTCGGCGGCGTAAAGGGGAGAGAGTGTTGAGGCCGCCTCGGCGCTTGTGCCAGAGGCGGCCTCTTGGAACGCAGCAGCGATCGCTGGTTGAGAGTGGCCTAGGGCCGTGATCGCTGCTGCAAGGAGTAGTGCACGCTTCACTGTTCAAGGCCCTCTTCAAAGACATTGCCAGAGAGTTCCGCGCGGTGAGGACCATCGTAGTTCAGTTCCTCAAGGATAAATTCAGGCGTGCCGACAAAGGTGTTGTCCGTCAGCGCTGTATCGGGGGTTCCGACCGTGTGGACGATGCGGAACGGTGAAGACAGAGCAACCGCGTTGTCGCTGACTTCGGCAATCTGCACACCGTGAAGATTGAGCGAAGCACCACTGCCATTGGTCACGGCTGTGCCAACATTAGCGAGCGAGTTGCCGGAAAAGTTCACGAAGGGCCCGAACGTGCTTTCGTCGCGTCCGCCGCGATACACATCGGCAATTGCGCCGCCGATATTGGCAAAACTGCTGCCCGAAATATCGAGATACTCGACGTTGTACTGGCCGAAGTCCTCGGTTTCCGCCGCTGCAGAAACAACCGCGCCGGTAATGTCCTCAAAACGGCTGCCGCGGATTGTCACCCGGTCCGCGAGCGTGCTTTTGCCCAGTGTCAGGACGTTGAAGCTCTTGTTCACAACGAGGCCGCGCACTGTGACGTCCTCCATTTCCACGACCAAATTCGACTTGATCGGAAAGTTGGAGGTGCGGATCATCGAATTGCCGACTGAATCCGGTGCAAGCGCGCCATCCACGGTCAAATTCACAAGCTGAAGCTCGCCGCCTTCGCGCAAGTCGAACAGGTTGGGGCGTGTGAACATGATTACGGGGGGCTCGCCGCCTTCTTCCGCAGCACCGCGGACCGCAATTGCGGCTTCGAGCGGGATGGAGCGGTTGACGATGTATTCGCCGCTGCCCAGCAGCAGGACGTCACCAGCGTCAGCGGCAAGAGCGGCTGTGACAAGCGTGCCTTCGCCCGGCTCGACATGGATGACATTGCCCGAGAAGCCGAAACCGCGATCTTCACCGGGCTTGGCATACCAATCGACCCCGACCTGATCGAGCGTCACTGGCTGGAGATCGCGCGGCGCGCCGTATTCGGCAAGGCCGGGATCGGTGGGGTAAAGCAATCCGTTCTCTGCCCGCTCCATTTCGACAGGACGGCGGGCAATGCTCGAAAGCTCGTCCGCAGCGCCGCCTTGCGCCAGAACATTACCGCCAAAGGTGATGCCGGAAATGTCGTCATAAACTTCGAGGAAGGACTCGCCTTCAAGCCCGCTCAGCAGATTGCTGTAGAATGTGGTGTTGAGCGGCGCTGCAGAGCGCTCCTCATCAGCGCCGACATTGAAAGCGACGCGGCGACTATCGACGATCGTGTTGTTCTCGATCCGCGCGCCATCGACCACGACGTAGCGATTGACCGGCGAATTTGGCACGCCGTTCATCACTGCGAGCGCGCTGGAGAAAGCCTCGCCGCGCAAGCCCTCCATATAGTTGCCCCGGATGATCTGGCCGCGATTGATGACGCGGATGCCGCCGGTGTAATCCTTGCCGCCGCCGAGGAAGACGTTGTTTTCGACGATATTGTCGTCGCCGTGACGCAGAGTGAGCGTGCCGCGCGAACGCAGGAATACATTGCCGCGAAAGATGTTGCCGCCCGACTTCGAAGAGATGATCTCCACCTCGCCATCGGCCCGGTCGAAGATGTTGTTCTCGACCGTCGTGCCCGAGCGGTACATTGAGTAGCGGCTTGTCCCGATACGCAGCGTTTCACCGCCATTCGAACCGAGCACAGGGCGAGGGCCGAAATAGTTGAAGTCGATCACATGGCCGTTGTCGCGGCTCTCTTCGCTGTCCAACCGGACGGCAAGGGTCACCCCCTTGTTAGTCTTACCGACTAGGTGGTTGTGATCGAAACGGTTGTTCTGGCCGTAAATGCCGACCCAGTAGTCGGATTCGTAGCGATCGGGCTTGCTGAAATTGTCGATGACAATCTCGGTCACACGGGAATTGCTTGCGATGTCATCCTTTGTCCGGCGGAACGAAACAACTTCGCCGCGCGGGCTGTAGCCGTCACGAAAAACGAGGCCGGAGACGAGGATATATTCACCGCCGATGCGCAGGCTGGACTGTCCGGTAAGGAAAACCTGGCCAGCCTCTTCAGATGTAACGGTTATGAGCGCATCAGCCCGGCCTTCACCGGTTATGACGAGGTCGAAATCGCGCCATTCGCCATTGGCAAGGATGATCGTGTCGCCAGCCTCTATGCCAGCCAGAGCCTCGACATACTCGGCCTGGTTCTCGACATAGAATTGCTCCGACAAAGCCGGCGTTGCGCAACACAATGCGGCAAGGAACACAAGGCGCAGCCCTGCAAGCATTCCGGCAGTCCTCTCATCCATTCATTAGGCTAGCAACTATAACTGCAAGCCGAGGACTGTCAATCAATCTGGCATATTATTAGGAGGTTTTTTGTAAGACCAATTTGGTCAGGCAATTTTCGCGGCGGCCGTGAAGCGCTCGCGGCTCTTGGTTGCCTTTTCCTGCACTTCTTCCAGAGCCATGCGCTCGGTCGCATCAAGCATTGTCTCGATCAGGCGGTGGAAGTGTTCGCGCATGGCGGCCCGCGCACCAGCGGGATCGCGGTTGCGCAGTGCAACAAAAATTGCTTCGTGCTCTGCTGTGCGCGATTCCGCATCGTGAATGCACACCGCCTCATAGGTCGCTTTAACCTCGGGAATTTCCTGCCGCATGCGCCAGAGCGTCTTTACCGTGTGGACCATCGCCGCATTGTTCGAGGCTTCGGCGATTGTCCGGTGGAATTCTTCATCGGCTTCGTTGGCGGCTTCTTCGCCGCCAGTCCGCATCTGTTCGACCAGCCGCGCAAGCTTGTTCACCGCTTCATCGGTGATGTTGTGAGCCGCGAGCGCAGCGGTTTCGGATTCGACGAGAAGGCGCGCCTCGGTCACTTCGAATGCGCTTGCTCCTGGCAGGGCGGAACGCTCTTCGGGCTGGGCTTCGCTGACATAGACGCCCGAGCCGGTCTTGATTTCAAGCCTGCCAATGGCCTGCAAGGCAATTTCGGCTTCGCGGATCGTAACCCTGCTTACACCCAGACGCTCCGCCAGTTCACGTTCGCCCGGAAGGCGGGTTCCCGGAGGGAATGCCCCAGCATCAATCAGCCCGGCAATCTGCTCGGCAACTGATTGGAAAAGTCGCTTGCTGGTCATTCCATTCCTCTTTCGCTGACGGGTGGTCTGCTCTTCTGGTAAAAGTCCTTTGTGTAATAGCCGCAAAATTGCCAGTCAAAAAGGGCGGGCTGCCATCGACCCCTCAAACGATAGCAGCCCTAACCGGTTAGAACCGTCCGCGAATGCCGACGAAGTAGCGAGGGCCGTAGACCAGCACTTGACCGAGATCGTCTGGTGCCCCGCGGAAATCGGTGCGTGGCTCATTGAACAGGTTCAATGCTTCGGCCGAGAGACGAATGTTGTCGCTCACCTTGAGCGAGATGCGCGCTTCGAACACTTCAACATCGTCGACATAGCGAATACGGCCTGGTGTTGAGACGAACTGCTGGAAGTAGTCGCTACGATATTTGTAGACGCCTTGGAGGTCGAACGGCCCTATCTCGTAATAGGCCTGCGCCGAAAGAACATGTTCGGAGAAGCCGAACAGGTTGGCCGGAACAATCAGACCGTTGCTCACATCGCGCGATCCGTCGGGGTTAACCGTAGTGATCGCACCGAGCGCATCATCCTCAAACTCGAAGTCGGAGTCTGCATAGTTGTAGCTGATCTTGAAGCCGAGCCCGTCTAGCGGAGCCGGCAGATAGCTGAAACGATGCGAAGCGGTGACTTCGAGGCCGTAAATGGTGCTGGTGTCATTGCTGGTGTTCACCGAGGTGGTGAAGAGGCTCAGATTCTCGCCATTGATGTTGTAATCTTCAAAGAAGCCGATTGTTTCGAACCCGCCATTGAAGCTCTTATAATAGGCGTTGAAGGCAAGGATTGTGTCGTCATTCGGATACCATTCGAGGCCAGCGTCGAAGTTCCAGCTCATCAGTGGTTCGGTCGACGGGTTGCCGGTGGCGCTTACATTGTTGAAGCCTCCTGCCAGCGCGTCATCGATGGTGAGGAACTCGTCATCATCGTTAAAGCTGAATATCCGGCCATCACCCAGCGAAGACGGGTCAGGACGCGACAGTGAACGATAGACCGCGAAACGACCCAGCACGTCGGGCGAGAACTCCGTGACGAGGTTAAAGCTCGGCAGGAATTCGGTGTAGGAATTGGTCGTGCGGCGGCGAACGAGGTTCGTTGAATCCTCGACCAGCACAAAACCACTGGAGCCGTCACCATCGAGATCCTGCAATTCAACCGTGAAGTTCGACCGGAAGCCGGTTGAACGCACCGAGGTGTTGACGATGCGCACGCCGATATTGCCGCGCACTGGAAGCGAGCCCAGCGTGCTGTCGAAATCAGCCTGCACGTAGCCAGCCCAGGAACGCTCCGTCACATCCGTATTCTGTGCGGACAGGAAATCGCCGGTCGGGTAGATCGGAATGCCGTTCTCGTCGAATTCGAGGCCCGAGGGATCTTCACGCTCCAGAACCTGCGCGATGCAGAGCGCATCGAAGGTTGCGAATGTGTTCGAGGTGCTGATGACGTTTCCGTCCAGATCAACATTCGTGATCAGCGGGTTGTTACCCTGGATCGAAGAAAGGAAGCCCGATTCCGGGAACGGCGTGCGGCATTCTTGGTTCGCAACAAACAGCGCGCCGCTGCCATCGGTATCGTTGTACGTGTTCTCGAACCGGCTTGATCCGTTCACAGCGCCCGGAACGTCGCGATAGACCAGTTGCTGGTAGCGCGTCCCGGCCTGGAACAGGTTGAAGAACCCTTCCATTTCGTAGGCCACATCGCCGCGCACTGCCCAGACCTCGTTGAAGCGATCCTGCTCGAGATCGGCGCGAAGGCGCGGATCGTTGGCGAACAAGGTGTAGTCGGTCACGTCAAAGTTCTGCGTGATGAAGTTAAGGCCCTGCGAACCGTTCTGGAAGATTTGAACAGCGGTTTCTACGCGGTCATCGGTGCCATTGGTACGGCCCGCATTCGGTGTTTGATCGCTTTCGAACGCTTCGGGGAAGAACGGGTTGCCGTCTGCATCGGTGTTACCGAAGATGCTTTCGCCATCCTCTGTGCGGAAGCGGATCTGCACAGCTTCCTCGATCCGCTGCGTGCGTGAATAGGATGCGTCGAGAGAGATCGTCAGACCGTCTGCCGGCTGGAAGTCGATCGACAGACCGCCGCCGTAATATTCTTCGTCCCGCTCGAGATATTCACTCACCGCTTCAATGCGTTGCTCGTTGGTGAACTGGCGAAGTGCGCCGCTTTCGGTGAAGATGAGATCAACGCCCGGGATCGTGTTGGGATCACCTGGGCCGTCAATACGGCGACCTTCGGCAAAGTTCAGATCGCTGCGCTGCTCGCGCTGGGTGCGGGTCGAATACTGGAAGTCGGCGTTGATATCGACGTCGGGGCTGGGCTGATACTGGATCGCGCCAAAGAACGCGTTGCGCTCGTCAGCCGTGATGTTCGAGCGCAGCGCGTAGCTGTTGCGCGCGATCACAAAGGGAAGGTTGACGCTGCCATCGCGAAGGCCATCGATTGTCCCGCTGCTTGTGTCGCAATTGCCATCATCGAACACGCCGTCGCTGGTCGTGCTGGGATCGACCACACAGGCGCGAATCGTGTTGGAAACGCGCACTTCCTGCTCAGGATTGTTCGAATCGCGGCGCTCGTAGCCGAGCGAGATGCCCAGCTCTCCGTCACCGACACTGAACTGGTCGATATAGCTAAGCGAGCCGCGATAGCCGAAATCGTTGAGGCGCTGGCTGGAATCGATGTCATAATTGTCGGGGTTCAGTTCGGCTTTGATCTCGCCCTGAACGCGGCGGCGGCCGTAGTCGATTGGGCGTGTCGTCTCGAGTACGATCTGCCCCGCAACACCGCCTTCGATGTAGCTTGCCGCCTGCGTCTTATAGATGCCGATCTCGGTGAAGAGCTCGGCCGGGAACTGGCTGAAATTGACCGAGCGGTCGCCGCTACCATTGGTTGCGACGCGGCCGTTGATGACGGTCGAGCCAAGAAATGGCCCGAGGCCGCGGATCGAGATCTCCGTCGCGCCGCCATTTTCGCGGTGCGAACCAGCGCCGGTAAGCGTTTCGAGCGCTTCACCAATGGAAAGAGCAGGAATGTCGCCGATTTCGTCAGCGGTCAGCGCATCATACACCTCGATCGAGTCGCGTTTCGCGTCAATCGAGTTCTGGACGAGCGCTCGGAAACCTTCGACGACAATCTCGCCATCCTGCTCGACACTGCCTTCTCCGGCAACTTCATCCGACTCATCCTGAGCGAGGGCGGGGGTTGCGAGAAGCGCTGTCCCTGCAAGCAATGCGGCGGAAAACGAAATGCGTGAAACCATAATAATGCGGGCGACGCCTGACGGCACCGCCCCCTCCCTTGTTATATTTTCGTGCCAGCATGGATACCGGACAACCCACGCGAGTCAACCATTACGTCATACCACTTGGCAGTTTTTCATCTGACCAATTTTGGCTTTCCGAATCCCGGGGCTGAAGGCGACGCATAAAGAGCTGGAATTACCTGCCGACCTCCAATCTTCTCCTGCGTTTACAATAAGAAGGGCGAAACCAGTGCCCCTTTGATGCAAACCCGAGGCCTGAAGACAGGAGTGATGCAATTTTGTAACGGGAGCGATTGGATTGGGGCATCCGATTATTGCAAAAGCGCCTTTTCAACCGGAAAATCGCTCCTGTCATTGGAGAAAGTCGAAGGAATATTAGTATCTTACATTATTGGTATGACAGAATAGCAATCATGGGTCCGCATAATTGGTTGACTAATATTTACTCGCAACTAGCCTCTCACGCAGCCAACCAATGCAAGTCTGGCGATGGGAGAGGAAAATGGGTTACTTCACGGGCGGCGCCGCAGCGTCTGCCAAGCGTTCACGAATCGTTACGGGCCTCCTTACGGGATCGGCAATCGCACTTATGCCAGCAACCGCCTTGGCGCAGGACGCCGACAGCGGTGCCTCCGTTGCCGAGGGTGAAGAAAACACAATCGTCGTTACCGGCATTCGCAGCTCGCTCGCGAGCGCACTCGCTGAGAAGCGCAACGCTGAAAGCCTGATCGAAGTGATCCAGGCGGAAGACATTGGTAAGCTGCCTGATCAAAACCTTGCCGAAGTGCTCGAGAACGTAACCGGCGTTCAAATCACGCGTACAGCGGGCGTCGGCACCGGCGTGCAGATCCGTGGTACCAATGATAACCAGGTGCTGATCAATGGCATCCAGACAGTCTCCGCAGGCACGGGCCGCGGCGGTATCAGCTTTGAAGACATCAACCCTGCCATCATCGGGGCTGTAGAAGTGATCAAGGCGCCAACTGCCGACACAATCGAAGGCTCGGTTGGCGGCACGGTCAACCTGCGCACGATCCGTCCGCTCGACATCACCGACACGATCTTGTCGCTGCGTGTTCAAGGCGAATATAGCGAGCTGTCCGACAGCGTGACGCCGCGCATCTCCGGCAGCTTTGGCGATGTATGGGAAGCCGGCGACGGTGAAATCGGCTTCGTAATAAGCGCAAGCTACACCGAACAGGAAGCAACCTCGTTCCGCCCACGTGTCGACCGCGACAATCCGATCCTTGCGGGTCAGGCTGTCACCTCGACCGGCGCGCCGGGACCGGACTTCCCGTTCCTCGGCATCCAATTCCTCAACCAGGAACGCGAGAACTTCGAATACGACACGATCAACGTTGCCGGTTCGCTTGAATGGGCTCCGAATCCCGGCCTCAAGTTCTTCCTCGATGTGATCTACAACGATCAGGAGCGCCGTCAGGACTCCTCGCGCATCCAGGCTTCGGGTGTGAGTGCAGTTGATACTGTCAACGTTCCAGACGGCTTCGAAACCGTCGATTTCGGATCGCTCGACGGCGTCGCTCTGGGCAGCATCCAGGCAGCCTTGTTCGGTACCATCCAGCCTAATCTGGCGCGCGATGACGATGATCCCAACCTTCGTTTCTCGAGCGATACCGGTGCGCGTGTCACGACTTCGGAACTTTATCGTTTGGGCACTGAATTCGAAACGGGCCGGTTCTTCACGCGCGTCGAATTCGCGCGCTCCACCTCAGACTCTTCGAACCCAAACCTCAGCACAACTCTGAACTTCATCAACCCGAACCCGCTGACGCCGCTTGACGGCTCAAGCAACGATAACTCGGTTCCGTTCATATACGACCTTCGTAACGGTGCGCTGACCTTTGGTGTCGATTTTGACTCGCCATTTGCGCCGACTGTGCAGGACCTGCTCAACCCGGCCAACACCGTGCTTGACGCTGTGACCAACAGCAACAACCGGACGCAGAACGAAATCGACGCCTTCCGTATCGACACCACGTTCGACGCCGACGGGATGCTTGGCTTCATCACTTCGATCGATGCCGGCTATCGGTACAATGACAGCTCGACCCAGTTCGACCAGCTGCGTTCGACCTTCGGCACCGGCGCGATTGCCAACAGCCCGAACGGATCGGTGTTTGGCGACCTTATCGTTCCGGGCCCGAGCAATTTCGGCGCCTTTGACGGCCGGACGCTGGCTTTCCGCAACTTTGTCGTGATTGATCCGAACCGTGCATTCTCGGATCGTGATGCGGTGTTTGCAACCCTACAGGATGCGCTTGACGCAACGCCCGGTGGCCAGGCTGCCATCGCGGGCGGTGGACGTCTGCTCCGTGATCTCGATCCGAGTGCGGCGAGCAACCTTGGTGCTTCTTTCCGCGTAACAGAGGAAACCCACGCACTTTACGCACAGGCCAATTTCGAAGTCGGTGCCGTACGCGGTAATGTTGGTTTCCGCTGGGTCGACACTTCGATCGACTCGTTCGGTAACGCGATCGCCAACGGCGTCGCATCGCCAGTAACGTCGGGCGGCGGTTACACCGAGTTCTTGCCCCGCGTGAACGTGATTGCCGATCTGACCGACGATCTGGTCTTCCGTGCAAGTTTTACCGAAGACATCAACCGTCCCGACTTTAACGATCTGTCGCTGTCGGTTTCGTTCCCGACCGGCCCGAATAACGCCGTGGCATTGGGCAATCCCAATCTCGCTCCGGAAACGGTCCAGTCCTACGATGCTTCGCTCGAGTGGTACTTTGCGCCCCAGTCGCTCATCAGCGTCGGCGTGTTCCACAAGGAACGCACGAACCTGTTCGTGACTCAGGTCGAAGATGCGGTCGAGGACGCCAATGGCTTCCGCGACATCACCGATCCGTGTGAAGGCGGCGGTATCTTCAACCCCGTGCCTGACCGTAACGTCCTTTCGGACCAGCCGGGCAACGGACTGTGCGTACCGCTCCAGACGATCATTAACGACACCGCGAACACAACGCAGACCGGTATCGAGATCGCATTCCAATACGATTTGTCACAGCACGAAGACACGCTGGGCCTCCTTTCGGGCTTTGGCTTCATCGCCAACTACACCTATCAGGACTTTGGCGGTGGTCAGGCGACCAACTCGAACTCAGGTCGCGGCGAGGACATCTTCCAGGCGATCAATCCGGGCATCAACGTTCCGGTTGAAGCGGTACAGGGCCTGCTTGACTTCTCCGAAAACGCATACAACGTGACGCTGTATTACGAGAAGTTCGGTCTGTCGGCACGGGCACGCTACACTTGGCGTGACGCGTTCCGCACTCTGGACACGGCTGGCGGCGCATCGCTCAACTCGACGCTTGGCTTCCCGACGACCACTTCGGCACGCGGGCAGCTCAATGCCAGCGTCGTCTACGACGTCACCGATTTCCTGAGCGTCGGCGTCGAAGGTGTGAACCTGACGAAATCGGACATTCAGCAGTTCTGCGTCAATGACGGCGCGCTGCTTTGCTTCCAGGGCCTTCCGGATCGCCGGATTACCTTTGGCGCGACGATGAGCTTCTAAGGTAAACTTGAATGGGCAGATAAGCCCGAATGAGCGCCCCGCCAATGTTTTGGCGGGGCGCTTTCGTTTCTAAGACCTGCCTTGCCAACGCCATTCAGCCTCTATTTTTGACGAGTTGCTAAGGTGGCACCGCAATGAACCGAAAGAGAGATTGTCGTGGCTAATTCCTGGAAATCCAACCGTCGCTGGTCGGCTCTAGTGGCTGGCATCGTTGCGCTGTCTATTCCAATCGGAGCGGTCGCTCTTGATGACACGTCTGACGTGCCCGGAAGTGTCTTTGACCTAAGCCAGTGGAAAATCACGCTCCCGATCGATGCGGATAGTGACGGCCGACCGGATGAGATCGACGTGCGGGCGATCCAGGATTACGAACATTCGGACTACTTCTATCTCAACGAGGAAGGGCGAATGGTGTTTGTCGCCCCCAATATGGGCACAACCACCGCCAACACGTCCAATGCCCGCAGCGAATTGCGGCAGATGATACGCGGAACGAACACCCGCATCGGCACCCACGATCCCGAAAACAACTTCGCTGTCGAGGCGCGCCGTAACTCGGACCGCTTTGGCGCTGTTGGCGGTAAGCTAGAGGCGACGTTGCGGGTCGATCACGTCTCGCTCAATGCGGGTGATCCGGCCAAACCTTCGGCCTACGCCGTGGTCGTTGGACAAATCCACGCGATCAAGTATGACAGCACCAGAAGCGGCTTTGGCTACGGCAACGAGCCGATCAAAATCTATTTCAAGAAATTCCCGGGCCATGAGTACGGCTCGGTCTTCTGGACCTATGAGCGCAACCTCGCGCGCGACAACCCCAACCGTACGGACCTTTCGATGCCGGTCTTCGGCTACGCGTGGGATGTTGACGAAGATCCGGGCGAGAACGGCATCGCTCTGGGGGAGGACTTCAGCTACACAATCAACGTCCATCGCAACACGATGTACCTGACTTTCCACAGCGAACGCCTTGGCACTGTGAACCATCAGCTCAGCCTGGTGCGGGGGGCCGATGCGCTCGACAATCCCTATTCCTACGGCGGAGATTCGCTCTACTTCAAGGCGGGTGTTTACAACCAGTGCAGCCCGCGAACCGGCGACTCCATGTGGTATGCAGGCTGCCCGGGAACCGGTGACTGGGAACGCGACAGGGCCGACGGCAACTATGCTCAGGCAAGCTTCTCGAGACTGATTTTGGGGCCTTCAACCGCGCCGGAGTAGACTTGACCTTCGGTCCGAAATTCCTGCGTCAGTGCTAAATGGCCGTATTTGGGCCGTGAACGGACGGTCCGTTTATCAGCGCCTGAGAATCTAAAGCGGACGTTCCGCTTGCGACCCAAATTTTGACACTCGGTGACCATCGCTTAGACCTTCGAACCGATCATCAGGCAGCGACAAACCGCGCTGTGTGAAATAGCAAAATCGAAATTGTCGCGGGCGGACGAGGATTTGGAGGGAAGACGGGATCTACCTGTCCGCCCGCGACCGAGACCAAAAGGGTCCCTTATGCAAACCCGCGTTCTCGTGACAGCATGCCGCTAGCTAGGATCGCAACCGCGAGGCCCGCATGGAGCCAACGATCAGCCTCGTTGATGTGGATCATGCCAAGCAGCATGTCATTGGTTGTGAAAAAGCCGACAATCGCGACCACAACATAGGCGACGCCGATACCGAGCACTGTTGCGCGCGATTTTCCGGCCACTGAACCGGCGAGAAAGCCGATCCCCGTAACGATATGGACCAAGTTGTGCATCGTATTGACGGCGAAGATGCCGTCCGGACTCACAAGCGGATTTGGGATGAAGCCGAGAATTCCAACCGCAACAAAAGTTGCGGCCAGAAGCCTGGCCAGTAGTTTTGCATCAATCATATTGACTCCTATCAATGTGCCTGACCGAGTTTCGGCCTGGCAATTGACTAGGCACCGCTATGCCCGCCTCGCCAGTGCGGAAGCCACATCTAGTATTGCGTGCAAACTTGTTTGGATGCGCTGCAATGTCAGTCGCTCATTAACGCCGGCCCTGACCCAAATTGGGCGCAGGCAGAGCATCCGCTGATTCGCAAGAATCGCTCGCTTCGATACGAAAACGCCGAGTCACCCGATGGAATTCCCGCCTTTTGGAACGGTTTCATTGCCCATCGTCCAAAGCGATTTGCACGCCGTCTTTGATCGACGGCGCCCTGTGGCCAGCCGGAAAATTCGATGCCAGCCGGACTGTGGTTCGAGTGATCGATCCATATGAGTCTCAATGAAAGGAAAGTACAATGCGTCGAATTCTGGCAAAATCCCTCGCCGCCGTGGCTATGATCAGTGTGGTTGTTGCAAGCCCCGCAGCAGCTGATGAAGGCCCCAGTGACATGGAGATCGCACATATCGCCTATACGGCTGGCAATCTCGACATCCGCTATGCGCATCTCGCGCTCGCAATCTCTGAAAACCCCGAAGTTCGCCAGTTCGCCGAACTGATGATCCGTGACCACAATGCGGTCAACGAACAGGCCCTTGCGCTGCTTTCTCGTTTGGGTGCGACACCGGTTGATAACGCAACCAGCCGCCAACTGGCCGATGCTGCGCGTGACAAGCGAGAAGAACTGGCTTCGCTCGACGGCGCTGAGTTCGACCGTGCTTATGCAGCCAACGAACTTGGCTATCACCAATTCGTGAACACCACTGTCGAAACCGCTTTCATCCCGGCGGTGGACAATGATGAGTTCCGCTCGTTGCTCGGCGCTGCATTGCAGGTTTTCAAAGTGCATGAGCAGCATGCTGAACAGATGGTCGAAGCGCTGCAATGAGCGCCTCGGTCAACAAGCAGATCGGATTGAGAGGTCGCCGCAATGGCCTCTCGATTCTCTCCCGATTGGTGCTGGTCTTTGCGGTCATATTGGCGGTTGCTGCCGTCAGCCTGACCGCCTCATGGCCTGGACAGGCCGAAGCCAAATCGGAGCCTGTCATGCACGTGGTCGAGATCCGGCAGTTCAAATTCTTCCCTGCCAATCTAACGGTCAATCGCGGCGACAGGATCGAGTTTAAGAACCTCGATATCGCTCCGCACACGGCGACAGCTCAGGGATGGGATTCGGGTAACCTGACACGGGGCCAGTCATGGACCCTGACAGCAGATGAAGCCGGAACCTTTGACTATATCTGCACCTACCATCCGGCGATGAAGGGCCGCATAACCGTCCGCTAGTGCTGCCTGGCCGCCCTTTCGCACACTCTCCCCACCCAATCGCTCGCCTGTCCAACCGAACCGCATAATCAAGCGGCGCGGTTGGGCGCGGCGTGCACAAACCCACCGGAAAAGAAGATGAAAACTACCAACCTCAGGCTAACAGCCGCAGCATCGCTTACATTCGTACTGAGCGCGACAAGCGCGCTCGCTCACCATGTCGCGGTCGATTCCCAAACCGGGGAATCGGGACCGATCACCGTCATCTCGGCAGACACTCCTAAACAGGGCAGCGTCTCATTCGGAACCGAGCTCTATGTTGAAGACTACGATGCTTTCCTTGATGAAGAACTCGAACACTTCGCCGAGGAAGGTTTCGAAGGCGTGCACAACACTGATGCCGCCTATGTCGCAAAGTTCAGCGCAAGCTACGCCGTCCGCGACAATCTAACCGTAAGTGCAGCCCTGCCCTATTTCATCCGCGACGGCATTCGCGAGGCCGAACCTGACCACGCAATGCACGGGCACGGATCGCTGGGGCATGGATCGCAGGGCCACGGCGCTGCAACCGAGATCCACACGCTAGGCACAGCGGCGGGTATCGGCGATCTCCAGATCGGGGCGAAGTTTGGTCTGCTGGACCGGCGTGAGGCACCAATCGGCCTGGCATTGATAGCGGGCCTCAGCATCCCGACCGGCGATGTCCGTGAACGGCAGAATGACGGATCACGCTTTGAGACCGAATTCCAGCCCAGCACCGGCTCATGGGACCCCAAAGCCGGCCTTGCCATCAGCCGGTCGATCGGGCCGATCTCTCTTGACGCTAGCGGCGTCTACACGTTCCGCACCGAAGGCTCGCAGGACACCAATCTGGGCGACCATTTCGCTTTTGGTGCAGCAGCCAGCTGGCGTATTGGCAAAGGGCCACATGTCCATTCCGATGGCACCTTTGAGCGGCACGATGCTTTCGACCTGATCCTTGAATTCAACGGTGAATGGGAAGAGCGCGAGCGCATCAATGGCGCGAGCAATTTGAACAGCGGCGGCACTCAGCTATTCATCAGTCCGGGTGCGCGATTTGTTTCGTCGAATGGGTGGAATGCTTATGCAACTGTATCCATTCCGGTCCACGAAGACTTGAACGGTATCCAGAATGAAACCGACATGCGTTTCAAACTTGGATTTCTGGTCAGTCTGTGATCGATACTTGATCGTGCCGCTCGCTGCGATTGATGGCTCGCCGCAAGGCAAATGTGCGGGTTTGTCGCCGACAATCCCGCGCCATAGAAAAGCGGCGGGCGGCACGTTCGCAATTGGAAGGGACAAGCCAATGAATGTGTTGGACGACATCCTCAGCACCCTCAATCTGAAGGGCGCCCTGTATTTCCGCACCGACTTCAATTCGCCGTGGGCGGTGAAGGTCCCGGACCTTGAACAAGCAGCCAGATTTCATCTGTGCGTGCAAGGCGGTTGCGATGTAGCAATCGAGAACGGCGACACTGTCGAGCTTTCTCAGGGCGATCTGATCCTAATTCCGCGGGGACGCTCCCACATCCTCGCCGACAAGCCGGTCTCGCAGGCCCCTCCACTCGAAAGCGTCCTTGCTGATGCCGGTTATGAGGGTGAAGGTGTGCTGTCAGTCGGGCGCGGTAATCCCGATGCTTCGACCCAGCTAATCTGCGGCCATTTCACATTCCGTCGCGGTGCCGATCACCCGATCCTTCGCGCTCTTCCCGACTATCTGGTCACATCCTCCGCCATGCGTGCACGCGAAGTCTGGCTGGATGAGATCCTGCGCCTGTTGACCAGACACATGTTTGACAATGAGAGTGAGCTGACTTCGACCGCTACCAAATTGTCCGAGATCTTCTTTATCGAGCTGATCCGGCTGGGCATCGGCCAGACGCCTCAGATGCAATCCATCCTCTCAGCCTTTACTGATCGGCAGATCGGGCGCGCGCTTGAGCTCATGCACAAAGATGCCGAGCAGCCATGGACGGTGGCGTCGATGGCAAGCGAGGTCGGCATGTCACGCAGCAGTTTTGCTGACCGATTCCGCGAATTGATTGGCATTGGACCGATGAGTTATCTGTCGGAATGGCGCTTGCAAAAGGCGCTGGCACTGCTCGAGGATGAGCGATGTTCCGTTCAGCAGGCTGCGGCGGGGACGGGCTACCTTTCAGCAGCAGCCTTCACTCGCGCCTTCACAGCGCGCTTCGGCCATTCGCCGCGCGAATTCAGGCGCAATGCCGGCTGAAACTAGCCTTTCCTTCAATCTAGCTTTCAACGCGGCAGGAAGTTGGAGCCGGAAATCGGTGCTGCGCGAACTTGAGCGGGATCGGACGATAAAACGCAAAGAACACTTCAATGCCAAGAGAATGCTCAGCTGAAGAGATGGAGGTTGAGGTTGGGTGGCAGTGCTGAAAGCTCTAAGTCGGCTTCCACCTCCATGAGTTGACAATCATAGGAACGCGGACACCGCCGATGAGCGGTCTGTCTGCTTAGTCAGGTCGCCACCCAGAAGCGGATCGGCTGGTCACGACCCAGAAGCTGACAATAGAAAGGCAACTTTCTTTGCCTTTGGGCAGACTCTATTTTGGTTTGCTCAACTCAGGCGTCTTGGCGAGCTATCTCTGTCTCTGGATTCCGTCGAAATCCCAGCAGTA
Organism: uncultured Erythrobacter sp.; assembly: GCF_947492365.1. NCBI lineage: Bacteria > Pseudomonadati > Pseudomonadota > Alphaproteobacteria > Sphingomonadales > Erythrobacteraceae > Erythrobacter > uncultured Erythrobacter sp. The sequence goes on from NZ_CANLMB010000001.1 coordinate 1,827,175, forward strand.
AAGAGCCGGATGTCATGGTGAGAGGAGCTGCTCTTGTTCGGCTATCTGGACCTGTAGGCGCAATAGCTCCAGCTGACGCTGTAGATCCTGGAGCCTGCTCGCGTAAGCGTCGACCTGCGGATTCAAATTGCTTTGTAGCTCCGCAATCCGCACTTGGTGCTCGAGAACTGAGACTTCTTGCTGCAAGATTGTGACGGGGTTGGTCGGATTTATCTGTTCCTGCAACTGGTTCAGCAATTGCTGCTGTTGGAGAAGGCCGACTTGCCGTTGAAGCTCTTCCAACGGCTCGTTCGCCGCGGCGGTGGCGTCCGCTTCCCTCGTGGTCCCGATATCCTGCAGTAAAGAGTTCAGCGCGTTGGCGGAAGAGCCTGCGGCCTGGGCCGCTTCGAGAGCCACCGCGCTATTCTCTTTGTACTCAACCATCGTGGGCTCGCCGGTCGTGTTGAAGGTGGCGTTGAGGACATTGTTTTGGCCGAAGCCGTTCGAGAACGGCAGCACGATATAGGCCCCCAGCTGCGGCACACTCACATTCTGTTCGACAACCTTGCCCGCGCTAGTCGTTGAACAAGGGACACCGTAGCCCGTGCATACGATAACCTGGCCCGGAACAGGTTGCCGGGCGACTATGCCGGCGACGTGATCTAACTGACCTCCTGGTTCATCCTCGTCCCTTGAGGCCAAACCAAGCCGCCCCCGGACAGCATCGACGCTGGCGTCATCTAGGCCAAAGCCCTGGGTTCGGAGCTGGATTGTGATGGAAAGTTCGCGTGCAATTGTTGGTCCGAACCTTCCCATGTCACAGGGCGCGTCATCCGTGCATAGACTTGGATCGATTGTTCCTAAGAACACCCCAAAAGCCGGATTATCCTTCTGATTGAAAAGTTTGTTGATCCATGCCTGTCGAGCTATGCCGCCCGCAATATCGGTCGCGTCATTCTCGCGGAAATCGAATTCTCGGGACTGGTATCCTGTTTCCGGCATTACCCCGGATGGGCGCCATGCAAACACCTCCGAAAAGGCCAGCGTCCTGTCGAATTCTGCAATCTGGGTGTCGAACTTCTTGATTTCCCCTGCCAGCGCCTTTCCCTGTTCAGTCAGAGTGCCGATCAGGTCTTTTTGAGCGTCGGAGAGTTTGTCGGCGTCGATTGCATTCAACGCAGCCAAACGCGTGTTGACGGATGCGAGCGCTTCAACCTTACTTTTCCGGTCCGATGCAATCTTTGCCCTTAGTTCTACCAGCGGCTGCTGCTCGAAAACGACTTGACCATTGTCATCAAGCCTGTTCGTCGCAACTGTCGCCATTGGACAAGAGGCAAAAGCTTGCTCACGGAGATTGGGAGCCCCCATCGGCACCGGCACACCCGTCGCCAACCTGGCAATTGCGAAGCCCGCCTTTAGCGTTTCAACTGCGATGTTGATCGATTGATCCTGAGCCGCAACGTTGACCGCACTGATCATCCGGTTCTCGTGGAACGTCACCTTGAAACTTGACGTCTTCGTCTCGGAAGACAGCGCAGCATAGTCGAGAACAAAATACTCGGATGCAGGGTATTTAGCCGAAATTTCAACCTCGGTCTCGAAGTCGACCTTAAGCGTCACGGTCGATGCTCCATTCGATGCGTCGAACCCAGGCTGACCCGGCGTGAACAGCTCGCATTTCTTTAAGCGATGTGTAGCCGTTGCCTCTAATTGCAAAACCGGCAGAGCATAAGGAACACCATCTATTCGTGTCTGCTGCAGCGAGACTGGCCTTGTCTCCAGAGATGTAGCGCATCCGGCTAATAGAACCGGTAAAAGCAAGACTCGAAATAGCTTGTGTCTCATGATACCCCCTGCACTTACTTCACTTATTGTGAGGCTCTTGAAATGTCCAGTAGATTCATTCAGATTATTGCTTTCTGTTTTGCCTTTTCGATACCATCACAAGAAGTTCTAAGCCAGCAAAAAAACGAAATATCCCCCTCTACACGAAGCGTATTGGGGCCTGAAGTGGAGCCTGGTTGGTTCTTGGAGCTGCCACTAGGAGAGAGTCGTTCGGCATTACTAAAAGATGGTGCGCAATCGATCCTTCTTAAGCGTATTGACTGGAGAACAGCCGGCGATGCGGAAGATTTTCGTTCTCTAAAGGGTTTGTTTGAGAATCTAGCGGCGTGGCAGATTGATAGGATACCCGTTTGTTTTTTGGGCATCGATGCGCAGTTCGCACTATCTGATCAAAAGGCTCGGTCACTAAAGTCGGAAATCGCAGAAATCGCCGCTGAATGGAACGCGGTGCCGGGCGTTCCCGATTTTGACTTCGGTGATCTAGAAAATCCGAATGTCTGTTCGGGAAATGAGTACGCTGTTGCCGTACAGATCGATGAGAGGCCATCGGGTTCGATGGTCGGGCGAAGTGCGCGCCCATATGCAAAGCTCGGAATCCCAACCATGCACCTACAACTCTCCAGACTTGTGTCGGGCGGCAACGAGATGAAAAGGCATGTCGTGCTGCATGAATTTGGTCATGCACTAGGCCTCTTGCATGAAATCAGACATGCTGACGGAAATTGCTGGGAAAAATTCAAAAAGCCGGAACTGTATGCCTATTACGCGAAGGAACTTGGCATCAGCGACCAGGAGCAGGTCAGGACACAGCTACGTAGATACGACAGAGTCACTTTCGGCGGCTTGTTGACGATTACAAGCATCGATCAGCTTTCTGTGATGATGTACTCATTCCCGCCGCGGGTATATGAACAGGCTTCTCCACCTTGTTGGTCATCTTTGAATTCAGTCATTTCCGATGGAGATGTGCTCACGCTTCAAAAGGCGTATGGCAATTCCGGGACCGGATTGATGCGCCTGGCTTCACTGACCAGCGATCTCGCGGAGCCTCATAGGCGTGTGGTAGATGCGTACGTGACCTTGCAAACAGCGCCTCCTCTTATCCAAGATGAATTGATTCTGGTTCTAGCGGCCGAACCCGACGGCGCATCATCGAAACAATTGGCCGATGCCGTGTTCAAAGCGGCCCATTCTCCCAGGATTCAATCGATTTTGAGCGATGGACCAGGTTAAATTCTCCGTTGCCTATCCCAATTCACTCTCGCTTCGACAGCTTGCCGATGGGTACGCAACGCTGGTGCAAAAATGAGGGTAAGTTCGATGAGATTTCGGTGGTTATCCGCTGGCTCGACGAACGATCTTGCCTCGTCCTGTTGGACTCCCTTACGCTACGCTTCAGGCCGCCCAGCCGGGCGACCACATCCGCCGGAACTCTAACTTAACCGGTGGACACCCTAAAGGGGCAGGTCACCTCTTGAATGTCTCCTTTCACCCCCAATTTCGGTCGCTGAATGATGGCTTGAGTTGGGCCGATTGCAGTCTGGCGGCTTTTGGGAGCTGGGATAGGGAAAGCGACTATGCAATCCGGCCATCCTCTCAGTTTAAACCAGATTGTCTAGGATTTGACCTGTTAACCGGAATAATCTGGCATTTTGCGTACTTGGAAATTTTGGAGGCTGGTTGACGTTTTCGACTTATACCTGAACACCGTTGGCTATTCTAGAATGAGCTAGGCACTTGCCTTTCACGTGGAGCGCCCGATGATCTTTAGCCGACGGAGCATCCAAGACAGGCTAGATGCCATTCGCGACGCGGTGCCCTCAGATTGGTCCGTAGAGCTAGTTGAAAGGCTGAATAAGCCAAGTCGTGACCGCATGGCAGCCCTCTATGAACTGATCGTCGCCCACGGACTATTAGCGGCGGGGGTGCTGTCAGTCTAACGCGAACTCGTCTCCACCTAGTATAGCTCGCCCTATCCCAGTTGGTTCTCAAGCCACAAGATTTTGCCAATCAGCCAAGGCAGCTGAGCGGTTTGCTTTGTAAGTCTGTCTGTCCACGAGGTGACGGTCTAGGTTGAAGTGATTGTGGACGTTGGCGTGAACTGCAGCGAACTTCTGAAGTGATTTCATCTGTCGAAACCTCAGCATCGCTCGCTCCCTTCGTCGGAATGGAAGATGGCTATTCTCTGCCCGGTTGTTGAGCCACCTGCCCATCTCTCTGCGTTCGAGATTTCCCAGTTCGCGCATCGCTGCCGGGTAAGATTTCAGCCCGTCGGTCACGATCGTTTCTGCCTTGCCGTGCCGCTTCAATGTCTTCTTGAAGAATCGCAAAGCCGCAGATTTATCGCGTTTCTTGGTGACATAGCTTTCCAAGATCTCACCTTCGTGATCGACCGCGCGCCAAAGGTAGTGCGTCTCGCCATTGATCTTTACGAAAACCTCATCGACGTGCCAGCACCAATTTCTGAAGCCGCGCATTCTGCTGATGCGCTGGCGCTTGATATCAGCCCCAAACATCGGACCGAACCGGTTCCACCAAAACCGCACCGTTTCATGACAAATGTCGATACCTCGTTCGGCAAGCAGATCTTCGACATTCCGCAAGCTCAGCGGAAAGCGGATGTACATCATCACAACCAGACGAATGACCTCAGGCGATGAATTGAAGCGTTTGAATGGGCTGGCTGGTTTGGCTCTCGACTGACGGCTCATTCCGCGCCGCTAGCGACATCCGCCGCCAGATGCCACGTTAGTCTGACAACACCCGATAAACTCATAAAATTGCGAGATTAGCTGGCAAATGGGTTGAACAAACCTACAATTTCAAAGCCTGTCATCTTGCCCAGAAACAGGGAAAAACACGGAATTTTCGATCCCGTACTAGCCGCTAACCGCAAAGAGAAAGATGGGAGAGAGATGGCCGCTATCGCCATTTGCTCCCATTCTATAGTACGGAGTCGTGGCCGAAATCCCCCAGAACTCGGGCGTTCTGGCGGCATGAGTCTCTTATGTCTGGAAAGCGGCGGACTAGGTGGCGGAGCGGGTGGGATTCGAACCCACGATACGGGGTTACCGTATACACACTTTCCAGGCGTGCGCCTTCGACCACTCGGCCACCGCTCCGCATCTCCTGGTTGGGAATGGGCGCGGATACCCACGCATTGCCACTTTCGCAAGGCACAATCGCGTGGCAGGGTCGCGCCATGAAGAAACTGACCATCGCCATTGCCGCGCTCGCGCTACCATCGATTGTTCTGGCACAGGACGAGCCGGAGGCCGCGCCCTCGCCCAATCAGATCGTCGAGGAAGCTTCGGCGGATGAGTGGGTCGCGATTGCAGCTGAAGACCTGCTGGTGATGACGCTTGCCCCCGATGCGCAGGGGCGGGAACGCGAAGTGATCCTGCAATTGATGCCCGCACCCTTCAGCCAGGGCTGGGTGGAGAACATCCGCACGCTCGCCCGCGCCGAGTGGTATGACGGCATCTCGGTCAACCGCGTGCAGGACAATTACGTCGTCCAATGGGGCGATCCGGGGCACGACAATCCTGAGAGCGGCGAGGTGGAGACCAAGCCGCTGCCCGAGGGGCTGAATGTAATGGGGGAGGAGGATTATGTCGCGAGACCACCCTCGGCATTTTCTGGTCCTGAACAATTCGAACGCGCCGTTCTAAATGGTGCGATCGCTGGTGGATTCGACATCAACAACCCGCCTGAAGCGCCCTTCGATGCCGATGAAATGTTTTTGCGGGATAGATATTCCGCAGCCGCGATCATAGGGCGCGGCTGGGCCCTTGGTGGTTCGCGGGAGGAAGGCGTCTGGCCCGTCCATTGCTACGGCATGGTCGGTGTTGGGCGCTCCTACTCACCTGACACCGGCTCGGGCGCGGAGCTCTACACGGTGATCGGCCATGCGCCGCGCCATCTCGATCGCAATATCGCGCTGGTGGGACGGATCATCAGCGGGATGGAGCATCTCTCCTCGCTGCCGCGTGGGTCGGGCGCGTTGGGCTTCTACACCGATGAAGAGGCGGAACTGCGCACGCCGATCCAGTCCATCCGCGTCGCCGCCGACTTGCCCGCAGCCCACCAGCCGCGTTTCGAATATCTCTCCACCGAAGGGGCAACCTTCGCCCGCTATGCCGAGGCGCGCACCAACCGGCGTGACCCGTTCTTCATCGTGCCAGCCGGCGGCGCGGATATCTGCAATATCCCTGTGCCGGTGCGGGTGGTTTCGGACGATAAGGAGTGATGCCTCATATCCGTCATTGCGAAGAGGCGCAGCCGACGCGGCAATCCATGACCCGAACTTCTCAGTTCAGACTGACGGTCGATGGATTGCTTCGCTACGCTCGCAATGACGATCTACTGAACACATGACTGAAACCATCACTGCATCCCTCCCCCTGCGCCGCTGGCAGGGGGACCGCGGGACCTACCACCTTGTCAGCTTCACCGGAGCTGAGGCCGAGACGCTTGCGGGCCATGCGCTGATGCACAAGCTCGAGTTTGGCAAGCGCGGCGGGTTCGGATCGGTCAAAGTCATGGCGCGGATCGGGGAGACGGAATGGAAAACCAGCGTCTTTCCGCAGGACAAGCAGAGCGAATGGGTCCTGCTGGTCAGCAAGAAGGTGATGAAGGCGGAAGATATCGTCGCAGGCGATGAAGTCAGCGTCGAAGTCACGCCGCTTTAGCCGCGCCTACATCCGGTCCGCCTGCGCCACGGCATCGCTCGCACGCAGCGCGCTCAAGATGCGGCTCAGGTGGGCCAGATCCTGCACTTCGGCGTCGATCTCGTAGGTTGTGAACGGATGGTCGAGCTGGGTCTGCACAAGGCTCGTCACATTGGTTTTGTTCTGGGCGAAGATGCCCGCCATTTCCGCCAGCGTACCAGGGCGATCATAGAGCGTCACATTCAGCCGCCCGACCGCGCCTTGCGAGCGCTGGCCCCAGCTGAGATCAAGCCAGTCGGTATCGACCCCGTCAGCCAGATCCTGACAGTCGATTGCGTGGACCAGCACGGGGCTTCCCTTGCGCCGCAGCCCCACGATCCGGTCACCCGGCACTGGGTGGCAGCATTCGGCCAGCTCAAAGGCCAGACCCGGCGTCAGCCCGCGGATCGAGATCTGGCGTTCGCGCCGCGACCAGTCATCTTCCTCTTCAAATTCCGCCGTGCAGCCCGGCACCAGAGCTTCCATCACTTCGCGGTCGGTCAGCTTGGCAGAGCCAATGGCGAACATCAGGTCGTCCGGCTCCTCCATATCCAGCCGCTTGACCGCCGCGCGAATGGCCTTCTTGCCGATCCGCGCAGGCACGCGGATGGCGATCTCGTCGAACAGCTTCGAGCCGATTTCGGCAATCTCGTCGCGCTCTTTCAGGCGCACCGCCCGGCGGATTGCCGCGCGCGCCTTTCCGGTGACGACAAAGCCCAGCCACGCAAGTTGCGGCTCTGCCTCCCCGCCCTTGATGATCTCCACCACATCGCCATTTTCCAGCCGCGTGCGCAGCGGCATGTGCCGTCCGTTGATCTTTGCGCCCACTGTCGCAAGGCCAAGATCGGTGTGCACCGCAAAGGCGAAATCGACCGCGGTTGATCCCTTGGGCAGCTGAAACAGCGCACCCTTGGGCGTGAAGGCGAAGATGCGGTCCTGATAGATCGCCATGCGCGTGTGTTCGAGCAGTTCCTCGGCATCGTGGCTCGCATCGACGATCTCGATCAGATCGCGCAGCCAGGCGACCTGCCCGTCGGCTTTGTCCGATTGCTTGTAAGCCCAATGCGCGGCCAGCCCGAATTCGTTGCGGCCATGCATCTCGCGGGTGCGGATCTGCACTTCGACCCGCATCGAATTTTCGTACATCAGCGAGGTGTGAAGCGAGCGGTAGCCGTTATTCTTGGGCGTCGAGATATAGTCCTTGAAGCGCCCCGGCAGGAATTGCCACACGGTGTGCAGCACGCCCATCGCGCGGTAACAATCCTCGATCGTTTCGGTGAGCACGCGGAAGGCCATGATGTCGGTGACCTGCTCGAAACTCACATGGCGTTCGGACATTTTCTGCCAGATCGAGAACGGGTGTTTCTCGCGGCCTGTGACTTCAACCTTGAGCCCTGCTTCGGCAAGCGCTTGTTTGATCTTGAGCGCGATCGCATCGACCTGCCCGCCATCCTGTCCGCGCAATTCCCCCAGCCGTTTGGTGATGGTGGAGTAGGCCTCGGGCTCCAGCTCGCGAAAAGCCAGCGCCTGCATCTCGCGCATATATTCATACATGCCCACACGTTCAGCGAGCGGCGCGTAGATATCCATCGTCTCGCGCGCGATCCGCTGGCGCTTTTCCGGCTTCTTGATGAAGTGCAGCGTGCGCATATTGTGCAGCCTGTCCGCCAGCTTGACCAGCAGCACGCGGATATCCTCGGACATCGCCAGCAGGAATTTGCGCAGGTTCTCCGCCGCACGCTCATCCTCGGGCATGGCCTCGATCTTGGAAAGCTTGGTCACACCGTCGACAAGGCTGGCGACTTCGGGACCGAAATGCTTCTCGATATCGTCAATCGTTGCCAGCGTGTCCTCGACCGTGTCGTGGAGCAGCGCAGTGATGATCGTCTGCTCGTCCAGCTGGAGGTCGGTCATCAGGCCCGCAACCTCGACCGGATGCGAGAAATAGGGATCGCCGCTGGCGCGCTTCTGCGTGCCGTGTTTCTGCACCGTATAGACATAGGCGCGGTTAAGCGCAGCCTCGTCGGCATCGGGGTCGTAGCTTTTGACCCGTTCTACAAGTTCATATTGGCGCAGCATCCCGCTGAATATGTGCTGCGCACGCGAAACCGGCAAGCGGTTCTTGCCCCTCCCCTGCGGGAAAGTGCCTAGGACCTTCTGCGCAGGCTGCGTTGAAACCGCTGGAAAGCCGAGTTCGCCTAGTCATGCAGGATGGCCAAACTGTCTCAAGCATCATCTGGCGCCTTAGCCGCCAAACTGTCCTTTGCCGCGCTTGGGTGCGGTTTGACGGCCCTCGCCCTTGCCCTTCATGCCGCAATCAGCCCCTCTTCCGCGCTCCTCGCTGTGGAACCTGCGCTGCTGGTATTGGGCCTTGGAGCGACCGCGCTGGGGCTGCGCGAATTTTCGGTGCGCATGCAGTTTTCCGCGCAGGCCGCTGCCAGCGCTGCGAGCCTGCAGGGGCTGAGGGACAAGGTGCGCTGGCTCAAAATGACAGAGGCGCATGCCAAAGTCGGCCATTGGCGGCTCGATCTGGTAACCAACGAAGTGTTCTGGTCCGACGCCACCTTTGCCATTCACGGATTGAAGCCAGCAGGCACACCGCCGCTTGAAGATGCGATCTCGTTCTACCACCCTGATGACCAGCAAACCGTGCGGGAAAAGATCGAGCGCTCGCGTTCGAGCGGGCAGCCCTACGCTTTCAAGGCGCGGCTGATCGGGGCCGATGGCGTCACCCGCCATGTCGATTCCGGCGCCAGCGTTGTAAGCGCCCCCGACGGCACACCGGCCGCGCTGTTCGGCGTTATCCGTGATCGCAGCGATGAAGAGGAGATGCAGCGCGAGCTGCGCGAGGCCCGCGACGAGGCCAAGGCGTTGGCGCGGTCAAAAGGCACCTTCCTTGCCCGGATGAGCCACGAAATCCGCACCCCGATGAATGGCGTGCTGGGCTTTGCCGAATTGCTCCACAACAGCGAGCTCAACCCCCAGCAAAAACGGCATATCGACTTGATCGTGGAATCGGGCAAGAGCTTGCAAACATTGCTCAATGACATTCTCGACCTGTCGAAAATCGAAGCGGGCAAGGTCGAGGTCACGCCTGGCACGGTTGATTTGATGCACCTGCTCTACCGCGTCACCCAGATGGCCGAACCTGCCGCGCGCGAAAAGGGCATCGGGCTGGTCTATGATACGTCGCCTGACCTGCCCCGCCATGTCGTGCTCGACGCGCTGCGGCTTCGGCAGGTGCTCGGCAACCTGCTCGCCAATGCCGTGCGGTTTACCGATGAGGGCGGCATCTCGCTGTCCGCCAGCTGTGTCGAGGGCAAGCTGCGCTTTGCTGTATGCGACACAGGCTGCGGCATTGCATCAGGCATGCAGGACGAGATTTTCGATCCCTTTACGCAGGAACGTTCGCACGCCACCCTCACTCGCGGCGGCACCGGGCTGGGCCTCGCGATCAGCCGCCAACTCGCCGGATTAATGGGCGGCACGCTGACTGTGCGCAGCGAACCGGGCGAAGGGTCAGTCTTTACGCTGACGGTTCCGCTGGTCGGCTGCGCTGCGCCCGAAAAGGGCCCCAAACAGGATGGCCCCACCCCCATCCGTTCGGGGTCGAAGCACAATGCACGCATCTTGCTGGCCGAAGATTACGACATCAACCGCGAGCTCATAACCGATATGGGAACGCGATTGGGGCACGAGATCGAATGCGCCGAAGACGGGATCGAAGCGGTCACGCTGATCCAGCATGCGCGCGCAATCGGTCGCCCCTTCTCGCTGGTGCTGATGGACCTGCAAATGCCCCGTCTGGACGGGCTGGAGGCGACCCAGCGGCTGCGCAAAGACGGTGTTACACCCGAAGAACTGCCGATCATTGCGCTCACCGCCAATGCCTTTGCCGACGACGTTGAGAACTGCCTCAACGCAGGCATGCAAGCGCATCTGTCCAAGCCGGTTTCGCTAGAGCGGCTGGAGGCGGCGTTGGACCAATGGCTCAGCAAGAGCACTGTCGATGAAGCGCAGCCAAGCGAAAGTGCAGAGCGCGAGACGGAGGCCAGCGCGGCGTAATCAGCAAGTGTCGCAGCAAGTCTCCACAGCGGTTACTTCGACCTCGACCACGCCGCCGCCTGATCCGCCACCGGTGAGCGGAATGCTCAGAATCACAGGCACCGTGGGGCAACCGCAGCGAAGATTGAGATAGGCGGTTTCGGAACTGCCATGTTCGGATTGCCATTCGATAAGCGCCGTATCCACTTCGCGTGCCTCGCTCATTACGGGAATTGATCGGCTGCCTTGGACCGTGAATTTTCCGACCTTAGCGCCGACAGAAACCCAGCCCGATTTGCGGTTCATCTGCACAAAACTGTTCAGGCTGGGCCAAAGCGCGCTCAACCCTTCGGCTTTCACATGGAATTGCATTTCCATGTATTTGTTCGTGATATCGAGCGGCCCCAGATCGCGATCACCGACTTCTAGAAGGCCTTGCTGCTCGCGGATCACTCTGGCGCGGGACATCACAACATCAAAACAGCAGCATGCCCCTTCGCCGCAGCCGCCATTTCCCGCAGCACCTGCCGCTTTGTTCGATGCAACGCTATCCATGCTTGCCGCTTCGATCGCCGCAAGACGGCTATCCATCGCACGGATCATCCGAGCAATCTCGTTTGACTGAGATTCAACTGCTGCAGGAGCCGCAACCGCCGCTTTCTCCGAAATTGCAACTTCACCCGATTCCGCGACAGCCGTCTTTTGCTGCGCCGTTGCTTTAGTCGCAGCTTTGCGGGTACGTGTTGTTCCGGTTGTGGAGCCTTTTTTAGTTCCGCCGCTGGTTGTTGTAGATTTTGCCATATTTATTCCCCCCAATTGACGATTTGGAGGCTGACAAATTTTTTCTCGGAGTCAATAAAACTTTTGTAACATGACAAGTCATTGCAACAGGAATGACCCCGTTACAGATCTACATGTATTTATTGTCCGAATTATTCGCCAGCAGAGGACTGGCAAATCAACTCCAAGTCGCCCTTGGCGGCAGGCTCATCAGGATTGCGTCGATATTGCCGCCGGTCTTAAGGCCGAACAAAGTCCCGCGATCATAGACCAGATTGAACTCGGCATAGCGCCCGCGATATTCGAGCTGGCGCGCTTCGTCCTCGGCAGTGAAATCCGCTCCCATCCGCTTGCGCACTAACGCCGGGAAGATGTCGAGGAAGGCCTTGCCGACATCCTGCGTGAAGGTGAGGTTGCGCTCGAACGCGGCCTCGTCATCGCATTCCAGATGGTCGTAGAATATCCCGCCCACGCCGCGATGGACTTCGCGGTGGGGGATGTAGAAATATTCGTCCGCCCATTTCTTGTAGCGCTCGTAATAGGTCGGATTGTGACCCGCGCAGGCCGCGCGCATCGCGGCGTGGAATTGCTCGGTGTCTTCCTCATAAGGGATCGGCGGATTGAGGTCCGCCCCGCCCCCGAACCACGCCTTGCCCGTGGTGAGGAACCGCGTGTTCATATGCACCGCAGGGACATGCGGGTTGGCCATATGCGCGACCAGACTGATGCCGGTGGCGGTAAAGCCGGGATTGTCGGGATCAGCACCGTTGATGCTGGCAGCAAATTCGGGCGGGAAGTTGCCGCGCACCGTCGAGACGTTGACGCCGACTTTCTCGAACACCTTGCCCTTCATCAGGCCCTGCACCCCGCCGCCGGGATTGTCATTGCCTTCTTCAGAACGCTGCCACGGCGTGTAGGCAAAGCTGGCATCAGAGCCCGCCTCACGCTCGATTTCCTCAAACGCGGCGCAAATCTGGTCGCGGAGGCTTTCGAACCATACGCGGGCCTTGTCGGTGTGTGCTGCCCAGTCGCTCATAATATTATCGTCCCGTTTCGTCTTGCCGCCGGTCGCTAGAAAGCAAGACCGGCCCATCTGCTTTGACACAAATCAAGTCAACCGGGTTTGCCCGCTGAACCCTTGCCAAAGCGGTCATGCGCGGGCAAGTGAGACGCATGGTTCCCGTTTCGTTCCCACCTGATTCTGGCAAGCCTGATTCTGGCGCTCCGCTGGAGTTTGCAGGCGAAGAGCTTGTGCTGACCAAGGGGAACGCGCTCTACTGGCCGCGCGAGCGGGCGTTGCTGGTGGCGGACCTGCATCTGGAAAAAGGCAGCTGGTATGCGAAAAGCGGCCAGATGCTCCCCCCTTATGACAGCCGCGAAACGCTGGAGCGGATTGCCGACGCGGTGAAGCAAACGGGCGCGCGGCGGGTCATCACTTTGGGTGACAATTTCCACGATGACGAAGGCACTTCGCGGCTTGATCCCTATGCCGCCGGAATGCTGGAGGCGCTCACCCGCGCGCTCGATTGGGTCTGGATCACCGGCAATCATGATGAGGCGATGGCCCGTTCTTTTGGCGCACATATGACCGACGAGATGGAGCTGAGCGGCATCATCCTGCGGCACGAGGCCAAGCGCGGAGAGAGCCGCCCCGAACTCTCCGGCCATTACCACCCCAAAATGCGCGTGCGGGTGCGCGAGCGGCATATCGCCCGCCCGTGCGCCGTCGTAAGCAGCCGCGAGCAGGCAGGCGCCAAGAAGACGGAGCGCATGATCCTGCCCGCTTTTGGTGCCTATACAGGCGGCATGGATGCGGGTTCGCCGGAGATATTGGAGGCACTCAGCCCTGCGCAGGAAATCGACGCCGTGCTGCCAGCGAAGGGGAAGCTGGTGAAGTTTCCCTTGTGGCGGAAAGGGGTTTAGTTTTTTATTGCGCCCTCAAACGCCGGGCGCGGGCCGTCCGGCCCGCTTGGCTTCGCCGCAGGGGCGGCGGCGCGCAGTCGCGCGCTGGTTCGGCTACGCCTCACAACCATTCCAAGCCATCCATCTTGCGCCTAGAACCTGGTCCCAGTTATCGGCTTGGTCGCGGAGCACGGCGCGTAGCGCCGCAAGGGCGACCGCCCGCCCGCAGCGGGTCCGTCGCTCGAACTTGTTTCGAGCGACGGACGTCTAGCGAGGACGCTCCCACGGAGGTGGGAGCGCAAAACAAACAAACACAAAACAAATAAAGACTCATCTGGCTTTTCGCCGCTCTCATCCCTAAATAGCGCGCATACAGACTCTGGCTACAACAGGAGAACACACATAGCCCGTCCACCTCGGCGTTCGATGGCCCCGCCTACTAAAAGCGGCCCTCGCTACGACAATTTCATTCAGGTTCCCAAAGTCCGCGTCATCGATGACGAAGGCGAGAACCTTGGCGTAATGTTCACCCGCGAAGCAATGGAGCAGGCCAACGAAAAGGGCCTGAACCTCGTCGAAGTGTCCCCCAATGCGGACCCGCCGGTGTGCAAATTCCTCGACGTTGGCAAATACCGCTTCGAAGCGCAGAAAAAAGCCAATGCCGCGCGCAAGTCGCAAAAGACGCAGGACATCAAAGAGGTCAAGATGCGTCCCAATATCGACACGCATGATTATGACGTGAAGATGCGCAACGTGACCAAATTTATCGGCAATGGCGACAAGGTGAAAGTCACTTTGCGTTTCCGCGGCCGCGAAATGGCGCACCAGCATCTGGGCATGGACCTGCTCAAGCGGGTGCAGGACGATGTGGAAGAGATCGCCAAGATCGAAGCCTTCCCCCGCCTTGAAGGCCGCCAGATGCTGATGGTATTGGCGCCGAAATGATCTGAGCCAACTTGGACGAGACAAGAAAGGCGGCTCCATTGTGGGGCCGCTTTTTGTTTGTGTTCACCCCTCCGGGCGAACTCCTCGGTGCTGTTCTTCCTTCGCTACGCTCAGTCAGGCACCTGCGGCTCGCGCGCGTGCGCTCACGGTCCGCTCTGCAGGTGGCGCTTACGCGCCGTCTGCGCCTCCGGCTTCGACTCCGCGAACCGAGCCACTCCAGGCCTTAAAGATCATTCCCGGTCCCTGGTCACGGCAGTCAAAGGGCGCCAGAGAATATGGGCGCCCGCCCGCAGCGGGCGCGGCTTGCCGCGCGTCTAGCGAGGACGAAGGCGCGGAGGCGCCTTCGCAAATCAAAATGCGCGCAAACAAACAACTGTATTCTACAAACAACACACCCAATCCGACAATCGGAAACACTTGTAAGGTCTTGCAAGCTATAGACTACCTCCTGAGGCGCGGGCCGGTTCGAAGTTTCTCTCGCGCACCCCTGTGGAGGAACAATCCCCCTCGAACCGGTCCAAGCTAATCAGGCTTCGGCTTGATGCGCCTCGACATTGACACCCTCTCGCGCCCCGACCAAGGGGTGCCCCCTCAATATGGCTCTGCAAAGACGGGCCGACACATGCAGGAAGGACCCGCCGGACATGCCCCGTTTTCAGGCCCTTATTCCGATAGCCGCATCAGCGCTCGCGCTCGGTATCGCCGCCCCCGTGCTTGCGCAGGACAACAGCGATGCCCGTTATGCGACCTTCGCGCCCAGCGGCGAACCGATTAATCACCGGATCGATTACGAAATCTGGGACGAGGCGATGAAGAACCTCGTGATTTCGATGGGGCCTTCGCTGCGCCAATCGGCAGGCCGTCCGGATTCGGGCTTCGGTTCGCGCCGCCAATATGGCCATGTCTCGCGCTACCGGCTCGAAGGCACGCGGATCATGTTCAGCTTCCTTGATGCCGATATCCGCGCAAGCTTCACCGAATATCGCCGTGATCTGGAAAGTGTCGCCGATCAGGTCGATATCCAGTCGCTCTCGCGCAATGAACAGCTCGCTTTCTGGATCAATTTGCACAATGTCGCGATGGTCGAACAGATCGCCAATGCCTGGCCCATCCGCCAGCCGCGCGAGATCGAGATTGATGGCGTCGCGCTTGATGAAGCGCGCTTTATCACGGTCGAAGGCATCGCCCTGTCCCCGCGCGATATCCGCGAAAAGATCGTCTATGCCAACTGGCGCGATCCGCGCGTCATCTATGGCTTCTGGCGCGGCGAGATTGGCGGTCCGTCGATTCAGCGCGAGGCTTTCAATGCGGATAATGTCGGGCGCTTGCTCGATCGCGGCGCGCGCGACTTTATCAACTCGCTGCGCGGCACGCAGGAACGCGGCAACCGCCTCGACGTATCCGAGCTCTATGAAGAGGTCGCGCCGTTCTTTTTCTCCGATTTCGAGAGCGATCTGCGCGCGCATCTTGGCCAGTTCGCCAACGAGGACACGCGCGCCATCCTTGACGGGACAAGCGGCGTCGTCGCCAGCGTGAACGAGCGCGACATTGCCGATCTGGCAGGCGGCGTGCGCGAGCCTAGCTATACCAACATCACATCGGACGGCGTCTCGACCAGCTTCCGCATTCCGCAAAGCATGGCGCGCCTGCTCGCCCAGCGCGAGGAGAAGTTCCAGCGGATCATCCGTCAGGGCCGCACCGGCACTGTGACCTTCTCCAATATCCGCCTGCCCGGCGATCCGGAGGATACGGGCGAGATCGAATAGACCTTATCACTGCTCTTTTCTCTGCGTGAGAAAGCGAAAGGCCGCCGCCCGTTAACCGGGTTGGCGGCCTTTTTCTGTCTTTAGGTGCAATCGCGCAGGCTATTGAAACGCCGTGCTTTTGCAGGCATTATTCTGTTAGAGGGAGGGCATTGCCATGGGTTCGCAATTTTTCCGGATGGCCGCCGCCGCGACAATTCTGGCGGGGATGAACACAGCGGCTTTTGCCCAAAACGAGGTTGCGCCCCAAAGCGATCCACTTCCCGTCGCTGAGCCAGCAACCCAGACGGTTCCCGCCGCCGACCCCTTCGCAATATTCGTCCCTACCACCGACCCTATCCGCCACCGGATCGATTACGAGCTGTGGGATTTCGCGCTCAAGAACCTTGTTATCTCGATGGGCCCCTCAACCCGCCAGACCGCTCGCCCGCCCAGCGCGGTGATCGGTACGCGCCGCCGTCAGGGGCACAATTCGCGCTACCGGCTCGAGGGGTCAATGCTGGGTTTCTCCTTCCTCGATGCAGAGGCGATTGCGAGCTTCGGCGAATATCGCCGCGAGCTTCAGGAGGTCGCCAATACGCTCGACATCTCGGCCCTGCCGCGCAACGAACAACTCGCCTTCTGGCTGAACTTTCACAATGTCGCTTTGGTCGAGAAGATCGCCGAGGAATGGCCCATTCGCCAGACTCGCGATATCGAGGTGGACGGCGTGCCGCTCGACGAGGCAAAGTTCATCTCCATTCGCGGTATCGACATGAGCCTTCGCGATATCCGCGAGCGGATCGTGTTCGCAAACTGGCGATCGCCCAAGGTCATTTACGGCTTCTGGCGCGGCGAGATCGGCGGTCCCGCGCTTGATCGCGAGGCTTACACCGGCGGCAATGTGTCGTCGCTGCTCGACGCGCAGGCCGCCGATTTCGTGAACTCGCTGCGGGCCACGCAAAAGAATGGTGACACGCTCGAAGTCTCGACGCTCTATGAAGACGTTGCGCTCTTCTACTTCCCCGATTTCGACAGCGATATCCGCGCCCATATCGCGCAATATGCTGGCGAAGACGTCACCGAAATCCTCGCGCGGACCGAGCTAACCCGCGCCTCGATCCGCGAATGGGACATCGCCGATCTCGCCGGGGGCACGCGCGGTGCCGGCTATCTGGCTGCGAGCCGTCCGGGTCTCTCTATCGGGGTGGCAGAATTGCTCTCTCAACGTCAGCGCAAGTTCGAGATCATGCGCCGCCGCGACGTGCCTACAGGCCGGGTGATCTTCTCCAATATTGACCTGCCCGGCGATCCACCCAACAAGAATGCGGTGGAATAACACGTTAACGCCGGTTCATGCGTGGTTATTATTGAACAACTTAGACCTGCACGCTGGAAGATTATTCTGTCACGTGGGAGACAAGAAATGACGCTTCGCCTGATCGCTGCATTCGCCGCAACCACCGCTCTGGGAACCGGCCTCGCGGCACCGCTCGCCGCCGAAAGCGCCGCGATATCGATCGAGCGACAAGCCTCCTCCCCATCCGCCTCAACCAACTCCCAAAACCCGCTTGCCCGCTTCACCCCCGCGGCAGACCGGCGCGAGCACCGGATCGACTACGCCCATTGGGACGAAGCGCTTGGCTGGTTCGTGGTGCCGATGGGGCCGTCGATCCGCGTTGGCGCAGGCCGCGTCGATCCGCGCACCGGCACGCGGCGCATTTACGGGCACGAATCGCGCTACCGGCTAGAAGGGAACCGCGTCGCCTTTTCCTATCTGACGGCGGAAATCAGGGCCTCTCTGACCGAATATCGCGCTGATCTTGAGCGGATCGGCAGCGAGATCGACCTCACCACGCTGCCGCGCAACGAACAGCTCGCCTTCTGGCTCAACCTGCACAATGTCGCGGTGATTGAGGCGCTGGCAGGCGAATATCCGATGGCGGAGCCCTATGAGCGGACCTTCGGCAGCAATAGCGCCGCGCTCGACGACGCCAAGCTGGTGACAGTCGCACGTGTGTCGCTTTCCCCGCGCGAAATCCGCGAAGGGATCGTCTATCCCAACTGGAGCGACCCCAAGGTCATTTACGGCTTCTGGCGCGGCGTCATTGGCGGTCCCTCGATCCAGCGGCTCGCCTTTACCGGCGGCAATGTCGACGCACTGCTGTCGCTGTCTGCCGAGGAGTTTGTGAACTCGCTGCGCGGAGTTGAAAGCTGGGGCGGAAGCCTGCGGGTCAGCCCGATCTATGAAGACACGGCGAGCTTCTACTTCTCCGACAGCGAGGACCTGCGCGCGCACCTTTCCCAATATGCCCGCGACGATGTGCGTGAGCTGGTTAGCCGCTACGAGCAGGTCTCATACAAGTCGTTCGAAACCGATATTGCCGATCTTCAGCGCGGCGAGCGCGATCCCTCGCTGGCGCAGCTGTGCTCTTCGGGCGGCGGGCCTGTGGGAGGTTATGACCTCGCAATTAGCGCGCAACCGATAGTCTGCAACACCCCGGCCTCGCGCCCGAACCCTGCGATCCAACGCCTCATGGAAGAACGCGCCGAGAACCTGCGCCGTGCGCGCAGCAGGGGCATTCGCAGCGGCATGGTCATCTATGGTGATGGCGCCTACGTTGCGGGCGAGACGGTCGAAGTCGAATAGTGCCCCTGAAATGATGACGTAATGGTGACGATATGGTGACGGGTCGCGCGCAAAGCTTGCGGGGCCGCAACCAAGCCTGATACCCCTCCTCACCGGAGAGAGGGAGAACTTCACGCATGAACGCGCGCCAGATCGGGCTGCTGCTCGGCCCGCTTGCCTTTGCGATCACCGCGCTGACCGGCGCGCCCATGGGGATGAGCGGCGAGGCATGGCTGGTCGCCGGACTGGTCGTGTGGATGGCTGTCTGGTGGATTACCGAGGCGGTTCCGCTGCCTGTCACCGGCCTGCTCCCCTTCATCTGGCTGCCGCTTAGCGGCGTGATGAGCGCACGCGACACGGCCAGCGCTTACTACGCCCCCATCATCTTCCTGCTGCTGGGCGGCGCGTTCATCGCGCTTGCGATCGAGCGCACCGGACTGCACCGGCGGCTGAGCCTTGCGATCCTGAAAGCCATCGGGTCAGAGGGAGGACAGGTGCGCCTGCTGCTCGCCTTCATGGTGAGCGCGGCGATCCTGTCGATGCTGATCTCCAACACCTCGACCGCGCTGATTATGATGCCAATGGCGCTGGCGGTTTTGGCGGGCGGGGCGGCTGCGCGCGCAGACGGCACGATCACCACTGACGGCCTGTTCGGCGCGCTCCCGATGGGGATTGCCTTTGCCGCGACCATCGGCGGGCTTGGCACGATTGTCGGCTCGCCCACCAACGGGATCGCGGTGCAATTGCTTGACGATATGATCGGGCTGGAGATCAGTTTCGCGCTGTGGATGGCTTACGGCCTGCCGATTGTGCTGCTCGGCGTGCCGCTGGCCGCCTACATCATCTCCAAGGTGCAAAAGGTCGCCGCGCATCCCTTTGACGTTGCCGCCGCGCGCGAGGCGATTGACGACCGTGCCCCGTGGACATCCGCGCAAAAACGGTTGGTGCCGATCATCGCCTTCACCTTCCTGCTGTGGATGAGCCGCCGCTGGGTCGCGCCCTATCTGCCCGAGGACAGCTGGACCGATGGCACGATTGCGATTGTCGCAGCGCTATCGCTGTTCCTGCTGCCTGACGGGACCGGCAAGCAGGGCGAGTGGCGGCCCTTCCTCAAATGGAACGAGGCCGACCGTGCGCCCTGGGGTGTCCTGCTGATGTTCGGCGGCGGCTTGGCGCTGGCGGCGGGGATGCAGGCGAGCGGGCTGGCCGCATGGCTGGGCAATGCGCTGTTGCCGCTCGATGCGGTGCCGCTGTTCCTGATGGGCCTTGCGATTGTGGCAATGGTGGTGCTGATCACCGAATTTGCCAGCAATGTCGCAACCGCCTCTGCGATCATTCCGGTGGTCGCCAGCCTTGCCGCGGCACTGGGTCTGGGAGAGGACGCGATCCTGATTGCGATGCCAGCGGCGCTGGCGGCAAGCTGGGGCTTTATCCTGCCCGCCGGAACAGGGCCGAACGCGATTGCATGGGCGACCGGACGGCTGACGATCAAACGGCTTGTGCGCGCCGGACTGGTGCTCGACCTGCTCGGCATGGTGCTGATCGTGGGAATGGTCTGGGTGGTGGCCGGGCTGGTCTGATTGATCGTTCCCGAAGGACAGCCTTAGCGCTTTCCTACAGGCAGTCGCGCGCGCTAGGTTCGCCTTTGCAAGAAAGCCGAGGTGAACGACAGTGCAAAGCGTGCGCGACAAAAGGTGACACTCCCGGTCCACAACACCTGCGATTACCGGCGGGACTCCGGGCCTTTGCGGGTGAGTGAAAGTTTTGCAAAGACCCCATTTGCGCGGTCCAAGTCTCTCGAATTGCCCCGCTCATCAAGCTGCTCTCCGCACCGCTATCGAAACCGCGACTCAACCCGGTTGCACATGAAACCAACCCGCATTAAATGCGTCTCTATTGCACAGCCCAATCGGGGAGAGGCGCTTCTGCGGAGGTTAGAAGCGGGTGGCCTCTTGGGCTCTTCAATCAGCTCCTGCCTTCCTGGGAGCGCTCATATAGGAAGGACATCCGCATCATGACGGACTCTCCAGTCGATCAGAATTCCGCCACAGGCGCCCCAACCCCGCGCCGCAAGCCCAAGCCCAAGCGCACCGAGATTGGCGGCCGCCCGCTCAAGCCTTCGACGCTGATGATGGGGCACGGCTATGACCCGACCCTCTCGGAAGGGTCATTGAAGGCGCCGATCTTCCTCACCTCGACCTTCGCCTTCCCCAGCGCGGCGGACGGCAAGCGCCACTTTGAAGGCATCACCGGCAAGCGTCCCGGCGGCGCGGAAGGGCTAGTTTACAGCCGCTTCAACGGGCCGAACCAAGAGATCCTCGAAGATCGCCTCGCCATCTGGGACGGCGCGGAGGAAGCGCTGAGCTTCTCCAGCGGGATGACCGCTATTGCGATCCTGATGCTGGCCGCGTGCAAGGCGGGCGATGTGATCGTCCATTCCGGCCCGCTCTATGCGGCATCAGAAGGCTTCGTCGCCAAGACCATGGCCAAATACGGCGTGACGTATGTGGACTTCCCCGCAGGCGCTTCGCCAGAGGAACTCGACGCAGTGATGGTCAAGGCAAAGGCGCAGGCCGAAGCGCAGGGCGGCGAAGTGCCGCTGATCTATCTGGAAAGCCCGGCCAACCCGACCAACGCGCTGGTCGATGTCGAAGCGGTCAAGGCCGCGCGCGACAAGCACTTTGACCCGGACCGCTGCCCGATTGCGATCGACAACACCTTCCTCGGCCCGCTCTGGTCGCGTCCGCTCGATCACGGCGCTGATCTGGTGGTCTACTCGCTGACCAAGTATGTCGGCGGCCATTCCGATCTGGTTGCGGGAAGCGTCTCGGGCCGCAAGCGCTTCATCGATGCGATCCGCGCTTTGCGCAACACCATGGGCGGGATTGCTGATCCGAACACTGCGTGGATGCTGCTGCGCAGCCTCGAAACCGTGGAGCTGCGGATGCAGCGCGCGGGCGAGAATGCGGAGAAGGTCTGCGCCTTCCTGCGCGACCATCCCAAGGTCACCGGCCTCGGCTATCTCGGCCATATCGACGATCCGCGCCAGCAAGACATCTATGACCGTCACTGCATGGGCGCCGGCTCGACCTTCAGCGTCTTCATCAAGGGCGGCGAGGCGGAATGCTTCCGCTTCCTCGATAACCTCACCATCGCCAAGCTGGCCGTGAGCTTGGGCGGAACCGAGACGCTCGCGAGCCATCCGGCCTCGATGACGCACCTCTCGGTTCCCGATGAGCGCAAGGCCGCGCTTGGCATCACCGACAGCCTCGTGCGCATCTCCATCGGCATCGAAGACCCCGACGATTTGATAGCGGACTTCGCGCAGGCGCTGGAGTATGTCTAAGCCTTAGCGACCAACATAGAGCCTCCGGAGCCAGCGCATGACCGACACCAGAAAACCCGTTTTCCTCGTGATCGGAGCAGGCGCTGGCATCGGCGGCAACGCGGCCAAGCGCTTTGCGGCAGGCGGCTATCATGCGGTGCTGGCAAGGCGCTCGGACGAGGACGGGCTGGCGCGGCTGATCGGCGAGATAGAGGATGCGGGCGGCAGCGCCTCGGGCACGCTGCTCAACGCGGTCGATGATGGTTCGATCGAGGAACTGGTTGAGCGGATAGAGCGCGATATCGGCCCTATCGACACCGCGCTCTACAACCTCGGCGCGCAAATCGGGAACCGCACCCTCCACGACACGCCGCACCGCACTTTCGAGCTGGGCTGGCGGCTGGGCTGCTACGGCGTCTTCCGCCTCGCCCACGCGATGTTCCCCGCGATGGTTGAGCGCGCCAAGTCCGGCAGGCACGGCACTTTGCTGGTGACGTCCGCCACTTCGGCGATGCGCGGCAATGCAGGCCAGCACAGCCATGCCGCTGCGATGGGCGGACGGCGGATGCTGTGCCAGACGCTCAACGCGGAGTTCGCTCCGCAAGGTGTGCACACTGCGCATGTCGTTATCGATGGCGGCGTCGATGCGCCCGATACGCTCGGCAAGCTGCTGGGCGACAAATACGAGGCCTACAAGGCTTCGAAAGGCGAAGAGGGGATCATCGACCCCGCCAACATCGCCGAAACCTATTGGCACCTCGCGCGGCAGCCGCGCAATTGCTGGACCCACGAGGTTGATATCCGCCCCTGGAGCGATGTAGCGTGGTGGAACGACAACCCGAACCCGCAGATCAACTCAACCGCAGCGAGGCCGGGATTTGAGGGGCCTAAGGAGTAGTAAAACCAATGCTCAACTTGCGCGTAGGCGCGGCGATCGCAGCGCTCACCTTCGCACCGTTCTGGACCAGCCCGGCACTCGCCGATGACCAACCGCTTGCGGCGGTTCCATCCTCGCAATGGCATGCCGCGCTTGAAGACGGCCTGTGCCACCTGGTGCGCACATTCCGTGCCGGCGATGCAGAAATCCAGTTCATCCTGCGCCGCCGCGCGCCCGGCTACAACTTCGAGTTGAATGTCGTTTCCGATACGCTCGACCGCCGCAACCGCACTCCCCATACGCAATATGGCCTTGGTACAGAGCCCTTGCGCCACGGCTATTCATTCCGGCTCAAGGATGGCGATTGGGAGGGATTCGGTGCCAATATTCCAGCGGACTATTTCGATAATCCGGTCGAGCAGTCACTGGTGATAACTGACGCATTCGAGGAAGATTTCGCGCTTGATCTCCAAAACATCAACAGCGCGTTGATGGTGATGGACCAGTGCCTTGACGAAGTGTTGCGAAGCTGGGGCCTTGACCCGATACAGCAACGCGCGCTGTCAAAAATGGCGGTACCAAACGAGCGATCGGGCGAGATTCTTTCAGGTTTGACGATGCGCACATCGCGCGTACGCGATCGCCTCGATCAGGATTCGATTTACTTTATCGCGATGGTCGACGGCGAAGGGATTGCGACCTCCTGCAGAGCCGAAGGCGAAGCCAACGAGTATGATGACGTTCAGGATGCCTGCCGGGAAATTTTGCAGCATGCCCGCTTTGAACCTGCATTGGATGCCGATGGAGAGCCAGTTGAGAGCTTCGTGATCATCGAAACTTGGATCTACACTTACACCCAGCACATTTTCCTATGATGTGAAGGCGGTTATTAGGCCGTCAGTTTCGCCACCAGCATCCGCAGCTCACCATCCAGCTCCTTGTTGAGCAGTTTGCCCGCGCCGCTATCGAAGTTCTCGCCGAAGCTGGGGACCGAAAGGCTGCCAACCACTTCTGCTCCGAAGCGCGGGGCTGAGGCGGTGGCGAATTCCAGAACGCCTTGCCCGCCGCGTCCGCCCGGTGAGGTGGCGAGCAGCAGCATCTTCTTGCCCTGCCAAACTTCGCGCCCGACGCGGCTGCACCAGTCGAACAGGTTCTTGAACGCGGCGGAGTAGGCGCCGTTATGCTCGCAAAAGGAGACAATCAGTGCGTCCGCTGCGCCGATCTTTGCAAGGAAATCGTGGGCTTGCTTCGGGATGCCGTCCGCAACCTCACGGTCGTGGCGGTAGAGCGGCATTTCATAATCGTGGATGTCGAGCATCTCGACCTCGGCTTCGCCCACGATACCGGTCGCAAGGCTGGCGGCATATTCGGCCAGCTGGCTGTTGATCGAGACGGAGGAATTGCTGGCGGCAAAAGCAAGGATACGCATGGATTCTCCTGATTATCCCTTCCACTCGCGCCGCTCTTCGGCGGTGCGCAGGACGTCATAGGCGACTTGCAGTTTCTGGAATTCGAGCGCGGCGTCTTCATCGCCGGGTTTGACGTCGGGATGGACCTCTTTGGCTTTCACCCGGTACGCTTTCTTGACCGCAGCGAAGTCCGCGTCCGCCTCCAGCTCGAGCAGCTCCAGCGCGCGCATCTCATCGGCGCTGCGCGATCCGTCGCCTGATCCCATCCAGCCATAATGCGAGGCCTCGGCATAGCCTTCGCTTTCCTGCCGCTCGGCCTTGGCGCGTTCGGCCTTTTGCTCTTTGTCGAGCCCTTCGAAATAGTCCCAGCCCTTGTTGTATTCAGCCGCGTGGGCCTGACAGAAATACCAGCGGTCGGGACTGTTGGGGGATTTGGGCGCAGGGCACAGGCCCGCTTCGCCGCAGCCATGGCGGTCGCATTCGCGCTGGGCCACAGTCTCGCGCGAAGAATCGTAAGATCGCCAGCGCGGAAATCCCCAATCGTTGGAGCGGCGCGCTTTAGGCACAGGATTTCATGTCGTTCATCGGAAAGGTCACGCGGTCAGTCTAGGCCTGCTGGAGATACATTGGAAGGCGTGCAAACCAGTTTCGATCTGAAATGTTGCATTGCAATAGATTGTTCATATCTAACGCCTAGCAGCATTTGCGAAACAAGGGACAGCCATGAGCCAGCAATTGACCATCTCCAGCCTGTTTTCAGCCTTCGCGCTGGTGACGCTGGTGCTGTTCGCACGCGCTGGCGATATGGCGGGCCATGTTGCGATCGGCGAACAATCCGCGATCGTGATGGTCGAGGCTTCGGCCGAGGTCGAACGCTAAGCTGGCCCCGCGCCCGCTCCTACCAAGGAAGCGAACGCGGAAACCCGGGCTCAAATCAATTGATGATGATGCTCGCGGCGCGGCGGTTCTGCGCCCATGCGGCTGCGCTGGAGGCAAGCGCGACGGGGCGCTCCTTACCATAGCTCACCGTGCGGATGCGGTCGGGCGAAACGCCGAGGCTGACGAGATAGTTCTTCGCCGAATTCGCGCGCCGCTCACCCAAGGCAAGGTTGTATTCGCGCGTGCCGCGTTCGTCGCAATGCCCTTCGATGGTGAAGGTCAGCTGCGGGAAGCGCGCAAAATACTGCGCCTGCGCCTGAAGCGCGGCGGCATCCGATGAATCGATGTTGAAGCGGTCAGTGTCGAAATAGATCACGCTGGAGCCGCCAACCGCCTGCTCGAAATGCTGCTGCGATCCGACTGACGGGCCAGACGGCGTTGCCGTGGTGGGCGTTGGCGTAGGCGTTGCATTGGTCTGCTGCACCGGCGGCAGCTCTTCGGGAGCCTTCTTGGAACAAGCGCCAAGCGCCAGAGCCGAGGTCATCAGCACAATGGTTGCTGTCTTGGAAACAGAGATCGTCATGGTTTTACTCTCCGTATTGAGCGCGGCATTCTAGCCGCAGCTTAGGGAACAATTCAATCAGGGGCGAATTGGCCCCCATGCAGGGTCCGACGCATCAACCGGCGTCGGCAGTCTTCTTTCATTGCGGCCGGTCAGATCGACCTGCCAAAGCGAGGAACGGCCAGCATCGCGCGTGGTGCGAAAGAACTGGATAATCCTCCCATTGGGTGCCCATGTCGGGGCCTCATCCTGCCATCCGCTTGTCAGCACGCGAAGGTTACGCCCTGCCGGCGTCATGACGGCAACATTAAAGTCACCGGCTATGCGCGTAAAGGCGATCTGGTCACCGCGCGGGCTCCATTCGGGCGTGGCGCAGCGCCCACCAAAGAAGGTGATGCGGCGCTGGTTCGATCCGTCAGCATCCATCACATAGCATTGCTGCGTGCCCGAACGGTCGCTTTCAAACACGATTTGGCGGCCATCGGGCGAGTAAGACCCGCCAATGTCGATCCCCGGTGTGTCGGTCAGTCGCACGCTCTGCCCGCCGCTCACCGGCACGCGGTAGATATCGGTGTTGCCCGCCACCGCCATCGAATAGAGGATATGGCGGCCATCGGGCGACCAGCGCGGCGCGAGGGTCGGGTTGGAGTTCTGCGTCACCAAGGTCTGCCGTCCGCTGCCAATGTCATAGACATAGATGCGCGGGTTCCCGTCGACATAGGACAGGTAGAGGATCTTCGAATAATCGGGCGAGTAACGCGGGGTGAGCGCGGTTGCGCTGCCCAAAGTCAGGAAGCGGTGGTTCGCGCCGTCGCTGTCCATCACCGCAAGCCGCTTCACGCGGTTATCCTTGGGGCCGGTTTCAGCGATATAGGCTATGCGGCTGTCAAAGAACGGGTCTTCGCCGGTCAGTCGCGCATAGATGAGGTCGGAGCACTTATGCGCCGCGCGCCGCCAGTCTGCCGGGCGCACAACCCAGCCTTCGCGGATCAGCTCGTCGCGAAGGACAACGTCGTAGAGATAGCAGCCGACCACAAGCCGGTCGTCACCCTGCGCGCGGACATAGCCGTGCACCAGCATCTCTGCCCCGCGCCCTCCCCAGCTGCTCCATGCAGGATCGGTGATTTGGGGGAAGCTCGGTGAAGGGAGCGCGTCGGGACCGGTCGGCTTGAACAATCCGTTATTGCGCAGGTTCCCAGTGATAACCCGCGCGATCTCGCGGCCCAAAGCCGCCGTGCCATCGGCATTGGCCGGGGTCGAGCGGTCGCGGTCTGTCGCAAAGGCGGGGATCGCGATGCCTAGGTCTTCCCAGTCGCTTTCATCGGTGGTCGATCCGGTCAGGCCGCCTGCGTCCTCGTCAGAAGAAGCCTCCTGTTCGAACGCGGTTTCGACCTCGCCGCCATCACCCAAGGGCTCTCCCAGATCGGTCGTTTGCGCAGCTAGAGGGGCGGCAAACAGCAGCGCCAGCGCGCCAAGGCTCAAATTCAGTCTCATGCTCACAATCTTCTATCGAACCTCCATTGGGAGATGTTCTTCCAGGCTTCGTAATACTCGTCGGGCAAATCGAAAGGTGCTGCCCGTTGAACCGCCCGAATTGCACGTTCGGCGTGGAGCGGAGCCTGCGGACGGTTGCTATCGGTGATCCCGCTCTGACTAACAACCCGCGGGCGCCCCGCCAATGATCCGTCTTCATTGAGACGGAAGGCGAGCACAGTAACCAGCTGCTCTGAATCGAGGCCCGAAGGCGCATCCCAATAGGGGCGTATCTGGCGGTTGATCGCCTGTTGCAGCGATGCGCGCGCGCTCCGCCCGATTTGCGAGGCGGGGACGCGGGTTTCGTCGGTGTTGGTCGCCTCGCCCTGCCCGGCAAGGAAATTGTCACCAATCCTGCTGCCTCCGGCGCGTTCTGCCGTGCGCGGTGCCGAGCGCGAATCTTCGGGACGGCGGCGGTCGCGTGTGTCGGGCGGCGATTGGGTGCGCGGTTCGCTGCGAGCGGCAGGGCGCGGCGGAGTGGGCGCGGCGGCCTCGGCAGGCTGAGCAGCCCCCGGTTCGGGCGGAGGCGCGGGTTCATCCGAGAGCGTCGGCGCAATCGCAGCGCGGCTTTCGTCCACCGGATCGGGCGCAGTGCTTTCAAGGCTGACCTCGGTGGCGAGGCTGACTGTGACGCGATCAGGCGGCATGGTTGGCGCAGGCGCAAACATCATCTGCATCGCCAGCGCGACCACGATCAGCACATGCAGCACAATCGCGGCCACAAGGCCGATCCTGTCTTCGCTGCGGAATGCTGTCGCTGCCATTAGGGTCTATCGCTATGGCGCTGAATCTGAACTGTCGGTGACTTGGGTGATCGAGGTGAAGCCCGCACGGCTCAACTCGCCCATAACGGCCATCACCCTGCCGTAATTGATGCTCCGGTCGCCGCGCAGCACGATTGTCGGCAATTCGCCATCAGCATTGCGGTCAATCGCGGCGAGTGCGTCGGGGAAAGCGCCGTTCGGCACCGCCTCGTTCTCGACGAAAATCCGCCCATCGCGGCCAATCGAGATATTCACCTGAGTGGGCGTTTCCTCGACCGCATTGGCGCGGCTTTCGGGCAGTTCAATCGGTACGCCCACGGCAGGCAAAGTCACTGTCACCATGAAGATGATGAGCAGCACCAGCATCACATCGACCAGCGGAGTGACGTTGATCTCCGCCATCGCCGCCCGGCGGGTGCGCCGCCCGCGCCTGCGTCCGGAAGAAGCGACACCCATCCCCATCAGATACGGTCCAGCTCGCGGCTCAACCCCGCGTGAACCTTGTCTGCAAAGCGCTGAAGGCGCGCTTCGTACTGGTTCACCGAATTGCTGAAGCGGTTGTAGGCAATCACGGCAGGGATCGCGGCGAACAGACCGATTGCGGTAGCGAACAGAGCCTCTGCAATGCCGGGGGCGACCACGGCGAGCGAGGCGCTTTGCTGCGCGCCGATCTGGAAGAAGCTGTTCATGATTCCCCAAACCGTGCCGAACAGGCCCACAAACGGCGCGACCGATCCGGTGGTGGCGAGGAAGTTGAGCTTGCCCGCAAGCTCGTCCGCCTCATGCGCGACCTGGCTCTCCATTGCTGCGCCGATCCGCTGGCGGGTGGCGTCGCGGTCAACCGGCGTTGCCTTGGTCGATTTGCGCCATTCGTCGAGGCCCGCTGCTGCAACCCGCGCCGAGGGAACTTCACCGCGATGCTTCTTGCTCAGCACAGCCTCGCGGTCCTTGGTGGTCCAGAAAGTGTCCTCGTAATCGCGCGATTTGGTGTTCAGCCCGCCAATCCGCAGGCTGAAGGCAACGATGATCGCCCAGGTCCAGATACTGGCGAGGATCAGCCCGAGCATCACCGCTTGCACGACAATATCGGCCTGCAGGAACAGTTCGAGCGGGTCGAGCCGTGTGGCTCCCAAATCGGTTGCAGCGGCTTCGGCAGCAACGGCGCTCAGCAGGTCTAACGACACTCTCAGACTTCCTCTCTGGTCATAAATTCGTGAAACGCCGCGCGCCATTCGGGCGGCTGGCGGCGCGGACGCCCTTCAAGAGTGATAAAGCCGACGCGCAGGCTGGCTTCGCACAGCTTCTCATCACCCCGCCGCGCAATTTGATGCATCCGGCAACTTGCCGCGCCCAGTTCGGTGCAAGTGGTCTCTATAACCACATCATCGTCGAGCTTTGCCGGGCGCAGATACTTTATGTTGATCTCGGAGACTGCATAGGCGCCGCTGTCGCTCTCGCTCTCAATCGCCGCGCGCTGGTCAATATTGAGCATCCGGAGCAAGTCAGAACGCGCGCGCTCGAACCAGCGCAGATAATTGGCGTGATAGGTGATGCCCGACAGATCGGTATCCTCGTAATAGACGCGCACGGCGTAGAAATGCCGCGATCCGTCGAATACGCCTCCTGGTGGATTTGGGGCGGGAGATGTCGGTTTAACCATCAAAGGAGCGATTAGCGCAGCGGAATCCACCATGCCAGCCGGATTTGCCGAAATTGTCTGAACCGGGGCAGAATGAGTCCAGTTTGCGGTGGGTTGAGAGGCCAGACGCTGCGAGCGTATCCCCGCGATGCTCATGCGAGAGCCGAACCGCAATCCTCTTTTCCAACGCGTGCGCTAACTACCTAATAACTCGATATTGATCGTTGACAACTGATTCAACAATTGCAGGATTTACCAGCAATCCTGGAACAAGCATGTGGGAGAACGGTATGTTATGGTTTGTAGTGATTTTTCTGGTTCTTGTATCGGTTCCGGCCATTTTCATTTCGCAGAACAATCGCGACGCCTTGATGGATGCGATGGCCATGCACGAAAGGTTACAGCGCACTGCACCCGAAGATCCCCTGGCACAGCTTGGTCCGACCGAGTTCCAGCGGGCCTATGAGAGGGCTCAGAAAAGCCGGAGCAAGCCAATCATGGTTGGAATGGGGCTCGGGCTTCTTGGAGGGTTCTTTGTCGGATTTATTGGCGCCTTCGTGATTGCCTATATGCTCGATGATCCAGATATGTTTGGTGGACTGTTCACGCTGATCTTTCTCGGCTCAGTGCTGTTCGGCGTGTGGCGTGGATTTTCCAAACGGACAAACGTGTTTGAGGAAATGCGCAAAAACCTACAACTGCACTGATTCTGCGGCGAGATAGTGCTGCAGGCTTGCCTATTTATCTCTTCCAGATCATCGGTCCCAATGGCTCTCCGCCGAAGATATGGACGTGGAGATGCGGGACTTCCTGCCCGCCATGCGCGCCGATATTGGCCATCATCCGGTAGCCCGGCTCGACCAACCCCTTCGCCCGCGCGACCTCGCCCACGGCGCGGACAAAGCCTGCGATCTCATCCGCAGACGCCTTGGCCGAGAAATCGTCCCAGCTGACATAGCGCCCCTTGGGGATCACCAGAGTGTGCACTTCGGCCTGCGGATTGATGTCCTCGAACGCGAAAGCCCAGTCGTCTTCATAGACTTTGTGCGAAGGGATCTCCCCGCGCAGGATCTTGGCGAAGATGTTGTTGTCATCATAGGGAAGCGTCGGGTCGATCGGCATCAGCCTTCCTTTCTGCTGGCTTTTTCGGCAATCCCGGACACGCCTTCACGGCGGTCGAGTTCTGCCAAAACCTGTTCGAGCGAAACGCCCTTGGCTTGCAGCAGGACGAGCAGGTGGAACAGCAGATCGGCGCTCTCGCCGACCAGTTCCTCATCGCTGCCGGTAAGCGCGGCGATCACCGTTTCGGTCGCCTCTTCGCCCAGCTTTTGCGCGATTGTGCCCACCCCCTTGGCGTTGAGCCACGCGACGTAGCTTTCCTCAGCCGAGGCGCTGGCGCGGGCGGCGATTGTCTGTTCGAGGCGGTCTAGTGTGCTCATGCGAACCGTCTCGCTCAAACACCGCGCGCAGGCAAGCCCGCAGCCCTGAGCGCTTCGTGCGCTTCGGAAATCGAGTGGGTGCCGAAATGGAAGATCGAGGCGGCGAGGACGGCGCTGGCATGGCCTTCGCGCACCCCTTCGACGAGGTGTTCGAGATTGCCTACACCGCCGCTGGCGATCACCGGAATGCTCACCGCGTCCGCAATCGCGCGGGTGAGTTCGAGGTCATATCCGGCCTGCGTTCCATCGCCGTCCATGCTGGTGACGAGCAGTTCTCCCGCGCCGAGACCCGCGACCTTTTGCGCATATTCGAGCGCGTCGATGCCGGTGGCTTTGCGTCCGCCATGGGTGAAGATTTCCCACTTCGCGTCACCCACTTTGCGCGCGTCGACGCTGGCGACAACGCATTGGCTGCCGAATTGCGCGGCGATCTCTGCCACCAGTTCGGGCCGAGCGACCGCTGCGGAATTGATCGCGACCTTGTCCGCGCCTGCCAGCAAGAGCGCGCGCGCATCTTCGACGCTGCGCACCCCTCCCCCGACCGTGAGCGGCATGAAGCACACCTCCGCAGTGCGCCGGACGATATCGAGCAACGTCCCGCGCCCCTCATGGCTGGCGGAAATGTCAAGGAAGCACAGCTCGTCCGCTCCCGCCGCATCATAGGCCCGCGCCTGCTCCACCGGATCGCCCGCGTCTTTCAGG
Organism: uncultured Erythrobacter sp.; assembly: GCF_947492365.1. Lineage (NCBI taxonomy): Bacteria > Pseudomonadati > Pseudomonadota > Alphaproteobacteria > Sphingomonadales > Erythrobacteraceae > Erythrobacter > uncultured Erythrobacter sp. The sequence continues at coordinate 1,858,879 of NZ_CANLMB010000001.1, forward strand.
TCGACGAAGTTGACGCCCTTCACAACGCGCCCATCGGCGACGTCAAGGCAGGGGATGACGCGGATGCGGACGGTCATTGCGACGCCTCCTCATGGAGAATGATCGTTTCCCCGTCGGTCATTATCGACATCGGCTCCTCAACCTGTCCGGACAACCAAAACATCGCGAACGCCATATTGAGATAAAGACACAGCGCAAACCAGAACCGTTCAGGTTGCTCCTCCTTGTCGAGATAGAATTTCCCGAGCCCCGTGCGTCCACGACGCCAGTCTATCGCAACAATGACTATTATTGCAGCTGTCGCCAGTAACGCGACGTTTGAAAGGTTCATTCCCGCGCGCCCATCGCGATCGCGGCTGCGAGGTCCAGCTTGCCCTCATAGAGCGCGCGCCCGGTAATCACCCCTTCGATCCCGAGATGTGCCTGGATCGAGAGGATGTGGATGTCGGAGATGCCTTTGACCCCTCCGCTGGCGATCACAGGGATGTCGACGCGCTGTGCCAGTTCGACCGTCGCGTCGATATTCACGCCTTTGAGCAGACCGTCGCGGCCAATGTCGGTGAACAGCAGCGAGGCGACACCCGCATCCTCGAACCTGCGGGCGAGATCGACCACGGAGACGTCGGACACCTCCGCCCAGCCCTCGGTCGCGACCATGCCGTCTTTGGCGTCAACCGCGACGACAATGCCGCCTTCCCATTCGCGGGCCATCTCTTTCACAAATTCGGGGTTTTTGAGCGCGGCGGAGCCCATCACGACGCGCGCCACGCCGAGGTTGAACCAATCCTCGACCGCTTTGGCATCGCGGATACCGCCGCCCAGTTGCACATAGCCGGGGAAGGTCTCGATGATGGCTTGCACCGCCTCGCGGTTGCGGCCTTCGCCTGCGAAACTGCCGTCGAGATCGACCACGTGCAGATGCTCCGCGCCCGCCTCGGCAAAGAGCATCGCTTGCGCCGCCGGATCATCGCCATAGACGGTCGCGCGGTCCATATCGCCCTCGGCCAGCCGCACGACTTCGCCGCCTTTGAGGTCGATTGCGGGGAATACAATCATGGTGCCCACTCCAGAAAACGTGACAGCAATTCCAGACCATAGGCCTGACTCTTCTCGGGGTGAAATTGCACGCCCAGCACATTGGCGCGAGCGACAGCAGCGACCAGCCCCTCGCCGTGATCGGTCATGGCGGCGATGTCGGCGGGGTTTTCGGCGGCGAAGTGGTAGGAATGGAGGAAATAGGCTTCGCCTGCATCCACCACCGCGTGTTCCCGCGCATGGGGCAGCAGCGCGACATCGTTCCAGCCCATATGCGGCACTTTGATGCTTCGATCATGCGGAGTGATCAGGCGCACCTCGCCCTCGATCCAGCCGAGCCCGTCAGTCGCGCCATGCTCAAGCCCGCGCGTCGCGAGCAATTGCATGCCGACGCAAATGCCAAGGAACGGCGCACCGCCAACCTGCACCCGCTCGGTCATCGCCTCGACCATATGCGGGATCGCGCGCAGGCCCTCTGCGCACGCCTTGAAGCTGCCAACACCCGGCAGCACGATCCGGTCGGCTGCGCGCACGACATTCGGGTCAGCGGTGACGGAGACATTTGCCCCCACTGCCTTCAACGCATTGTGAACCGAATGAAGGTTGCCCGCGCCGTAATCAATCAGCGCGACGATCTCAGCCACCTAGCTGCCCCTTGGTGCTCGGGATTGCGCCGCCTTTGCGCGGGTCGCGTTCGACGGCGATGCGCATGGCGCGGGCGAAACCTTTGTAGAGGCTCTCGCAAATGTGGTGATTGTTGGTGCCGTAAAGCAGCTCGCAATGCAGCGTCAGGCCCGCCGACTGCGCGACCGAGTGAAACCAGTGCTCGATCAGCTCGGTGTCCCATTCGCCCAGTTTTTCCTGAGAGAACTGCGCCTTCCACACCAGATAAGGCCGCCCCGAAATGTCGAGCGACACTCGGCTCAGCGTCTCGTCCATCGGCGAATAGGCGCTGCCATAACGGCCAATGCCCGCCTTATCGCCTAGCGCCTCCGACAGAGCCTGCCCCAGCGCAATCGCCGAATCCTCGGTCGTGTGGTGCTGGTCGACATGCAGGTCGCCTTCGACCTTCATGCTCACATCGATCAGCGAGTGTTTGGAAAACTGCTCGACCATATGATCGAGAAAGCCGATCCCGGTGGAGACTTCATAGGCGCCCGTCCCGTCAAGATTGACGGTGATCGCAATGCTCGTCTCGGCGGTTTTGCGCTCTACGCTTCCTGTTCTGGCTCGATCAGTCATGCACGCGGCTATAAAAGCTGGGGCGCAGCGCGCAAGCGCCTCGCAGACAAGCTTTTCTTGCATCGCACAAAAGTCCCCAACCTAATCGCATGAAATGCTTGACCAGCGACGCCTGCGCGGTCACGATTCACGGCACAATGACCGAAGACACACCCGACAGCCTGATCCCCTATGATGAGATCGTTCAAGAGGCGCTGCGCGCCGTGGTCGGCCGTGTGCTGGGCGAGATCGTGATCGGGGGCAGCGAGCTTCCCGGAAACCACCATTTCTACATCACTTTCAAGACCGAAGCGCCCGGCGTTTCGATCCCTGCCCATCTCAAGGAACGCTTTCCCGACGAGATGACAATCGTCCTGCAAAACAAGTTCTGGGAACTGGACGTGCGCGATGACGGGTTTTCGGTGGGGCTTTCGTTCAACCAGATCCCGGCCAAGCTCGATATCCCATACGCCGCGATCACCGCCTTTGTTGATCCGGCGGTCGATTTCGGGCTGCAATTCCAGGCTTCGTCGGCTGACATTGCCCCCGAAGCGCATGACGATGCGGAAAATGACGGCGAGGCGAAAAGCGCGGGCGAGGCTGCCGATGCCGAAAGCGGCGGCGATGACGCCGGCGACAACGGCGATGGCTCCAATGTCGTGACGGTCGATTTCGGCCGCAAGAAGTAGGCTGGGCGGCCCCCGCTCATGTCCGACACCGACGACACTCCCCCTACAGAGTCCGAGCCAAAAAGCCGCGAATCCAGACTTCCGCTTCCCAGCGACAATCCTGCAACCAATCTGCTGATCGCTGACATTGTCGTGCGCGGGGCATCAAGCCTGCTGCGCAAACAGGTCGAGCAAAAGGTCGCCAAGGCCAGCTCGGACACACCCGAAGATGCGAAGCAAGCGCTCGACGGGCGCTCAATGCTCCTGACGCTGGGACTGTACGGGGCAAGCAAGCTGGCGACCCGTTCGGTTTCGGGCCTTGCGATCGTTGCCAGCGGGCTGGTCGCCAAGACGCTCTATGATCGCGGAAAAGCGCGACAAAAGCGGCTCGGACGACAGAAACGCACTGAAAATGACGCGTGAAGAGCAAAGGCGCCTCTTGATTTCGCCCCGCTAATTGCGGCAACGGGGCCTATGGGCGAACCAACCACCAATTCAGGCACGAGCACAGGCTCTGGCACCGACAAGCTCCACCGCCGGGGCTTGCTGTTCATCCTCTCCTCACCTTCTGGCGCGGGGAAGACAACCTTGTCACGCATGTTGCTGGAAAAGGATGACGAGATCCGCCTGTCCATCTCCGCCACAACGCGCCCGCCGCGTCCCGGCGAAGTGGACGGCGTGCATTACCACTTCGTCTCCGATGCCGATTTTGATCGCATGGTGGAGGAAGACGATTTCTACGAATGGGCGCATGTCTTCGGCTATCGCTATGGCACGCCCAAGGGCGCGATCCGCGAAGGGTTGAAGAACGGCCAGGACTATCTGTTCGACATTGACTGGCAGGGCACGCAGCAGCTGAAGCAAAAGGACGATCAGGACGTCGTCACCGTCTTCGTCCTGCCCCCCAGCCTCAACGAACTGCGCCGCCGGCTGGAATCACGAGCGCAGGACAGCGCCGAAGTGATCGACGACCGGATGGAGCGCGCGCGGGCGGAAATCAGCCACTGGGCCGAATATGATTACGTGGTGGTCAACGACAATGTCGATGAGTGCTTTGACCGCGTCTGCGAAGTGCTCGACGCAGAACGCATGCGCCGCACGCGGCAGACGGGCCTGATCCCGTTCGTGCGCGAGTTGATGGACGGGTAGAAGCCTACTCGCCCGCTCATCTCAATTCCGTCAGGCTCAGCTCGGTTTGCGCTTGGGCTTTCCGGCGTTTTTACCTTTGAAACCGGGCTTTGACTTGCCCGCGAAGGGCTTGCCCGATTTCGGCTTGCTGAAATGCGGCTTGCCCGGATTATCCTTGCCATAGGCCGGACGGTCGCCGGACGGCTTGCCCGCTGCGCCGCCCTTATCGCCGCCATAACCGCCCCCATAACTGCCTTCGCGGCGCGGTTTGCCGCCCTGACCTTTACGGAACGGCTTGGCGTGAACCTTGGGCCCGCCGGTTTTGCGGTTCTGGCGCGCTTCGATGCGCGGACCTTCGGCGGATTCCTCGATCAGGATCGCGTCCTGTTCGTCATCGGTCGATGCGGTGCGCTCCAAAGTCTCGGCGAATTTCGGGGCGATGGTGCGGGGGATCTGGAACCAGCTCTCCTCCGGACCGATGCGGATCGCGCCAATCTCGTTGCGGGTGATGTGGCCGCGGCGGCAGATCAGCGGCAGCAGCCAGCGCGGCTCTGCATTCTGACGGCGGCCAATGCCCATCTTGAACCAGACCACATCTTCAAAGCCCGGACGGTGCTTTTCAGCCATGGCCTTTTCGCGCGCTTCGGGGGTGTTGGCCAGCAGCTCTTCGGGCTGCGGCATCTTGTCGCGGTGTGCCATGACCAGAGCGGCGGCGATGTCTTCGGGGGCCATGCGCTCCATCAGCTCTTTCGCAATCGCGCGGTCGTTCTCTTCGTACTCGGTGGGCGCGGTGAGTTTTTCCATCAAGCGCCCGTGATCTTTCTTGGCGATAGCCTCCGGCGTCGGCGCGCCGAGCCATTGGGCCTCGATCTTCGCGCCGCGCAGCATCGATTCCACCCGCTTGCGGCGGTTATAGGGCACGATGATCGCCGCCGTGCCCTTTTTGCCCGCACGTCCGGTGCGGCCCGAACGGTGCTGGAGCGTCTCGGCATCGCGCGGCGTTTCGACATGGATGACGAGGCTAAGCGTCGGCAGGTCAAGCCCGCGCGCGGCGACGTCCGTGGCAACGCAGACACGCGCGCGGCGGTCGCGCATCGCTTGCAGAGCCTGATTGCGCTCGGACTGCGAATGCTCACCCGACAAAGCCACAACGCCAAAGCCGCGGTTCTGCAAGGTCGCATGCAAACGCCGCACACTGTCGCGCGTGGCGCAGAAACAGATGGCGGATTCGGCCTCGTGAAAGCGCAGCAGATTGACCACCGCGTTCTCGATTTCCGACGGGCCAACAGTGATCGCCTGATAGCTGATATCGCCGTGCCCGCGATCTTGTCCGGTCAGCGAGAGGCGCAGCGCGTTGGTCTGGTAACGCTCGGCCAGCCGCACGATCGCGCGCGGCATGGTGGCGGAGAAAAGGAGCGTGCGGCGCGTGTCGGGGCTGGCGTCGAGGATCTCTTCCAGATCATCGCGGAAGCCCATGTCGAGCATCTCGTCCGCTTCATCCAGAACCACGCCGATCAGGCCTGACAGGTCGAGCGCGCCGCGTTCGAGGTGGTCGCGCAAACGTCCCGGAGTGCCCACAACAATCGCGGGGCCGGAGCGGAGCGCGCGGCGTTCCTTGCTCGCGTCCATCCCGCCGACACAGGTCGCAATCCGCAGTCCTGCCTTGGCATAGAGCCAGCTCAGCTCGCGGCTGACCTGCAAGGCCAGTTCGCGCGTCGGAGCAATCACCAGCGCAAGCGGGCGCTCGGTCAGCGGCGTCCCGCGAATTTCGGCCAGCAGGGCGTCAGCCAGCGCAATTCCGAATGCGACCGTCTTGCCCGAACCGGTCTGCGCCGAGACGATCAGATCGCGGCCAGCGGCGTCAGGCGCGATGGTCGCGGCCTGAACGGGAGTGGGTTCGGCATAGCCGCGCTCGGCAAGCGCTTCGCCCAAAAGCGGGGGGAGAGTTTCAAAAGACATCGGGTTTTCGCTCGGGCACCGGCACAAATGATCGCGCTGCGTGAAGAAGGCATGAGCGCGGTGCGTACCCTGCGCCGGGCTCAAGCGGGCTGCGGTCAATGCCGGTGACGCCCGTGCGCAGCCCCTTAGCGGCAAAGCAGCGCTTTGGCTTGTGTTATTTTGCACCTGCGAGATAACCCGCCAACGAAAAAGCCCCGCGGCACTGCGCGGGGCTTCTTGTGTCGTGGTTCTGACAGGCGAATTCAGCCCTTTGTCGCACCGCCGCCTGCGGGGTCTCCAAAGAGGGCCGGGATGCTGGCATTGACCACGCCGCCATCGACGGTCAGCGTCTCGCCGATGACGTAATCGCCTGCGCGGCTGCACAGATAGATTGCGGCGGCGGCCATGTCCTCGGCCGAACCGATGCGCTTGGCCGGGATCATCGAAGAGGCCGCATCGGGAGCCTTCGCGGCTGCCTTGTTCATCTCGCTGGCAAAGGCACCGGGCGCGATCGACGTCACAATGATATTGTCGCTGACCAGCCGCGCAGCCATCCGGCGGGTCAGCTGGATTACAGCGGCCTTGGAGGCCTGATAGGCGTAGGTTTCCCACGGATTGATCCGCTGCCCGTCAATCGAGGAGACGTGGATCACCTTGGCCAAATGGCCGCTCTTACCGCCTGCGACCAGTAGGTCGTGCAGCTTTTGCGTGAGGAAGAACGGGGTCTTCACATTGAGGTCCATCGTGCGGTGCCAGCCTGCCTCGTTAAATTCGAGATAGGGCTGACCCCAAGCCGCGCCTGCATTGTTGATGAGAATGTCGAGCTTTTCCTCGCGCGCAGCCATTTCATCGGCGAGCGTCTGGATGCCGTCCATCTGGCTGAGGTCGGCAGGGATGCCGATGACCCTAGGATTACCTTGGGCGTCTTCGCCAAACTCGTTGATCGTTTCCTGCATCTGCTCGACCTTGCGCGCCGAGATATAGACCCGCGCACAGCCCGCTGCGAGCAGGCCTTCGACGAACATCTTGCCGATCCCTCGGCTGCCGCCAGTGACCAGCGCAACGCGGCCATCAAGGCCGAAAAGTGATTGAATATCCATAATTCGAATTTCCCTTCTTCGTCATTGCGAGCGAAGCGAAGCAATCCATCGACCGATCATTTGGCCGCAGCCCGCTGGGCCATGGATTGCCGCGTCGCCTGCGGCTCCTCGCAATGACGAGGAGTGTGAATTAGTCAGTAACCGCTGAGCTCCGCGACGCGATTGGCGTGGAAATAGGCATCGCCCAGGAATTCCTGCAACGCCCGGTCGCGCTTCATATAGAGGCCGATATCGTATTCGTCGGTCATACCGATGCCGCCATGCATCTGCACCCCTTCGCGCACGGCGAGGCCTGCCGCCTTGGCGACCTTGGCCTTGGCGACCGAGATCATCAGATCGGCATTTTCGCTGCCCCCCGAACCGGCGGCGTCGAGCAATTGCTGCGCCTTGATCGTCACAGCGCGAGCGGTTTCAACCTCGGAATAGAGATGTGAAGCGCGGTGCTGGAGCGCCTGAAACTCGCCGATCACCCGGCCAAATTGCTTGCGCTGTTTGAGGTAGTCGATGGTCATATCCATCGCGCCGCGTGCAACCCCGACACCCTCTGCCGCAGAACCAATCCGGCCTGCATTGAGCATCGCGTTCAGCACTTCGCGCCCGCCATCGACTTCGCCGATCACCGCATCGCCATCCAGCTCGACGCCGTCAAACTTGGTGTGCGTTGCCATCGAACTGTCGACAAGGCGCACCGGGTCATGGCTCATATTGGCCGCGTCCCTTGGCACGGCAAACAAAGTGATGCCGTCCTCGTCATCATCCGCGCCGCGGGTGCGCGCCGCGACGACGAGCATATCTGCGCTCGCTCCCTGAATGACAAAGCTCTTCGCGCCGGTCAGTTTGAAGCCATTGCCCGACTTTTCCGCGCGGGTGGTGATGCGCGAGGGGCGGTGCTTGGCGGTTTCATCGACCGCGACGGCAAAGACGCTTTCGCCTTCGATCAGACCGGGCAGGTAACGGCCCTTGAGGTCATTCGAGCCGTGCCCCAGCGCGGTTGCGGCGAGCACGGAGGAGGTCAGAAACGGTGACGGAGTCAGGTTGCGTCCGATCTCTTCGAGCACGATCCCGGCCTCGACATGGCCCATGCCCAGCCCGCCATCATCTTCAGAAACGAGAATGCCAGTAAAGCCCAGCTCGGCCATCTGCTTCCACAGGCCGTGGCCGAAACCATCCTTGCAATCGCGGTCCCGCCAATGGCGCAGCTGCTTCGCGATATTGCCTTCATCGGCCATGAAACCGCTGGCCGTATCCGCCAGCATCGCCTGATCTTCATTGTGATAAAGTGGCATCGATCAGGCTCCAGGCAGGTCAAGAATGCGTTTGGAAATGACGTTGAGCATGACTTCCGAAGTCCCGCCCTCGATCGAGTTGGCCTTGGTTCGCAGCCAGTTACGCGAAGGCTTACCGCCGCCGGTATCCTCGCTTTCCCATTCAAGGCTGCGCGAACCGCCTGCCGACATCATCAGCTCGTGACGACGCTTGTTCAGCTCAGTCCCGACATATTTCATCATGTTGGGCTGAGCGGGATGGCCTTTGCCCGACTTCATCTCGTCCATGAACTTCTCGCTCATGGCGGTGAAGGCCAGCGCATCGACATCAAACATCGCCAGTTCGGCGCGCAGGACAGGATCGAGGTCATCGCCGGTCTTGCCCGAATGGCGCTTGAGCGCGGAACCAATCGCCGCGGTGCGCTCGCCGCCGCCCATGCCGGAGATCATCTCACGCTCATGCCCCAGCAGATATTTCGCCACGTCCCAGCCGCGATTGATTTCGCCGACATAGCCGGGGCAATCCTCGCCATAAGACTTGGGCACTTTCACATCGTCGAAGAAGGTTTCGCAGAACGGGCTGTTGCCGCTGATCAGCAGGATCGGCTTGGTCGAAACGCCTTCGTTTGCCATGTCGAACAGCATGAAGGTGATGCCCTGATACTTGTTCTCCTTATCCGTGCGGACGAGGCAGAAAATCCAGTCGGCGTGGTCGGCGTAGGAAGTCCAGATCTTCTGGCCGTTCACGACCCAGTGATCGCCCCCCTCGGGATCAGAAACTTCCTCGCCGAATGTCTGCATCGAGACGAGGTCGGAGCCGCTGCCGGGTTCCGAATAGCCCTGACACCAGCGAATCTCGCCGCGCGCGATTTCGTTGAGGAAGCGCTGTTTCTGCCCCTCTGTGCCGAATTGCAGCAGTGCCGGGCCGAGCATCCAGATCCCGAACGAGCTCAATGGCGGGCGCGCGCCGATGCGCGACATTTCCTGACGCAGCACTTTGGCTTGCGGCGCGGAAAGGCCTGCGCCGCCATATTCTTTCGGCCATGCGGGGACGGTGTAGCCCTTGTCGCGGCAGGCTTCGAACCAGGCCTTTTGCGCGTCGTTCTTGAAGGTCGCATTGCGCCCGCCCCAATAGACATCGTCATCATCGCGTACAGGTGCGCGCATTTCAGCCGGGCAGTTTGCCTCCAGCCATTCGCGTGTCTCTGCGCGGAAAGTTTCCAGATCGGACATTCTCGCCGACTCCTCTCAAAAATTGGCTCCCAATTGACGCTTACGTTATCGTTATTTCGGCTCTGCCCGCAAGCGATCATCCAGTGTGCCTCTGCACCATCGCCATGCCGTAGCGTCAGCGGGAATGCGTTGACGTGGATGCTCGCTCGCTTAGGCTGACGCAAAGCTTTGGCCGAGGGATGGGAGCGCCGAAAATGACCGGATTCGCAGGCAGAAACCCCGCGCCTCGCTGCGTTGCGGGAGCGCCTTTGTGAGCGTTTTTGAAGGCAAGGTGCCGCTGCGGATCAAGCTGATCCACGGCTTTGGCGCGGTTGCCTTTGGCGTGAAAGACAGCGGGTTCAGCTTCTTTCTGCTGATCTATTACAATCAGGTGCTGGGTATGGATGCGGGGCTGGTCAGCCTTGCGCTGCTGATCGCGCTGCTGGTGGACGCGGTGATCGATCCGCTGATCGGCAATCTGTGCGACCGGACCTATACGCGCTGGGGCAGGCGGCTCCCGTGGCTCTATATCGCGCCGATCCCGCTGGCCTTTGCTTGGGTTGTCATGTGGTCGCCCATGGGCGGCGAGGCGCCCAGCTTTTGGGGCCTGCTTGCGATTGCGGTAACGGTGCGGGTGCTGCTTTCCGCCTGCGAAGTCCCCTCGGTCAGCCTCGTGCCCGAACTCACCAGCGATTATGTCGAGCGCACCACATTGTTCCGTTTCCGCTTCCTGTCAGGCTGGCTCGGCGGCTTGCTGATGATGGTGCTGGCGGTCACAGTCTTTATGCCCGGAGCAGAGGGGCGGTTGCAGGCCGACGGCTATCTGCCCTTTGGCATATTCGGAGCCTTGCTGATGGCGGTGTCCGTGATCGGATCGGCTGCGGGACAGCACCATCTGGTTGCCAAACTTCCAGAGACGAAACCTCCGCCCTTCTCTCCCGCGACTGCGTTTAGCGAGATCATCGAAGCGTTCTCGCAGCGCTCGTTCCTGATCTTCGCGGGCGGCGCGCTGGCGGCCTATATCAATCAGGGCCTAAGCCTTGCGCTGGCGAATTACGTGAACCTGTTCGTGTGGGAGTTCGATGCCACCGAAGAATTGATGTGGGCAGGCGTGCTGGGCGTTTCGGTGCTGGTCATGTTCGTCGCCGTCAGCCCGATGCATGACCGCTTCGGCAAGCCATTGAGCGGCGTGATCGGAGCGCTGGGCAGCCTGATCTTCGGGCTTTCACCATACGGATTGCTGCTTCTGGGCTTCTGGCCGGAAACAGGCACACCCGCCTCCACCTATCTCTATTTGAGCTTCCTCTTGGTCGGCAATGCGATGGCTGTCATCATGATGGTGTCCGCCACTTCCATGACCGCCGAAGTGATCGAGGAGTTTGAGGAAAAGACAGATCGCCGCGCTGAGGCCGCGTTCTATTCGGGCAACTGGATGGTGCAGAAATGCGCAACCGGTGCAGGCATCTTCCTCGCCGGACAGATCATCCGCTGGTCGCAGCTTTCGACCGACGCCGAACCGGGCAGCGTGCCGCAATCGGTGATCAACGAGATTGTCATTCTCTACGGCGTAACTTCGCTCGCTCTGGCGCTGATCGCGGCCGCTTTCATTAGCAAGTTTCCGATCAGCCGCGCCCAGCACGAAGCGCGCGTCATCGCAATGACCGCCGCCCGCGCCAAAGAGTAGCCCGCACAAATGAGAGCTTGGCGCGGCTGGCGGGCCGTGCCACGGTTCGCCCAACAGATTCGATTGCAAATCAGGACTTGAGAGGAAAACCCAGATGGATTTTGAACCCACCGAACGCCAGGCCTATTGGCGCGATCGCGTACGCGATTTTATCGAGGCGCATGTCCGCCCCAACATGGGCACCTATGCCGAGCAAGACGCCGCCGGCGACCGGTGGAAGGTGATCCAGATCATCGAGGACAAGAAGAAGCTCGCCAAGGATGCGGGCATCTGGAACCTCTTCATGCCGCCGCGCAATGACGGCCACCACCACGTCGAAGAGACATTCGAGTTCGAAGGCCCCGGCCTGACCAACCTCGAATACGCGCTGTGCGCCGAGGAAATGGGCCGCATTGGCTGGGCTTCGGAAGTTTTCAACTGCTCCGCGCCTGACACCGGCAATATGGAAGTGTTCCACCGCTACGGCACGATCGAGCAAAAGGAACAATGGCTGCGCCCGATCATGAACGGCGAGATTCGCTCTGCCTTCCTGATGACCGAGCCCTTCACCGCTTCGTCCGATGCGACCAACATCGAAACGCGGATTGAGCGCGACGGCGATGAATATGTCATCAATGGCCGCAAATGGTGGTCTTCGGGCCTCGGCGATCCGCGCTGCAAAGTCTCGATCGTCATGGGCAAGACCGATCCGACAGCCGGTCGCCATGCTCAGCAGTCCATGCTGCTAATGCCGAACGACGCGCCGGGCGTGAACATCATCCGCCACTTGCCGGTCTTTGGTTATGACGATGCCCCACACGGCCATATGGAAGTGGAAATGAAGGACGTTCGCGTTCCTGTCACCAACATGCTGCTGGGCGAAGGCCGCGGGTTCGAGATCGCGCAAGGCCGCCTCGGCCCGGGCCGCATCCACCACTGCATGCGCACCATCGGCGTCGCTGAAGAGGCGCTGGCCAAGATGTGCCGCCGCCTGCAAGAGCGCGAAGCCTTCGGCAAACCGATCTACAAGCACTCGGTCTGGGAAGAGCGCGTTGCGCGCGCCCGTATCGACATCGACATGACCCGTCTGCTCTGCCTGAAAGCGGCCGACATGATGGACAAGGTCGGCAACAAATCGGCCAAGCAGGAAATCGCCATGATCAAGGTGCAGGCCCCCAATATGGCGCTGCGGATCATCGATGATGCGATTCAGGCCCATGGCGGCGGCGGTGTGTCGAACGATTACGGCCTCGCCAGCGCCTATGCCCACCAGCGCACCCTGCGCCTTGCAGACGGTCCGGACGAGGTTCACGCCCGTTCGATCGCGCGCATGGAGTTTGGCAAGCACGTTCCGGTAGAAGGCCCCACGGCCAATGCCCTGCGCGGCGGCTCAGGTGGTGCAGCCAATGATGGCGGGTTCAGCTCGGGCGATATGGGCGCCACGCGCTAAGGCTCTGATAGCTCTGGAAGGAAGTGCCTGACATGGCAAAAGCAGCAATCCTGGAAACACCGGGACAGGGTCTGGTGATCGGCGATGTAGATATCGCCGATCCCATGCCGCACGAGGTTCTGATCGACACCAAGGCCTGCGGGCTTTGCCATTCGGACCTGCACTTTATCGACGGTGCCTATCCGCACGCCATGCCCGCAATTCCGGGGCATGAGGCAGCAGGCGTAGTGCGCGCGGTTGGCTCTGAAGTGAAGACGGTGAAGCCGGGCGATCACGTCGTCTCCTGCCTCAGCGCCTTTTGCGGCCAGTGCGAGTTTTGCGTAACCGGCCGCATGGCTCTGTGCCTTGGTGCGAGCACAAGGCGGGGCAAGAATGATCCGCTGCGCATCACCCGCAACGGAGGCGAACCGGTCAACCAGATGCTCAACCTGTCGGCGCTGTCCGAACAGATGCTGATCCACGAAAACGCCTGCGTTTCGATCGACAAGGACATGCCATTGGACCGCGCGGCGGTGATTGGCTGCGCGGTGACGACAGGTGCGGGCACGATCTTCAACGCCTGCAAGGTGACGCCGGGCGAAACCGTTCTGGTGGTCGGTTGCGGCGGGGTTGGTCTGGCGACGATCAACGCGGCCAAGATTGCCGGTGCTGGCAAGGTGATCGCTGCCGATCCGCTGCCTGAAAAGCGCGAGCTGGCCAAGGTGCTGGGCGCGACCCACACCGTCGATGCTCTCGCGGACGATGTGGTGAAGCAAATTCACGAGATTTCCGGCGGAGGCGTCGATTGGGGGATCGAAGCGGTGGGCCGTCAGGCCTCTGCCGATCTCGCGGTAGCCTCGCTGAAGCGCGGCGGCACCGCGGTAATCCTCGGCATGATGCCGCTCGATTGCAAAGTCGGCCTTGGCGCGATGGACCTGCTGGGCGGCAAGAAGCTGATGGGCGCGATCATGGGGATGAACCACTTCCCCGTCGATCTGCCGCGTCTGGTTGATTTCTACATGCGCGGTTTGCTCGACCTCGACACGATCATCGCCGAGACGATCAGTCTGGATGATGTGAATGCGGGCTTCGACAAAATGCGCGCGGGCAGCCATGCGCGCAGCGTGGTGGTGTTCGACTGACTGTAGAGGGTGCGTGTGCGCGCTTTCCTACACGCCGTTGCTGCGGTAAATCCGCATGCGGTCGGTCACCGGAGGAAAGCGTGACAGCGCCTTGACGCTAAGGTTACACATTGCACCGCGCATTTTGCGCAAAAACGGCGGAATTGTGCGGCTTTGCGGGGGCGGGAAAGTTTTTCAAAAGCATAGGATGCGCGGTCCAAGTCTGCGCGCGAAGTTACGAAATTGGGTAGAGGGAAGGCCAGCATGACCGGCATTGATTTTGACAAGGAAATGGTGGGAACCGTCGAAGTCGAGGAGCGCGACAAGCTCGATCTGGACGCGCTGACCGCGTGGTTTGAAGCCAATGTCGAAGGCTATGCCGGCCCGATCAGCTACACCAAGTTCAAGGGCGGCCAGTCGAACCCGACCTATAAGATCGAGACGCCTGAAACGAACTACGTGCTGCGCCGCCAGCCTTTCGGCAAGCTGCTGCCATCCGCGCATGCCGTGGACCGCGAATATGCCGCGATGACGGGCCTTCACCCCACCGGCTTTCCGGTGCCCAAGACTTACGGCCTGTGCGAAGACCCCGAAGTGATCGGCTCAAAATTCTTCGTGATGAGCATGGCCGACGGGCGCTCGCTATGGAACGGCGCGCTGCCGGGAATGGAGCCGGACCAGCGGCGCGAAATCTATCACTCGCTGATCGACACGATGGCCGATCTGCATCTCAACAGACCCGATGAAATCGGGCTTGGCAGTTACGGCAAGCCGACCGACTATTGCGCGCGCCAGATCGCGCGCTGGTCAAAGCAGTACAAGCTCTCCGAAACCGAGCATCAGCCCAAGATGGAGCGGCTGATCGAATGGCTACCGCAAACGATCCCGCCGCAGCATGAGTCGAGCGTGGTTCACGGCGACTACCGGCTCGACAATGTGATCTTCCATAAGAGTGAGAACCGCGTGATTGCGGTTCTCGACTGGGAGCTTTCGACGCTGGGCGATCCGGTTGCGGATTTCAGCTATCTGATGCTCAACTGGTTCCAGCCCTCTGATGGCCGCGCGGGTCTGCTCGACCTCGATCTGGAAGAGCTTGGCATTCCCACGGTCGAGGAAGCGGTTGAGCGCTATGTCGCGCGCACCGGCTATCCGGTGCCGCCGATGGACTGGTACTTCGCTTACAACCTCTTCCGGCTCGCGGGGATTATGCAAGGCATCAAGAAGCGCGTGATCGACGGCACGGCCTCTTCGGCGCACGCAAAGTCGATGAGTGAGCGGGTGCTGCCGCTGATCGAGCGGGCCTATGACTTCGCGATCTCGGCGGGAATGCCCGAGTAAGCGCTAGAAGCTTGAGCCCAGCGTGATTAGCGCGCCGACATCGTCTGGCGTGCGGGCATAGTGCCCGGGCTCGCTGCGGTAGTAGATGCTGGTGGAAAGCGTGCCGATGGCGACCTCGCTGCTCCAGTTGAGCTCGCCGATCAGCTCGCGGCCCTCGGGCGATAGCGAGAGGCTCTGGCGGGAGATAATCGCGCTTTCGCTGGCATAGTCATAGGCGGTGGGCAGGTCGAAATGGACCGCCCCGCCGGTGACGCGCAGGGGCTGGCTGAGGCGAAAACCGATGCGGTCGCGGCGGGTGAATGCTCCGCGCTTCGTAAGGTCGAGCGACCAGCCTTGCGTGGTGATTTGCGAGCCATCTCCGACAAACGCATTGCCGCGCGGACGGGTCAGGCCGATACGATAGGCCCCGCCCAGCCGCCAGCCGCGGCCCAGCTCTGCGCCCAGCCGCGTGTCGAGGAACACACTGTCCGCGCCCTCCAACCCGAAGGCCGGATTGAAATGCGCACCCAGCAGCGTCTGCTCTTCGGCAAGCCATGACAGCGAAGCGCTCGCATCGAAGCTGCTCCAACTGCGGTCGAGAGCCAGAGCAAAGGTCGAGGTCGGACGCCGCTCGCGCACACCGTAAACGATGTCGCTCGCGCGGCGGTTGTCGGAGAGCCATGCCCGTCCGCGCTCGGCCGAGACAGTCAGGCCCCAACCTTCGACCTCGTGACGCGCAGCAAAGGCCAGCTCGCTGCTCGCGAGAAACCCGACATCGCGCCCGGGCTCTGGGGCGATACGGAAAGCGGGACGCGATGCTCCTTGCATCTGCGCAACCAGCCCCCCTGCCCCTTGCGCAACGGCAAAGCCGACCTGCGTGTCAGGCGCGATCCGCGCGGCGACCTTGGCCGCCAGCACGCGCGCGCCTTGTGCATCGGCCACGCTCAGCTGCAATTGCTCCGACCAGCCAAGCCCCGCTGCAAGCTGCCCTTCGCCCACGGTCACAGCCAGCGACAGCGCGTCATTGCCTGCCGCGCGCGAATAGCCCGCCCGCTCCACCGCACCGCGCAGAAGCTGCATCTGGGGCGCACCCCGCGCACGCTGCGCAAGGTCGAGCTGGTAAGCTCGGTCATAGCGGTCGGTGATGATGGCGGTGAGGCTCGCCGAAGACAAAGCGTCACCCATCGCCGCCGAACCCAGCGCGAAGTCATCCGCCAGCGCGACCTTGTCAGTTGAACCGGCAAGCGTCGTCGTCCCCTGCGGCGCGAACGCAGCAGCAATGTCGAGAATGCCGGTGCCAAACACGCTGTCCGTACCCGAGACCCCGGCATCGCGCGCGGTGTCGAGCAAGATCTCGACGATCTCCTCACCCGTCAGATTGGGAAAGGCCTGCGCGAGCAAGGCCACCGCCCCGCTCACTTGCGGAGCCGCAAAGCTGGTGCCGGAGAACAAAGTGACGAACTGCTCGCCATTGATCGTCTCGACGAAGATCTCGCCATTGTCATGGACGCAGCAAATCCGCTCACCGCGCGCAGTGATATAGGAGCCCGCCAGATTGCCTGCGCGGTTGCTGAAGCCTGAAAAGTCGCCATTAGCGTCGACCGATCCGACGATGATGACATTGCCTCCCCCCGCTTCGAGCAAGCTTGCGGCAAAGGGATCGGGCTGGCTGGGATCGACCGAAGGATCGCTGCCATTGCCCCCATTGCCTGCCGCGACAACCACCACGATCCCCGCATTGGTCGCGCGCGTGATCGCGGCGCGCAATTGCGGCGTGGCGCTATCACCGCCCAGGCTGAGATTGATCACCGTCGCTCCGCTTGCGATGGCATGGTCCACCCCGTCTGCAATCGCGGCGTCGGTGAACAGGCAATTGAGCGAGGCGTCTTGCAGCGTGTCGGCTCCGCAAGATCCGGGCATGTCCGCACGGATTGCAAGCAGCTGTCCGTCAAAGGCGATGCCCAGAATGCCGTTGCCGTCGCGCGCGGCGGCTGCGACCAGAGCGACGTTGGTGCCATGATCATCCTCCGGATCGATCCCGCGATTGCCTGCAATATCGATCGAGTCCGGGTGAATGCGTCCGGCAAATTCGGGGCTGTCGCTGTCGATCCCGGTGTCGATCACCGCGATGATCTCGCCCTCACCCGTCGCGCCGTCACGCCAGGCTGCCTCGGCTCCGTGGAATTCGGCGCCGTCAGAGCGGCGGAATTCTGACGTGTCGAAATTGACCGGCGGAGGAGGCGGGGGCGGAGGAGGCGGCGGGGGAAGCGAGGAAACACTTTGCGCGCCTCCACCACCACCGCCGCAAGCGCTAAGCGCAGCGCATGCGCAGGCCGCAGCAACCACTCTCCAGTTAACCGGCGCGCTTGCTGGCGAGGCATCAGACAATTGCCGTTCTGACTGATCTGGCATGTGCACTATCCTTAACAGCTGCCCCCAAAGCGGCTCTTGCACAGGCTGATGGTTAACCCGCTTACGAGACCCTTGGCGCTTTCCCCTATCGGGCGGCCATTCGCCGCCATGCGATGCAAGCTTGCCGCCTTGCGCCTTGCTCGCTAGCAGTCCCTTTCAATCACACGGGCCGCTCGCATCTCAGCGTCTCATTATGGGTCTTCCGGCGGAGTACTTATGACCAACACCCTCATCACGCAGATCGAAGAAGCATGGGAAGCGCGCGCTGACATCACTCCGGGCAGCGACATTCGCCACCAGGTGAGCGAGGCTCTGGCCATGATCGACAGCGGAGAAGCGCGCGTTGCCGAGCCTGACGGAGCGGGCGGTTGGAAGGTCAATCAATGGCTGAAAAAGGCGGTCCTGTTATCCTTCCGTCTTAACGATAATCGCGTGATGGAAGGCGGTGCGGGCGGCGAAGCGGCCTTTGACAAAGTGCCGCTCAAATTCTCCGGATGGGGCGACAACCGTTTCCGCGAAGCAGGCTTTCGCGTGGTCCCGGGCGCAGTGGTGCGGCGCGGCAGCTTTATCGGCAAGGGCGCGGTGCTGATGCCGAGCTTTGTGAATATCGGGGCCTATGTCGGCGAAGGTTCGATGATCGATACATGGGCGACCGTTGGCTCCTGCGCGCAGATTGGCGCCAATGTGCATATTTCGGGCGGAGCGGGGATCGGCGGAGTGCTTGAACCGCTTCAGGCTGAGCCTGTCATTATCGGTGACGGCGCTTTCATCGGCGCGCGCAGCGAAGTCGCCGAAGGGGTCCGCGTGGGCGAAGGCGCGGTGCTGTCCATGGGTGTCTATCTCGGCGCGTCGACCAAGATTATCGACCGCGCTACCGGCAAAATCCATATGGGCGAAGTGCCGCCCTACGCCGTGGTCGTGCCCGGTAGCGTGCCCGGCAAGCCTCTGCCCGATGGCACGCCCGGACCTTCGCTTTACTGTGCGGTGATCGTGAAAACAGTGGACGCGCAGACGCGTTCCAAGACCGGGATCAACGAACTGCTGCGTGACTAAAGCAGTCGTCTCACTTTGGATTTTGCAACCCGCTGGCGTATCAGCCTTTATCTGCTAAACACTCGATCGAGGGAGACTACGATGTCCAATACCGACGAAGACGGCCGAATTCATATCGAAGATGAGGATGCGCGCGGCGGAGAAACCTCCGGCCATATGCGTTATGTGCTCGGGATCGGCCTGTTCATCGCGATTGTTGCGATGAGCCTGGTCTGGATCATTCCCGCTCTCTACGGTTAAGGGCGCGTCCGCTTAATCCTCTGACGGCAACAAGGTTTCGATCGGAGGCTCAGCCGAGACGCGCGACGCGTAAAGCTCCGCCTCGCGCAGGACGCGGATCGCGTTGCGGCTGGCGATCAGCTCCATTTCGACCTGCGAGTATCCGCGCCGCGCCAGTTCGGCGAAGAGCGCGGGGTATCCGCTGACATCCTCGAAGCCCACAGGGCCGCTCGGCATACCGTCAAAGTCAGCGCCGATGCCGATATATTCGACGCCGATCAACGCGCGGATATGGTCGATATGGTCGGCCATATGGCTGATCATCGTGGCGGGTTCGGGGTTGGCTTCGTCCCATTCCGCCATTGCTGCGTCGACCACATCGGGCTGACCTTGAAAGAGCGATTGCTGGCGCGCTTCCTCGGCTTCGCGAGCGGCAAACCATTCGCGCCGCTGTTCGTTGAGGAAGCCCGGCAGCGCCACGACCATCACGATCCCGCCATTATCCGGCAGGCGCTCAAGCACGCTGTCAGGCACATTGCGCGCATGGCCGTTGATCGCGCGGACGCCCGAATGGCTGAAGATCACCGGAGCGCGCGCCACATCCAGCGCATCGTGCATCGCTTCCTCGCTGACATGGCTCAGGTCCACCAGCATGCCGATCCGGTTCATCTCGCGGATCACATCCATGCCGAAATCGGTGAGGCCGCCATGTTCGGGATCATCGGTCGCGCTGTCGGCCCAGGGCGTGTTGCGGCTGTGCGTGATCGTCATATAGCGCGCGCCCAGCGCATACATCTGGCGCAACACGGCAAGGCTCGATCCGATCGAATGCCCGCCTTCCATGCCGAGCAGTGAAGCGACGCGGCCCCCAGCCATGGCCGCTTCAACCTCGTCGGCGGATTCGGCAAAGGCCAACGCTTCTGGGAAGCGATCAATCAGCCGCTTGGTCACGTCGATCTGCTCGATTGTCATCTGCACCGCTTCGGCTTCGGACAGCGAGGCAGGGACATAGACCGACCAATATTGCGCGCCCACGCGCCCTTCGGAGAGACGAGCGATGTCTGTGTGCATCACCCGGCCTGCGGGGTGAGTGACGCCCGTGCCGGTGGTGTCAGCAAAGTCGAAACCGTTGATCTGATTGCCGAACCGCGAGCGCAGCTGGATCGGAACATCATTGTGCCCATCGAACACCGGAGCCACTTCCAACGCTGCCAGAGCCGCCTGCATCGCCGGGTCGGGAGCTTCCTCGACCTGAGCATCGACATTTTGCTCTTCCTCCTGCGCAGCGACCGGCATGGGCGTAAACGCCAGACTTGCGGCGAATGCGATAGCGGATGCGGAGAGCGCGGCTTTGCAGGCAAGTTGCATGTTGTGAAAAACTCCCGTTAGTGCCCCGGTGAATTCAGCGACCTTGCGAGAATTGGGGCAGGTATGAACACCACGAATAGCGCGGCGATACGGATCGAACAATCGGGCTTGGGTCTGGTCTGCAAGGCAGCCAAGGGAACAACCTCGTGATCCGCGCCATTCTGCGCCTGCTACTCGCGGTATTCTACGCCTTTGCGGGCGTCATGCATCTGGCGGAGCCTGCACCTTTCCTGACGATCATGCCCTCCGCCGTGCCTTGGCCCGAAGCTTTCGTGTTCTGGACCGGAATTGCCGAGATCGTGGGTGCGGTCGCTCTGATCCAGCCCTTCCACCTCAAGCTGAGGCAAGCAGCAGGCATCGGCCTAGCGCTCTACGCGCTGTGCGTATGGCCGGCGAATATCAATCATCTGGTGATGGATTTAGCGCGCGAGGATGGCGGGCTGGGCCTCGCCTATCATGTGCCGCGCATGATCGCCCAGCCTGTGATCATATTCTGGGCATTGTGGGCAGGTGAAGTGGTTTTGCGAAATTCCGCCCCAACTTACAAAAGCTAAACCGGCGGCGCGCATCCACTAAGTGAACGCCCACCGCCGGTCAGCAAAGGTCGGGCCATCAGGCCCTTAGAACCGTGAGGCTCTTAGCTGAGGTGCTTGGAAACCGCAGCCGTCATCTTGAACATCGAGATCTGGTCTTTGCCGATCACCGCGCCGAGCTTGGCATCGGGATTGATCTGACGCTTGTCCTTCGAATCCTGAAGGCTGTTCGCCTTGATGTATTCCCAGACCTTCGAAGTCACCTGAGCGCGGGTCATCGGACCTTTGCCGGTCACCGCTTCAAGCTCGGAAGTAAGGTTCACTGGTTTCTGCAGTGCATTTGCCATGGTTAGTCTCCCTTAAAAAATGGCAGGTTATTCTAATTCTTCATCTTCCCACGCTCCATCATCGGCAGACGTGCCGGTGAACGGGGCGTAGAGGACGTCGCATGCGGTAACGAAGCCCTTGATCGAGCCAATCAGCTCATCACGGCTCGCGCCGGGCATGAGCGTCAAGGGCAGATCGGTTGCGAAAATCTGGAAGGCGTAATGGCGCGTCTCACCCTCAGGCGGGTCAGGTAGCAGCCATTCGGAATTGCCATGCGCGTTCTTGCCAGTGCGCGGCGGCACTTCGCCTTCAAGCAGCTTGCCCTTTTGCCCTGCAAGTCCCCAGACGAGCCAGTGGCAAAGCGGTTCAGCGGACGGATCGGTCGCATCTTCGACGATCACGATCAGCTCTTGCGATCCCGGCGGGGGCCCACTCCATTCGAGCGGCGGCGCGACCGCGTCTTCTTCCTTGGCGGTGAAGCACGGGTCAAGTTGTTCACCGGCGTCGAAGGCTGGGCTCGAAAGCGAAAAACCGCCGCGACCAAGCGTCTTCGCCTCCCCCAGACTTGCAATCGCAAGGCCAGGGTGGCGCGCTGCCGGGGGCAGTTTGGACGCGAGCCAATCGGGCAGATCAGGCATGATTCTGTCTCTTCATCCCCTCGTAGCTAGTCCGATACAGGCCCCAAAACGAGGGAGGCGCGCCCGATTTGCCCCGCTTTCTGCGGAAAACTTGCAAAAACTCGTGTGTTTTCAGCCCTAGCGTTCATCGCAGAGCCAGTGGACAAGCTCCAAATGCTTGCTGATCACGGGCTAACATTGCATGCTCAGCGTACTGCCGGGGGGGCAAAATTGTTTAATTCTTTGATCGGAGTCGCTCCTTGCTCAAGACGCCCAATTTGCCTCTCGCCGGGCGCACAGCGCTTTCTGCCATGCTCGCCATTGCCTTGGCTGCGTGCGGAGGCGGTGGTTCCAGCACCCCGCCCACAGGCGGCGGAGGCGGAACGCCAACACCAACTGGCACTTGCTCGATTGCCAACCAGATCGCCTTCGCCGACGATGTGCTCAACGAATGGTATCTGTTCCCGAGCCTGCTCGACAACAATGTGAATCAGGCGAGCTTCAATTCGGTTCAAGCGTATCTGGACGCGCGCGTAGCGCCCGCCCGCGCGCAATCTCGCGACAAAGGGTTTACCTTTGCGACCTCGATTGCGGAGGAGAATGCGCTGATCAATTCAGGATCGAGCGCAGGCTTTGGTATCCGTCTGTCGTTCGACACGGTAAACAACCGCCTCTTCTTGTTTGAAGCCTTCGAGAATGCGCCAGGCTTTCAGGCAGGGATGGATCGCGGAACCGAAATCACCGCCATTGGTACATCCAGCGCCAACCTGCAGAATGTCAGCGCGATACTGGCAAGTGGGGGTCCGCAGGCGGTGATCGACGCGCTTGGCCCATCCAACGCCGGGGTCAGCCGGGTAATGCGTTTTACCCAAGTCGATGGGACAGTGGTCGAAGCGACGGTCACCAAGGCCGACTTTGCGCTTGACCCGCTGTCTGATCGCTATGGCGCGCTGATCATCAATGATGGCGGCAAGAATGTCGGCTATCTCAACCTGCGCACCTTTATCGTCGCCGATGCCGTGCCGCAGCTGCGCGATGCCTTTCAGCTGTTCAACACCAATGGTGTGGACGAGCTTATCATCGATTTCCGCTATAATGGCGGCGGTCTGGTGAGTGTGGCGGAGACCATGGGTGATCTGCTGGGCGAAGGCCGAGTGGGTCAGCTCTGGAGCCAAACAGTGCTGCGCGAATCCAAATCCTCGGAGAATTCGAGCGAGTTCTTTGAAAACGAGGTTCAGGCGCTCCAGCCCAGCAAGATCGCCTTTATCACCACCGGCAATTCAGCCTCGGCGAGCGAGTTGGTGATCAATTCGATGATCCCCTATCTCGCTGCAGACTCGATCGCGATTGTCGGCAGCAACACTTCGGGCAAACCTGTGGGGCAGTTCGGCTTCGACTTCGACGCCTGCGACTTGCGCATACGGGCGGTGACGTTCCAGACGCTCAACGCCAATGACAATGGCGACTATTTCACCGGCCTTGCGGGCACGGTCCCCAATTCGTGCCAAGCCAATGACGACATCACAATGGCATTGGGCGATGCGAATGAGGCTTCGGTTGCAACCGCGCTCGATTTCCTTTCCGGAGGCAGCTGCACCGCGATCAGCAAGTCGGGATCGGACGGATTGGCTCAGCGCGAGGCTGTGCGCGAGACGCTGCAACCCGAAGAGCCGAACGTAGCGCAGCGCGAGATCCCCGGCCTTTACTAGGTCGGGGCAGCCGTCAACCTACAACCCTTCAGGCACAGTTTCGAAGGCTGGCAAGTCGCCTAAATCCACCCAATCCTGCTTGCTCTTAGTGTAGCAATGGAATGCCGGCTGGAGCTTTGAGGTGTCGTCGAGCGTGCCGGCCTTGATGAAAATCAGGCCGGGCGTCTCCAGACGGGTGAATACCGGTGAGCCGCATTCGGGGCAGAACTGCCGCCGCACCGTCGCGCCGCTATCGCCGGTGTCGTTATAGGTCTTGATCTTGCCGCTATGCTCGACCGCATCTTCGGACACACCGATGATGATTGAAAGCGTACTGCCCGCCTGCCGTTGGCAGTTCTTGCAATGGCAAGTGACGCACATTTTAGGCTCTTCGCTCAACGTGTAGCGAACCTGCCCGCACAAGCAGCCGCCGGTTTGATGGCCATTCTCGCTCATGGGTTTTCATCTCCGGTGAAGGGCTCATCGCTGGTGTAGGCGCAGCCTCTCAGAGTCAGCTCCCCTATGCTCACCGTTGCGGTGTAAGGATAGGTGCGGTCGCTCATCGTGTCGCTGCAATCGCCGGGTGTGAGTGCGATCTGCACCGCTTCGCCTTCGAGCTCACCGTTAAAACCGATACCGTTGTTTCCGGCAAAGCGTTCAACCGCAAAGCTCTCGCCATCGATGTTCTCAGGCGTTGAATAGCGCGCGGTGAAGCCGTCGCTCTGCGGCTCGATGTCGACGCCCCAGAAGGGTTCAGCACCTAACAGCGAGATGCTCGCCTCTGCGGCGATGCCGTCATAGGGTTCCGTATCGCGCGTAATCTCACCCGCAGGCGCGGTGCAGGCGGTTGTCAAACTGGCTGCACCAATCAGGCAAGTCTGCAAAACTGTCTTGATCATCGGGTTCTCCTCACGATCAAGTGTGAGCATTGAGAGAGCGCAAGGTCAATGACGAACTCTCACGGCAAAAGCACCGCATCGATGATATGGATCAGACCGTTAGACGCCTCGACATCGACCGCGCTGATGCTGGCCGTGCGCCCGGTCGCACTGGTGAGGACAATCGCTCCCTCTTGCAGGCTTGCGGTAACAGCGCCTCCACCAAGAGTGGTGATCGTGTGGCCATCATCGCCCGCTTCCTCAATCGCCGCAGAGAGCGCGGCGTAATCAAGTCGGCCCTCGACGACATGGCCCTCCAGGACAGCGCGTAATTGCTCGCCGCCACCCGCAGCAAGAGCGCCCTCGTCCGCAAGCGCCGCGAACGCTGCATCGGTCGGCGCGAGGATCGTGAACGGCCCCTCTCCCGCCAGCGTTTCCCCAAGACCGGCATCCGCGATCGCCTGTGCAAGCTGGGACAGCTCGCTATCGCCCTGTGCGACCTCGATCAGATTGGCGGAATTGGTCGCAACTGCGATCGAACTGTCATCAACGGGTCCAGCATCGTCGTCGCCTCCCGAACAGGCAGACAGCGCCAACGCGAGAGCGGAGGTGAGGATAAGGGCTAGGCGGGTCATTGGCATTCCTTTGCATTTCGCAGCTCGCATACTTCCTATACGCGGAAACTGTGTGCGAAGTTTCGTTTGGCCGCGATACCGCTGCGCTTGTTTGAGTCCAAATAAGCCTAATCGCGCAAGGTAGGAAAGCGGCGAGGGTTCTTGCCATTTGCCGCATAGGTGCAATCTGACCTAGGCTTGCGCGCTATATTGCGTACTCGAACGTAAGCTCGATCAGGGGAAATGAGATGGCAGGAGGACTGGCTTTAGCGCTCAGCGGCGGGGGTGCTCGCGGTGCGTTTCAAGTGGGCGTGCTCGATGAGCTTATCAATGTGAAAGGCGTCGAGTTCGAAACCGTCACAGGCACATCGACCGGCGCGATCCAGGCGGCAGCCGTCGCGCAGAAAGAGGTCGAGCGGCTGGTCGAATTCTGGCTCGGCATCACCGGCAATTCGTCGATCTACAAAGGGTCTGACAAGCTGCTGTCGGTCGCCTGGGCATTGATCCGCGGGAAAGAGGCACTGTTCAATCCCGCCCCGCTCCGGCACCTGCTTGGCGAATTCTACGACGACGAAGCGATCAAGAACTCCGGCATCGCGCTACGGATGGCGATCGTGAACATCGCCAATGGTGATCTCAAGATGGTGCCGGGAACTGCGGGGCATATCGCCGATTGGGTCTATGCCAGCTCTGCTCAGCCCCCCTTCTTCCCGCCGCTGGTCGACAGCGAAGGCAACAAGTGGGTCGATGGCGGCATCCGGGACTACATTCCCCTGCGCGCCGCACTAGAGCTTCGTCCGCGTGCTGCTCTGGTGGTCCGCGCTGAGGCGCCGCTTCCGCCGTCACTTGAGAAGTTTGACGACATTCTCGAGATCGGCCTCCAGTCGGTCGAGCTGATGATCCGCGAGGTCGGGCGCGGCGATGAGGCGAACGTAAAGCTGATGAACCAGCTGCTCGACGCAGCCGATGCGCAGCGCGCCAAGCTCACCGAATTGAGCATGCCCGCTGACCAGATCGAGCAAGTGATGGCCCCGATTGAAGACCGGTTTGAGGAGCACTTCTTCTCCCGCGCCATGGTGATCGAGCCGCCGACTGAGCTTTACGAGAGGCTCGAATTCGACCCTCCGCTGATCCGCGCCAATATCGAGCGTGGGCGCGAGGCAGTGCGGTGCAGGTGGAGCGAGATCGCCGCATTTCTGGGCGTTCCCGAGTAGCGTCTAGTCTTGTGCAGGCAGTCGCGAGCCGTCTTCACCGCGCTCGATCTTGCGCACCATCGTTACATGACAGCGGTCGGCGATCCCCCCATCAGGCACGATGATGTCGACGTCCAGCCCGTCGCAAATGCGGCCCGGCCCGGTCTGCACAAAGCGGATCCCGCGGGCAAAGCGTAGGCCCGGACAGCGCCGCAGCAGCTCGAACTCGTAGGTATCGGAGGCTCCGACATCGACCAGCAGATGCGTGTCGACACGCTCACCATCCTCGTCGCGCGCATTGCGAAAGCCGGTGACTTGGCGAGCGAAGAAGCACTGGCGTGCGCTTTCCTCGGGCGTTTCCAGCGATACCGATTTTGGTGCATCACTCGTGCGCGCCTCCGCCACGGCGCAAGCCGCCAGCAGCGGGGTCAGCGCCAACGCCGCGAGCGCAGCCATAGGTTTGAGCGTCGGGCGAGCGTGAGGGGTTGCAGTATCCATCACCGTAATCTCCGCCATCGATCCTGAACCCGCACTGAGTCTACTCAAAGCACCTTGTCGGGGCGCGGTTCGTGCTTGTGCTTCTCGCTTTTGCCAAAGTGGCGTTCGAGCCGCTGTACCATCGTATTGGCCGCCTTGCGGGCCGCATCGTCCACCTTGGAGGCATGCTCGGTCACGCCGATCGGACGGCCGCCGCGCGGGCGCGCTTCGACCATGCAGGTCTTGTCATCGGCCCCGTGCTTGTGCGCATTCTCGTCCGACACATGCACTTCGAGCCGCGTTAGTCGCTCTTCAAAGCGGGCCATCTTCTCGCGCATCATCGCCTCGATCCGTTCTGCAACGTTCTCGGTGCCCATAACGGAGCTGTCGGAGTTGAACTGGAATTGCATCTTGGCGATCTCCTCGGTTGTATTGGCTTACCCACTCGATGTGGGGAGGCAGTGCGGTGCGCGCAAGCACTATCGCGGCGATAGGTGGCTCTGATGCGGCCTCGCGCAACCCCAACATGTCCTACACTGTGTTTACAGGCACTTAAGCGAGACATAGCTGAGACATGGCCCGAGACATGGACCGCATGTTACACGGTCCTGAGGCAAAATAATGGCGCACTCGCGAGAGCGCGCCGATCAGCGTTTCAATTGGAGGATAAGCGCACAAAACCATACGCTGCAATTAGCGCAGATCGGGCGATGTAGGAAAGCGCGGGGGCGAGCTAAACCGTCCCTGCCAGCTCTAGCTGTTTTGCAAAGCCTCGGCAGCGCGGCGTTCAGCGCGTTCGGCATCGGCCTTGTCGCGGGCGATCACGGTTTTGCGCGCCTGCTCTGCCAGCTTGCGCCAGCTCTCTTCTGCGCGCAGCTCACGCTCGCGCACATTTTCAAGGTCGGCCTCTTTCGCACGGGCGGCAGCCTGCTCGGCGCGCTCATTATAAAATTCGTAAGTCTGGGCCATCTTCGGCCTCCCCTTCTATAAGTGCGATTGACGGTGGAAAGAGAATGGGGCGCGCGCGAGCCCAATGGCCGCGCGCACCCCGTTCTTCTATCAGTCAGCAGCCGACAGGTTTACGGCGCTTTCCTTGCCGTTACGGCCGGTTTCAACTTCGTAGTTGAGACGCTGTTCCTTATCGAGGCCCTGCATGCCGGCGGCCTGCACTGCACTGATATGGACAAAGCTGTCGGGCGAACCGTCGTCGGGCTGGATGAAACCATAACCCTTGTCGGAGTTGAAGAATTTTACGGTGCCAGTCTTGGACATTTTCGTTCCTTTCAAGAACGTTATTTTACCGCAGGCAAAGCGCCCACGGATCGTGCGTCTACTCGTTCAAGGGAAAGGAAGTCGTCGTCCGGTTTACGCCGGGGCCTGGCTGTTGAGCCTGTGGCAAACGGCGGTCGTCAAATTTCGAAGTCCGTCGCAAATTCCGACGTCAGCAGCGAGCTATGTAACAGGTTATTGCTGAATCACCTAATTATTGTTCGCAGGCAAAATAATTGAGAGGGGCTTTGACGGCTCATTCCGAAGTATCTGGGCCGTGAGCAAGGGTATTTGCATGGCAGGCAGCTTGCGCAGAATGGGCCGGTGTAGGAGAGAGGCTTCGCTTTTTTTCATAACCGCCAATCGAGTTTTTTGCTGATGACACATCGCCATATGCGCGCCTTTGCACTCACCGCTTCGCTGATACTTGCGGCAGGCGGTCTAGGCGGCTGCGTCGGGTCGCCTGGCCCGGTCGGCAATGTTTCGGTTCCCGAGCCAGCAAAGCCGGTGGAGCTCAACGCCTATCTGGGCACTTGGTTCGAATATGGCCGCTATGAAGCCTCTTTTCAGGGAGGCTGCGAAGGCGTCACCGCCGAATACTCGCTGCGCGACACGTCCGGCGAAGCCAAGATTCGCGTCGTCAATTCGTGTTTCAAAGACGGGTTGGATGGCGAATTCAGCCAAGCGACTGGCCGCGCCAAAGTGGTCGAGGGATCGGACGGCGCAAAGCTGAAAGTCAGTTTCTTCGGCCCGTTTTTCGGCGATTACTGGGTGCTCGACCGCTCTGAACCCGGCGCGGACGGGCTTTACCAGTGGTCCATCGTCGGCGAGCCATCGGGGCGGTATCTGTGGATGCTCACCCGCGAGGCTCAGCCCGACGCCCAATTGCAGGCGCTGTTGGAGCGCCGCGTGCGCGAGCTGGGCTATGACTGGCAGTTGGTGCGGATCACAGAGCAGCCAGAGGGATGAGCGCGCCTCTAACCATCCTGATCGACGCCGATGCTTGCCCCGTTAAAGAGGAAATCTACCGCGTCGCCGGCCGGTTCAAAGCCGAAGTGCGCGTGGTCAGCAATTCCCCCTTTCGCATCCCCGATAGCCCGCGTGTGAAGCGCGTGGTGGTCGACGACAGCTTCGACGCCGCCGATGACTGGATCGCCGAGCGCGCCGATGCGCGCAGCGTGGTGGTGACAGGCGACATCCTGCTCGCCGAGCGCTGCCTGAAAGCCGGCGCGCGGGTACTGAGGCACAACGGTCAGGAATTCGACGCTGCGAGTATTGGCGGAGCGATTGCCACCCGCGCGATCATGGAGGACTTGCGCGCGGGGATGGACGGGGTCGGCGGCGGGCCCGCGCCGTTCTCAAAGGCGGATCGCTCGCGGTTCTTGCAGGCGCTGGACCGGGTGCTGGTGGGGATGGGACGCAGTTAGGCCTCCGTGCCAGACCCGGCGCCAGGACGAACTTGACGAAACCATGCAAGCTATCCGCGAAACAGGCGTAGAGTCTCTTCGGGGCATTCCGCTCCGATTGGAAAAACCATGGCCAAAGGCCAACGCAAGAAAAGCCGAGAAGCGCGCAAACCCAAAGCAGACAAAGGACCAAAGCAAAATGCCAGCCAGCCCAGCCTGAAACCGGGCGGGATCAAAGGGCTGGAAAACCTGAAGAACGGTTAGCCCTATGATCGGCGAGCCGCCTCCGTTTTCAATGGGAATGGCGCGCGGTTAGGTCTGGTCAATCAATCGGTGTCTGGCGTCAGACGAGCCGTAACCTTGATCTCCACCAGCCCGTCCGGAGCGAACAGCCGGTCGATGTCTATCGCGGTCCATGCGGGGAATGGCGCTTTCACATAGCGGTTCTTGACCGTCGCGAGTGCGAGCATCGAGTCCTCGATATCCACGTGGTAGGTGGTGATGTCGATCACATCGTCCCAGCTTGAGCCGGAGCGTTCCAGCACCGATCCGATATATTGGAATGTGCGGTCGAAGGAATCCTCCATCGTCTCGCCTTCGCGTGGGGGACCGGCGATCACGCCTGACAGATAGACCGTGTCGCCGTGGATCACCGCCTCGGAAAAGCCGAATTGCTCGAAGAAGCCGCGCGTGCCTACATCCTCGGGCATAACGGTTTGCTTGTCCGCCGGAGTCGCTTCGGCATGGCCATCGGCAAGCGCGGGCGCGGCGGCGAGTGCGAGCAGCGCTGCACCGGCGATCCAGTGTGTGGTCTTGATCATGACATCCCCTCTCTCGTGTGATCACGAGGCGGGTTCTAGCATCCTCGCGCTCACGAAGAAGGGTTGATCGCCCAACACCCGCTTACATCCGCTCAGGTGCTGGCGGCGCGGACCGCTTCGATGAAGGGAGCATAATCGACATAGTCGCGGTGGCTCACGACTTTGCCGTCTTCGATTGTGAGGACGATCACCATCGGAGTGACGGTATCAACCAGCGTGCCGCCGCCGATGTCGAGGCCCCAGTGGAGCACGCCTTCATAGATCGCAGTGTCTGCCGAGATCATCCGGCGCGACGTGACAAACTCCATATGCGAAATGCCCGCATATCCGACCCGGAATCGCTCCATCATTGCAGCGCGGCCATCGGACCGGACCGGGCCAAAGACATGGGTCGCGGTGGGATCGTGGAAGCTCGAATTCTCTGCCAGCAGCGGCTCAAGCGTATCCCAGTCGCGTGACGTATAGGCGGCGAAATAGGCATCCGCGACGGGCGCAGTGGCAGCGCCGATCTCACCATAGCTAGGCTCAGCCGCGTCGCTGTCCTGCGCCGCGAGCGGCACGGCGAAGGCAAGCAGCGCGGCGGCGGCGATGACTGAGCGGATCATTTCGCGGTTTCGCTCGGCATATAGAGATCGCCGCCTTCGCGGTACTTCTCCGCCATCTCTTCCATCCCAGCCTCGGCGTCCTCGACCGGCCCACCCTCAGCTGATGACGTGGCAGCAAGGAAGCTGTCGGGGTCGGAGTTCTGCTTGGCGGCAAACTCGCGCACTTCCTGACTGATCTTCATCGAGCAGAATTTCGGGCCGCACATCGAGCAGAAATGCGCGGTCTTGGCGCCCTCTGCGGGCAAGGTCTGGTCGTGATATTGCTCAGCCGTATCAGGGTCGAGCGAGAGGTTGAACTGGTCCCTCCAGCGGAATTCGAAGCGCGCTTTTGACAGGGCATCGTCGCGCACCTGTGCTGCCGGGTGGCCCTTGGCCAAGTCAGCTGCGTGGGCGGCGAGTTTGTAGGTCACGACGCCGACTTTCACATCGTCGCGGTCGGGCAGGCCGAGATGCTCCTTGGGCGTGACGTAGCAAAGCATCGCGGTGCCGTACCAGCCGATTTGCGCCGCGCCGATGCCCGATGTGATGTGGTCATAGCCCGGCGCAATGTCGGTCACGAGCGGGCCGAGCGTGTAGAAAGGCGCTTCGCCGCAGGCTTCGAGCTGCTTCTCCATGTTCTCTTTGATCTTGTGCATGGGCACGTGGCCCGGCCCTTCGATCATGACCTGCACGTCCTGCGCCCAAGCGCGCTTGGTCAGTTCGCCCAGCGTGTAGAGCTCGGCGAACTGCGCTTCGTCATTGGCGTCGGCGATGGAGCCGGGGCGCAGGCCGTCGCCGAGCGAATAGGCGATGTCGTAGGCGGCGCAGATCTCGCTGATTTCGTCGAAATGCTCGTAGAGGAAGCTTTCCTTGTGATGCGCGAGGCACCATTTCGCCATGATTGATCCGCCGCGCGACACAATTCCGGTGACGCGCTTGGCCGCCATCGGGACAAAGGGCAGGCGCACACCGGCGTGGATGGTGAAATAGTCGACGCCCTGCTCGGCCTGTTCGATCAGCGTGTCGCGGAAAACTTCCCATGTGAGGTCTTCGGCAACGCCGCCGACTTTCTCCAGCGCCTGGTAGATCGGCACGGTGCCGACCGGCACGGCGGAGTTGCGGATGATCCATTCGCGGGTGTCGTGGATGTTGCGCCCCGTGGAGAGGTCCATGATCGTGTCCGCACCCCAGCGGGTCGCCCAGACCATCTTGTCGACCTCGGTCGCCACGTCCGATGCCACGGCGGAATTGCCGATATTTGCGTTGATCTTGACCAGGAAATTGCGCCCGATCGCCATCGGTTCGCTTTCCGGGTGGTTGATGTTGGAGGGGATGATCGCGCGCCCGCGCGCAACTTCGCTGCGCACGAATTCAGGCGTGATCACATCGGGGATTTCCGCACCCCAGCTTTCGCCATCGCGCACAAAGTCTGCCGCCAGCTCGCGGCCCAGATTTTCGCGCTCGGCGACATATTCCATTTCCGGCGTGATGATGCCTTTGCGCGCATAGTGCATCTGGCTGACATTCATGCCCGGTTTGGCTCGCAAGGGCCGCTTGATCGCGCTCGGGAATTGCGGGACTCCGCCCGAACGATCCGGACCAAGCTGGCCGTTATCTTCGGGCTTCACTTCGCGCGCGTCATATTCCTCAACATCGCCGCGGCTGCGGATCCAGTCGGCGCGGTGCTCGGCCAGACCGGCATTGATGTCGATCGCAACGTCGGGGTCGGTATAGGGACCGGACGTGTCATAGACGCGCACCGGTTCCTCGCCGCCCTCCAGATCGATCTCGCGCATCGCGACGCGCACGCCAGAGCCGGTGCGCGCGCCCACATGGACCTTGCGGCTGCCACGGATCGGGCCGGTGGTTACGCCGATTTCTACAGGTGAATTGATGTCGGCCATGAATGCTCTCTCCAAAAGACGGAGTACGGGCCGATAGGTGATAACCTGCCCGCTCCCTCCGCCGATGCTAATCGGTTCAGGTTCAACGGGTCGGGCGGCGCTTACCCCGCCCCTCTCAGCCAAGACAAAGCTGGCTCCCCGGGGATGACATGTCTCTAGACCTGTGCGGCCTTAGCGTAAAGCCAAGAGCGTGACTAAGCCACGCCTCCCGCTGCTTGCCATTCGGCGATGGCATCCTGGGGGAACAACAGCATGATGACGTTGAGCGTCAGATTGTCTCGCACAACGTAAGCTGCCACGATTTCTCCGATCAAGGCCAGCCCCACCGTCACTTTAACCGGCAATCGCAGCGCCAGCCAAAAGCCGAACGCCATCCAGCCGATATCAGCGGCAGAATTGAGCACGCTGTCACCTGAATAGCCCCAATTCGCCGTGACAGAGCGGAACCGGTCGATGACCATGGGCGTGTTCTCCAGAACTTCCCATGCCGCCTCCAACAACACCGCCAAGGGCAGTCCCCAGCGAACGGCCTGCTCGCCTCCCCAGCCGCGCCGAACGAATAGCCACCAGCCCAAAGCATAGAAAATCATCCCGTGGATGATGTGGCTAGGCGTGTACCAGTCAGTTATGTGCTGACTGTTCCCCGCATCGTTAATCTGGCCATGCCAGAGCTTAACATAGCCGCATTCACAGATCGGCGCGCGGCCCATCGCAAGCAAAATGCCGATGGCAATTGCCGTTATGACAAGCGAGACAATGACCGTGCGACGGTCGGGAATGAGTGTGCCCATAGGCACTTAGCTGCCTTGAATATCGCCGCTTGGCAAGAGATGGGCGGTCCTGCCGATGACCGGCCAAGGACCAAGAGCAAGTGCTTCGCCTATTCCTCGTCGCTCTTCAGCGTCAGCAGGCAAACCGCCAGCAGCACGGTCGCCAGCACACCCGAACCGCCTGCCAATGGCATGTTCTCGCCAAGGAAGTCGCGGCCCATTGCCATCGACAGTTCATTGGCGATCAGCGCGATCACGCCCACCAAGGTGGTCAATCCGCCTAGCGCCTTTGCGCCCTGATTGAGCCGCGCCATGCCGAACACGATGGCCGCAAGTGCAAGCAAGGCCTTGGCCGCGTTATAGACCATGAAGGAATAGGCGACGACCGAATGCGCCGCCGGCTCGATGCCCTCGACCGTGCCAGCTGCCTCAAAAAACGGTCCGAACATGGTGAGTCCCACTCCCACCTGCACGACGTTGAGCACCCCTGCAAAGGCCAGCGCCGACCAACCGAGAAAGAGCGATTTGGCCTGCAACATCGCCGATCCGGCAAGCGCGGTCAGCATAAGGAAGAGGAAGCTTTCGATGCCCCATAGAAGCTGGCGCGGCACCTCCATCTCGCTGACATAAAGATAAGTGTAGATTGCCTGCGTCACGACTGCGGCAAGCAGTATCACCGCGATGAATTGCGTGGTGCGCTTGAGTGTAAGTTCCATGAGTTCAGTCCCCTCGTTTTGATTTTCCTCAGCTCGTATTCGGCCGGTTTGCGCGAATGGTTACGCGTTTGGGCCGGTTGAGGGAATGGCAGGCGCATCCCGCTGTGGACCCGCCTTCGCCGCGCCTCTAGGTCCGGAGGTGTGACGATGCTTTACCGCCTTGATGCCAGCGCCAGCGCGGTCGCCGCAAACTTCGGAGCGCG
This sequence comes from uncultured Erythrobacter sp., assembly GCF_947492365.1. Classification (NCBI taxonomy): domain Bacteria; kingdom Pseudomonadati; phylum Pseudomonadota; class Alphaproteobacteria; order Sphingomonadales; family Erythrobacteraceae; genus Erythrobacter; species uncultured Erythrobacter sp. The sequence goes on from NZ_CANLMB010000001.1 coordinate 1,893,028, forward strand.
CGCGGGCGATGATCCGTGGGCCGGAGGCTATGTCGCACCGCTCAAATTTGCGCCGATCATCACGGCGGGCCGCGATTTCATCGCCGGACCGCGCCCCGCTGGCAGGCCGCTTGCGCCGCGCATGACGCCGAGGCTTTGGGGCGTGCTGCCTCCGCCCTCCGCCGATGATCCGACCCGCCGCATCACTTCTGTGCGCAACACCGATAGTCCGTTCTGGATCGGCAATCTGCGCAATAGCGAGTTTCGCTGCCTCATCCCCGCAACGCGGTTCATGCTGTGGGGCAGCGGGACCGATTATGAAGGGCGTCGGCTCAGGCATTGGTATGCGCCCGAAAGCACGCGCATATTCGCGCTGGCAGGCGTGTGGAAAGACGAGGAAGTGCCCGCCTTCGCCCTTCTCTCGCGCAAGGCCGAGGGCGCCCCAGCCGCAGCCGGTTGCCATTCTATGCCAGTGGTGGTGGCTGACGACGAGCAAGCGCAGCAGGATTGGCTCCACGGCAATTGGGATGCTGCGCGCGCGCTCATCGAGCAGCCTTGCCGCGCCGCGCTAGCCGAATTAGGCGAAGGGTCAGAGAGTCAGTGAGAGGAAGCCTGCAATGCCATTCAAGATGACCGAGATGGTGGGATGTGAATTCCCCCTGTTCGCCTTTTCGCATTGCCGCGATGTTGTGGCTGCGGCAAGCCGCGCGGGCGGCTTTGGCGTGCTGGGCGCGGTCAGCTACACGCCCGAGCAGCTTGAGCACGAACTCGCCTGGATCGACGATAACGTCGATGGCAAACCCTACGGCGTCGATGTGCTGATCCCCGAAGTGCAAGCGGTCGATCACTCGGTGAGCGCCGACGCGATTGTCGCGCAGATCCCCTCGCAATACCGCGATTTCACCCGCGAGTTGCTGCGCGAATGCGGGATCGAGGAAGCTTTGGGCAAGCCGCTGGGAGGATCGCAAGCCCCCAACACCTCGCTGGGTCAGGAACTGCTCGAAGTCAGCTTCAACCACCCTGTCCGCCTGATCGCCAACGCGCTCGGCACCGCGCCGCCTGAAATGATCGCGGCGGGCAAGCGTCACGGCATTCCGGTCGCGGCTCTGGTCGGGGCGAAGGAACACGCGATGAAGCAGGTCGAGGCGGGCGTCGACATCATCGTCGCCCAAGGCGGCGAAGGCGGCGGCCATTGCGGCGATGTGCCGACGGTTGTGCTGATCCCCGAAGTGATCCGCGCGATTGCCGATGCGGGCGCTGACATACCCGTGCTGGCGGCGGGAGGGATCATGACCGGTCAACAAATGGCGGGCATGATGGCGATGGGTGCGGCGGGCGCGTGGTGCGGTAGCGTGTGGCTCGCTTCACCCGAGGCCGAAACCACCGAAGTGTTCCGCGAAAAAATGATCGCCGCCGGATCGCGCGACACAATCCGCTCCAAGCACCGCACCGGCAAATATTCACGCCAGCTCAAGAGCGAATGGCATGAGCGTTGGGAGAGCGCTGGCCTGCCCGCCCTACCCATGCCGCTGATGAGCCTGCTCGCCGAACCGGTCCTGCGTGCGCTCGACAGCGCGGCGGTGGGCGGCAATGCACGCGCGCAAGCGCTGTCGAGCTATTGGGTCGGACAGGGGCTCGGATTGGTGAAGGATTCGCGCGGGGTCGGCACGATTGTGCAGGACTTCAAAGCCGACTTCGCCAGCGGCTTTGAGAACCTCGCGGCCAATTTCGAATAAGCGTTAGCGGGTCGCCGGAATCTCCAGCACTTCGCCAACCTCGCTGAAATAGGGCAGCTCGCCGCTTCGCAGATAGGCCGGGACTCGGACCGGCACATGCATGGCAACCGGCATCTGTGCGTTGAGCGTTTCGTCAACTAACCCGCCCAGATCGCCCTCCTGATAGAACCAGAATGGCACCATCGCGAGACCGCTTCTTTTGGCGGAAAGGAAGCCTTCAAGCGCGGCATAATGTTCGCTTGATGGGTCCGCATCGCCCAGATGCATCACCCGCCCAACCGCGCCCTCGTCCGCAGGAGCAGAGACGCGGAACGTGATGTTGTGCGTATTGAAGTGACGATCAGGCCAGCCGCTATGCGGACTGCGGAAAGCATCGACGCTGTAGCCTTCGACGTTCACCCCATCCCATGCCTCGCCATTCTCCAGCGCAACGCCGGTTGTGCGGGCCGCAAAGCTCTCGTCCCAGCTGGCATCCTCGCGCATCCGGTCAATCGCCTGCTGCGGGGCAAAGAGGCGCAGACCGGGCTGTTCGGCAAGCATCCTTGTCAGCATAGAGGCGGAAAAATGGTCGCCATGTGCGTGACTTACAAAGACCGCATCCACCGCATCATAAGGCGGCGCCCCTGTCACTATCGCCTCGATCAGTTCGGGCGTCAGTTGCTCGAATGAGCCGAAATGATCGTCATAGAGCGGGTCGAACAGGAACTTCGCGCGCCCATCCCCCGCTGGCCCAATCTCTGCCATCACACCGGCATTCAGGATCGAGGTGGCGGTGCCAGCAAGCGCACCTTCTTGCGGTTGCTCGAATGAAGCCTGCACCGGAGCCTCGCCGCAACCCGAAAGAATGGGGGCGGCAAACGCCAGAACGGCGATGGAGAGAAAAGCGCGCGGCTGCATAATTGAGGCTCCTTGGGGTCAGGCCGCCTGCAAGGCTAGTCCAGCGCCGCAGACAAGTCCAACCGCGCGATCAAAGCTCCGTTACGGCGGTAACAATACTTAACCGGCGCGCGATTTCGTTCAGGTTGGTCGGCATGATGAAACATGCAGCCCTCACCCCATTCGCTTTGCTCGCAGCCCTCACCTTCGCCGTCCCCGCAAAGGCCGACACGGACGCCGCTTGCAACACAGAAGACGGCGCGGACAACATCGCGAACACCGATGATGACAGCCTCGAATGCGGCGAAGGGGCGAGCGCATCGGGCGGCAATTCCACCGCGATCGGCACCAATGCTGCGGCAGCGGGCGACCTCAGCGTGGCCATAGGCGACAATGCCAGCGCGATGGGGTTCGGCGGCACAGCCGTGGGCCAATTCGCCGAAGCGGCCGCCGACCCAGACCAGTTCAACGCCAGCGCCTTTGGGCGATCGGCTCAGGCGCGCGCTTCGGGTGCTACCGCTTTGGGCGCAGCTTCGGATGCTACCGGTCAGAACGCTGTTGCCATCGGTGTTCTTTCCAATGCGAGCGGGACGGACAGCTTTGCCGCTGGCCGGCTCGCCCAAGCCAGTGGCGCGCGCGCGATTGCTATCGGACGTTCTTCGCTTGCGAGCGATACAGACGCGGTCGCAATCGGTCGCAGCGCGCGCGCCACATCGGCTGAAGCGCTTGCCATTGGCGGTTATGCCGAGGCCAATCAGTCCGGCATCGCAGTCGGCTATGAAGCGCGCGCGATCGGCGATCAGGCGCTGGCCATGGGACGCGGCGCTATAGCCGAAGGGATGGGAAGCATCGCGATCGGCGCAGGCGCAAACGCAGTGCGCGACGAAGCGATTGCCATCGGGGTGAACGCCTTTGCCTTCGACATCAACAATGTCGCAATCGGCACCGGCGCGCGTTCGACCGCGCTCAACTCCACCGCATTTGGCAACCGGTCACTGGCAAGCGGCACCAATTCCTCCGCCATCGGCCAGCAATCACGCGCCACCGGCGGCAATTCCACCGCCACCGGAACAGCAGCGGAGGCGAACGGCCTATCGAGCAGCGCCTATGGCGTGCTGGCCAATGCGGATGCGGCGCGAGCCACCGCAATCGGATCCAGCAGCGCCGCGACTGAGGAAGGCGCGACCGCTATCGGTGAAGGCGCACAAGCCGCCTTCACGAACTCGACCGCGCTTGGCACCGGAGCACAAGCGACAGCCGCCAATCAGGTTGCGCTGGGCGGCTCAGGCTCGGCAGTTCGGATCGGCGATATCGACGCCAGCACCGCTGCGCAGGTCGGCGCGGTCGAAGTGGTCACTATTGACGAGAACGGAACGTTGGGTCGCCAATCGATCCAGTCCGCGGCCAGCATTGGTCCGTCGCAGGCCTCGCTAGGCCGGCTGGAGGCGATCACCAATGCGCAAATTGACAGTCTGGCGAACAATATCAGCGCAGTCGACACTCGCGTGAGCACGCTCGAGGGGCGGGTCGCCGGATTCGAATTTGCGCTTCAGGATATGGACCGGCGCACGCGCGGCGGGATCGCGGCGGCGATGGCAATGGGCGGGACGATGGTGGTGCCCGGCAGCGATGTGTCTTTCAGCGCCAACCTGTCGACTTTTGAGGGCGAGCAAGGTTTCTCCGGATCGCTCGCCGCACGGGTGACCGACCAGGTCTATATCTCGGCTGCGATTGCCGGATCAACCGCCGAGGACAGCACCGGCGGACGCGTGGGAATTGCCTTCGGATTCTAATCTGCGCCCGATGCGAAAGCGAGGCAATGCCGGTCTCCGCGCCGCGCGACATTGAAGCCGCGCTCGATCACTTCGCGGCTTTCAGCGCTGTCGGGATCGCGGATCGGGTTGGTGTGGTTGTAGTGGATGAAGTGGACCTTGGCGCGCTGTTCGGCAGGCAGGTCCTGCAAGCGGTCCATAGTCTCGGTAACGCGCGGATGGGGGATTTCCGACATATCGCGCCCATCCAGCTCGTTATCGTCCCAGAATGTGGCGTCGATGAAGATTTGATCCGCTCTTGCAATCAGCAGATCGAGCGACAAGCCGCTCGTCGCCTCAAACTCGCTCCAACTATCGAGATCAGGCAGATAGAGAATAGAAAAACGACCCGGAGCGAATATCACCCAGCCAACGGTTTCGGAAAATTCATCACGGTGAGGAACTGGGATAACGAGAGCCGCCAAGCGCTCCGTTAACTCGGTTTCCGAAGGATGCCACTGCGATTCTGTGCTGGAAGTTGGCCAATCCGGCGAAGGAAGGGGCGTAAAAATCTCAATATTGCCCAACTCTACGAGTTGGCTCCAGGGGCCGTTTCCGCGCAGGAACTCCTCCATCCTCGGCATCGCATAGACCGGCACGCCGTTCGCGCCCGCCGCTTCGCGTCCGAAATAGGCAAGGCCGAGATAGTGCCCGATATGCGCATGGGTCAGGAACACGCCGTCCACGCCCAGCCCGTCGTGCGGCGGCTCAATCGCATCGAGCATGGCAAGCTGCTCGGTGATCGCAGGCGTCGCATCGAAGAGGTAGCGTTTACCGCTTGCGCGGTCGATCAGGCCGAGCGATGACGGGAGCAGTCGCGGCCCGTCATCCTCTGCATTGCCAATTTGCGGCGCGCCCGCATCCTGCCCTGCGCCGAGCACAACCAGCTCGACTTCGCAGGACAACGGCTCGCTCGCTGCGGCACTGGCGGAAAGCAAAGCGCTCACCGCCCATAGGGCCGGACGGGACTTCATCCTTCCCGAGGATCGGTGTCTCCGGGCGCATCACAGCTCATCACCTGGGCAAATCCCGTGAAGCTGACCAGTGCGCTGCGGCTATCAGGGCGGTGAATCACGCCGACGCGAACCGGTTCACCCACCACAACCTCTTGCAACGGGTCGAACTGCCTCAGCTCGAGGTCGAAGAAGCTATGTTCGGCAACCCGATACTCGGTGACAACACGCCCTTTGTAGCAAGCGGAATAGGCGCACAGTTCTGAGCGTTCACCTGCAATAGAGATACCCATCGGAGTGAAGCTATCGGTGTTGATTTCACAAACGCCGTTGTCGCATGATATCTCCGCTGCATCGTTGCCGCAGGTGATTTCCGGATCGGAAGCGCTGGATGCTACGAGCGACACAGCGGCTCCTCCAAGAAACAGTGTTTTCATCGCGTTCATTGCAGTTCTCCTGTTTGGATGCCTTGCCCTCAACTATTCGATCACCCGTCCGCGCACCATCACCCAGTCGACCTGCTCGAGCACGGTCACATCGTCGAGCGGATTGCCCTCCACTGCGATGATATCGGCGGAGAAGCCCGGGGCGATCCGGCCAATGCTGTCTTCCAACCCGAGGATTTCGGCGGCTACCGTGGTCGCGCTGGCGAGGGCCTCGCGGTTGCTCATCCCGCCTGCGATCATCAAGCGGAACTCGCCCGCATTCTCGCCATGGGGGAAGACGCCCGCATCGGTACCGAACGCGATCCGCACGCCGTTCGCGCGGGCCCGCTCTACGATTGTGCCTGCGACTTCGCTCACAGCGCGGATCTTGTCCTCGACCACGGGCGTGTAGAATCCCTGCCCCAGATTGCGGCGAATGCCTTCGAACGCCATCAGGGTTGGGACAAGCGTGGTGCCGTTTTCGTTCATCGCGCGCGCGGCGGCATCGTCGATATAGGTGCCGTGCTCGATTGTCTGGACGCCTGCGCGCGCCGCCGCTTCGATCCCGCGAGCGCCGTGAGCGTGCGCAGCTACACGCAGACCCAGTGACTCCGCCGTTTCGACGATTGCGCGCATTTCCTCGTCGGTGAAATGCGCCTCCAGCCCGCGACCTTGCTGCGAGAGAACGCCGCCGGTTGCGGTAATCTTGATGAGGTCAGCCCCGTATTGCGAGGCCAGCCGGACCTTCTCAGCGCATTCAACCGGGCCGGTGCAGGTGAAGCCTGAATCGAGCGCGTCGTTCACATGCTCGACAAAGCCGTTCACATCGCCGTGCCCGCCGATGATCGCGATAGTGCGGGCCGAAGTGACCACACGCGGTCCGGGGGTCAGCCCTTCCGCCGTTGCACGGCGCAGCATCTGCGTGACCTGATCGGTGCGGCTACCGAGATCGCGCACGGTGGTGAAACCGGCAAGCGCGGTAATGCGCGCATTTTTCGCCGCGATCAGAGTGTAATATTCCGGCGGAGTGGTTGCCGCGCGCCAGAACTCGCCGCTTGGGTCGCCCGAGAGATGCGTGTGCAGGTCGATCAGGCCGGGCAGCACGGTCTTGTCGGACAGGTCGATTGCGTCCTCACCTCCATTATGCCCTTCGGTGATCGAGACGATCTGACCGTCTTCGATCGTGATTGTCGATGGACCACCCACGCCGCTTTCTGCATCCTGAATGACCGCGCCTGCATGGATTACTGCATCCTGCGCACCCGCTGGCGCTGCGATAAGCGCGGCAATTGCGGTCAGCGATGCGGCAATGTTTTTCAGGAACTTCACAAAAATTCTCCCCGGTTCGGACCCCTTGAGCGCAGGTGATGGCTCCCACAAAGCCCGCTGGCAAGTCCCCACCCCATTTGCGATTCATCCGCTGGTCGTTATGGAGGCACGCATTATCCCCATGAGAGAGGAAACACCGACGTTATGAACCGTCTGACTCTGACTACTGCCACCCTCCTGGCCACCGTATCGCTGGCTGCCACCGCTCACGCGCGTCCGATGACGCCTGAAGACGTCGCCAAGCTTGAAAGCGTCGGCGCAATCGCGGTTTCGCCCGATGGCAGCCGCATCGCCTACACGACTTCCAGCCTCCCCGATGTGACCGAAGGTGAGGACAATGGCGGCTCCACCAGCGAGCTTAACGTTACCACAGCACCCGATGCCGCGCGGCAATATCTGCCCGAAGACATCTCGCCCGGCGGCGTTGCCTTCTCACCCGATGGCCGGATGGTGACGTTCCTGTGGTCAAAGGACAAAGATGACCGTGCGGTCTGGGGGGTTCCGGTCGATGGCGGCACCTATGTGAAGCTTGCTGCGGTCGAGGATACGGGTGTTCGCAGCTACCGCTTCAGCCCAGATGGCGGCACAATCTTCATGCTCACCGGCCCGGGCGAAGACGAACAACGCGAAGCCCAGCGCAAGGGCGGGTTCACCGCGCGCGTCTATGAAGAAGAATTCCGACCTGCCCGCCTGTTTGCGGCCACCGTTGGCGAAGAACTGGACGAGGAACCGCGCGAGATTGCGCTTCCAGGTTTTGTGAGCGCCTTTGACGTATCCTCCGATGGCCGCATGGGTATTATCGAGACGACCCCGACCCCGCTGGTCGATGACAGCTACACCTCGATGCGAGTCAATGTGATCGACCTTGCGACCGGCGAAGTGACCGCCGTGGTCGAAACACCCGGCAAGATCGGCGATGTCGAAATTTCACCTGACGGATCGCAGCTCTCGCTGATCGCTGGCGTCGATATGAACGATCCGGCTGCGACGACCTTGCACCTCGTGGACACTGCAACCGGCGCTTATCGCGCGCTCAATGCAGGCGCTGCCGAGGCCGCGCGTGATGCCGAATGGCTGCCCGATGGCCGCCTCGCGGTTGTCGTGCATATCGGCGTTCAGTCCGAATTGCGGGTCTATAACGCCGATGGCAGCGTCGATCACGCGCATGATCCGGGCGAGCTGATCCTCACCCGCGTCGAAGCCGCCGGAGACCGGATTGCGGTTGCGGCCAACTCGCCGCAGCACCCGACCGAGTTGTTCGTCTGGGCCGATGGCGGATTCCAGCGCTGGACCAGCCACAATGAATGGCTCAGCGACATCACCTTTGGCGAACAGCGCGCCTACACTTTCACCGCGACCGACGGGCAAGAGGTCGAAGGCGTGCTGATCCTGCCGGTTGGCGGCGTTCCCGAAGGCGGCGCTCCGACGATCATGAACGTCCATGGCGGCCCCGAAGCGCATGACAGCAATGGCTGGCAGACCGCTTACTCCAAGCCGGGTCAGGTTGCCGCCGGACAGGGCTATGCCGTGTTCCTGCCCAATTATCGCGGATCGACCGCTTACGGCGTCGATTTCTCCAAGCAGCATCAGGGCAATTACACCGATCCTGAATTCCGCGATATCGTCGATGCCAAGGCCGCTCTGGCTGCTGACGGGATCACCGATGCGGACCGCACCGGCATCACCGGCGGCTCCTATGGCGGCTATGCGAGCGCATGGGGCGCGACCTATTACTCGGCAGAATTTGCAGCGTCGGTGATGTTTGTCGGCATCTCCGACCAGACCAGCAAGTTCGGCACCACCGACATCCCTTACGAGATGTACAATGTGCACAGCCGCGCTTGGCCATGGGACGATTGGCAGAAGATGCTCGAAGTCTCGCCGATCTACTACACCGACCGCGCGACCACGCCGATCCTCATCATGCATGGTGAGGAAGACACGCGCGTTGATCCGTCACAGTCGATGGAGCTCTACCGCTTCCTGCGCGTGCGCCAGCCTGACACGCCAGTGCGCCTCGTCTTCTATCCCGGCGAAGGGCACGGCAACCGCATGGCCGCGAGCCGGTATGACTACAATCTGCGCATGATGGAGTGGTTCGACACCTATCTGATGACGGGTGATCGCACCGCCGAAATGCCCGCCCCGCGCCCGCAACTGGCAGAAGGCGCCAAGGGGGCAGAGGCTCCCGAGGCAGAAGAAGAGTAAACCGGAAGACCACGTCTGGTTCTGAACAAGAAAAGGGCCGCTCTTTTTGAGCGGTCCTTTTTCCTCGTGGCTCGCGCCATCAGCGATTTGTTGCTCAACCTAGAACGTGTAGCCCAGCCCGATCCCGCCGATCAGCTGGTTCGCGCTGCCTCGTTCCAAGGTGTATGGCGTATCGGCTGCGTCACCAATGAGCCGCGAATATCCGACAATTGCGTAGACACTCAGCCCGCCATTGAGCGCATTCCCATCCAGATCGACGGTCACGATTCCAGTCGTGCCAATCGAATTGAGCCCGCCATCGGCGGTGAATTGCGCAAGCCCGCTGGAGGCGCTTTGGGCGGGACTGACTGAATAATAGTAATCGGCAAAATCATCATCGACGAAGCTGGCGCTCGCGCCAATCTGCACTGAGGCTGCTCTGCCGACCGGCGTGAAATAGCCTACCCCCGGCTCGATCAGCATGCCGTCATGCGCACCGGCCACATCCCAGCGCACTTGCGCCGACAGCGAAACGCGGTCTCGCGGCCCGAATACGCCCGGGAAGGATACACCGGCATTCGCGCCCACTTCAAAGGCGCTGTCGAGTTCACCTGTCAGTTCGACCACATCGTCGCGGATTGACCCATTGCGATCATTCCTGAAGCGGAAGGACGGACCAAAGGAGAAGCTCGGCGCGGACGAACCCGGGCGCGCTGAAGGCTTGGACAGCAGATCGAGGTTGAAACCCGGCCCGTTGGGGCTGATGCCAACTCCGCCGACGTGGCCTACAATCAGCGGGAGCGGGAACAGGCGGTAGTCGTCAGACCCAGAGTAGCTCGGCACGACTCCGACACCGATCCCGACCGTGACCCATGTATCATCGAACACGGTTTCAAAAGGCGGGCCGCCTCTTGCTCCTTCGGCGCGCACTCCAGCGGGCGGCCCCTGGCGCGCGGTGCCTTCAGGCGGCTGGGCCTGGACGTCTGGCGCAGATGCAGCACTCGCATCGGTTTCGCTGCGCTCGGGCAATTCTTCTGCGGCAAGCGGGGCTGCAAGCAGCAAAGCACTGAGCGCGGCAAAGCCGGTGGAGGTCGGAAACATTGTCATAACAGCCGGTTCCTTATCGGATCAGAGAAGCATCCTGCCCACCAGCAGGTGCAATAGCTACGCCGGATATCGGGCGATGGATGCTTAAGGGCGCGAAACAAGCTCGTCATTGATCCCGTCTGCCCACTCGCCTAGGCGAATATACGGATGAACGACACTCAAGTATCCCCCCGCATTGGCCAACAGCTCGATTGCGTCATTGTCGGCGGAGGTCTTGCAGGCGGGCTGATCGCGCTCGCACTTCAGCGCGCAAGGCCCGATTTTCGCATCGCTCTGGTCGAAGCGGGCAAGGTGCTGGGCGGCAATCATCGTTGGAGCTGGTTTGACAGCGATCTGTCCGGCGAAGGCCGCGCGCTGCTTTCCGGATTTCGCCAGACCGAATGGGACGACGGCTACGAAGTCGCCTTTCCGCAATATTGCCGCGCGCTGAAGACGCCTTACCGCTCTATGGCCTCAGCCGATTTTCATTCAGGTTTGGTGCGCGAACTGCCCGAGGATGCGTTGATGCTGGGGCGCAAGGCGGTGAGTCTTGATGCGCGCGGGGTCGATATCGAAGACAGCCAGGGACAGGTCACGCGGTTAGAGGCGCGCAGTGTGATCGACTGCCGCCCGTTCGAGCCAAGCCTGCACCTGACCGGCGGCTGGCAGGTCTTTCTCGGGCGGCACATGCGCATGGAGCAGCCGCACCATATCAGTCGTCCGGTGATTATGGATGCGCATGTCGATCAGCTCGCTCCCCATGGCAATGGCGGCGCCTATCGCTTTGTCTATGTCCTGCCGCTGGGCGCGCATGACCTGTTTGTCGAAGACACCTATTACGCCGATGAGCCTGCGCTCGATCGCAGCGCGCTTTCGGCCCGGATTGACGCCTATGCAACAGCAAAGGGCTGGTCGGATTATGCCATCCTCGGCCATGAAACAGGTATGCTTCCGGTGCTGACTGGAGGCGATTTCGCTGCCCATCAGCGTTCAGTGCGTATCGAGGGCGTGACGCTGGCTGGCGCACGCGGCGGCTTCACCCATCCGCTCACCAGCTACACACTGCCAATGGCCGTCGAAAACGCCATCGCGATCGCGCGCGACGCCGATCTCACTGGCCTGCAACTGTCCCTGATGTTCGAAGCGCGCGCGCGGCGGCATTGGAGCAGAACCAGTTTCTACCGCCTGCTCGCGCGCATGCTGTTCCACGCGGCAAAGCCGGAACGGCGCGTGCAGATCTTCCAGCGTTTCTACCGCCTGCGCCCTGGATTGATCGAACGCTTCTATGCCGCGCGTTCGACCCTTATGGACAAGACCCGCATCCTCGCTGGCAAACCTCCGGTATCCATCATGCGAGCAATCGCCGCTATATTCTCGCGCGGCACTGCGCTAACCCGCAATCCTACTCCCAAGGACAATGAATGATCGCAGAAGGCACTCTCGACTTTGATCCGCCGGCCAGCGGCGCGCGCGGGATCAATCCGGCCTTGGCGGAGAAGTATTCCGGCAAGCGCGCTTGCGTGATCGGAGCGGGCTTTGGCGGCATGGCGCTGGCGATCCGGCTGCAATCGGCAGGCATCGCCACAACCGTAGTCGAAGCGCGCGACAAGCCGGGCGGCCGCGCCTATTTCTGGCAGCGCGACGGCTTTACCTTCGACGCTGGCCCCACCGTCATCACCGACCCGCCCTGCCTCGAAGAACTGTGGCAGCTCACCGGCCACGACATCGCCGAAGATGTCGAGCTGATGAAAGTCCATCCGTTCTACCGGCTCAACTGGCCCGACGGCACCAATTTCGATTATTCGAATGTCGAGGCGGAGCTGAACGCCGAGATCGCCAAGATCAATCCCGATGACGTGGTCGGCTATCAGGACTTCCTGCAATATTCCGCCGACGTCTATGAAGAGGGCTACGTCAAGCTCGGCACGGTGCCGTTTCTCGACTTTAAGTCCATGCTCAAAGCTGCGCCTGCGTTGGTGAAGAAGCAGGCATGGCGCAGCGTTTATGACATGGTCTCCAGCTTCATCGAAAGCGAGAAACTGCGCGAGGCTTTCAGCTTTCACACGCTGCTGGTCGGCGGCTCACCGATGAAGACCAGCGCGATTTACGCTCTCATCCACAAGCTTGAAAAGGATGGCGGCGTGTGGTGGGCGCGCGGCGGAACCAACCGGCTGATCGCAGGCATGGTGCGTCATTTTGAACGGCTAGGCGGCACAATGCGCGTCGGCGATCCGGTGGTGCAGGTCCATACAATGGGTACCGTTGCAACCGAGGTGGAAACGAAATCGGGTTGGAAGGAGCGTTTCAACGCGGTGGCCTCCAACGCCGATATCATGCATTCCTACAAGGACTTGCTGAGCGAAAGCGCGCGCGGGCCCAAATACGCCAAGTCGCTTGCGCGCAAGAGTTTCTCACCATCGCTCTTCGTTGTGCATTTCGGGCTGGAGGGCACATGGCCGGGCATCCCGCATCACATGATCCTGTTCGGCCCGCGCTATAAGGGGCTGGTAGAGGACATCTACAAACACGGCGTGCTGCCGCAGGATTTCTCGATCTACCTGCACCACCCGACCGTAACCGATCCGAGCATGGCCCCGCCGGGCAAAAGCACGTTTTACGCGCTGGTCCCGGTCGCGCATATGGGCAAGCTCGCGGTCAATTGGGACGAGGTCGGCCCGCAATTGGAAAAGGCCGTGCTCGACGAAGTGGGTCGGCGGATCATCCCCGACATTCACGACCGGATCGTGACCAAGTTCCACTACGCGCCCAAGGATTTCCGCGAGGACTTGAGCGCCCATATGGGCAGCGCCTTCAGCCTAGAACCGGTCCTGTGGCAAAGCGCCTATATGCGCGGACATAACCGCGACGATGTGATCCAGAACTTCTACCTCGTCGGCGCGGGCACGCATCCGGGCGCAGGGGTGCCCGGCGTCGTCGGCAGCGCGAAGGCAACCGCCGGTCTTGTGCTGGAGGATTTGGCGAGTAAGGCGTCGGCATGAGCACCATGAAACGCCTCGCTGTCTATTGCGGATCAGCCTCTCCCGAAGACCCGCGCTACCTCCAGCTCGCGACCGAAGTCGGCGCGGGCCTTGCGACCCGCGGCATTGGGGTCGTCTATGGGGGCGGGCGGCTCGGCTTGATGGGTGCAGTAGCCAAGGGCGCTCTTGATGCGGGCGGCGAAGTCATCGGGGTCATCCCGGAGGCGCTCGCCAATTCCGAAGTCGCAAACCACGATTGCACCGAGCTTCACACCGTTTCAGGAATGCATGAGCGCAAGCAGCGTTTCACCGACCTCTCCGATGGCTTTGTCACCATCCCCGGCGGTGTCGGCACGATGGACGAGTTATGGGAAGCGATGAGCTGGGCGCAGCTGGGCTATCACTCCGACCCTGTCGGCCTGCTCAACGCATTCGGCTTTTACGACGATCTGATCGCTTTCAACACGAAGATGGCCGAGGTTGGCTTTGTCCGCCCGGCGCATCAGAACATTCTCGTCCATTCCGAAACGCTGCCCGATCTGCTCGACAAGATGGCGGCCTATGAAGCGCATACGCCGATCTTCCGCATGAAGGCGGAAGACCTTTAGGTTCGCGCCATGGCCACCGACGCTGCAACCCGCACCGCTCTGGTCGAGCATGCCCGCCGGACCATCAAGCAGGGTTCGCAAAGCTTCTCCGCCGCGTCGCGCCTGTTCGATCCTGAAACCCGCGAGCGCGCATGGCTGCTCTACGCATGGTGCCGTCGATGCGATGACATTGCCGACAACCAAGTCATGGGCGGAGAATTGGGGGACCAGTCGGACCTCGACAGCCGCCTCGCGCTGATCCGCAAGCTCACGGCAAAGGCCTTTGCCGGCGAGCCGACCGGCGATCCGTCATTCGATGCACTGGGCGTGGTTGCGCGTGAATGCGGCCTCACCCCCGCCATGGCCGACGATGTGATCGAAGGCTTCGCGCTCGACGCCGCTGACTGGCGGCCGCGCACAGAGGCCGACATGATGCGCTATTGCTTCCATGTTGCAGGAGCTGTGGGCGTGATGATGGCGGTGGTTATGGGTGTCTCACCCGATGACCAAAACACGCTCGACCGTGCCTGCGACCTCGGCCTCGCCTTTCAGCTGTCCAACATCGCCCGCGATATTGTCGAGGATGATGCCGCCGGGCGCTGCTATCTGCCGACTATGTGGCTCGTCGAGCAGGATATCGAGCCCGGACAGCACACCAAGCCGCATCACCGCGAGGAGCTGGCCGAAATGGCCGCGCATCTAGTGAAACTGGTTGAAAAGCACGAAGCCGCCGCGCGCGTGGGAGCCGAACGTCTCCCTTTCCGAAGCCGCTGGGCCGTGCTTTCCGCTGCGCGCATCTACGGAGCCATCGGGCGCAAAGTGCGAGCGCGCGGAACCGAGGCGTGGAATTCGCGCACTGTCGTACCGCGCTGGGAGAAAGCGCTATACGGCGCGCGCGCCTTTCTCTCTGCGATCATCAACCGCGAGAAGCATCCCGATGGCGAGATCACGTGGGGCATCGCGGACTTCAGGCCTAAAAAGGCATGAGCAAGGCTGTCCCAACTGGTTGGCAATTGCTGCTCGGGACGTTTGTTCTCACCGTCCTCATTCATCTGCTGCATGAAAGCGCCCATGCGCTGACCGCGATCGGCTTTGGCGTAAGCGGGGTGATGAGTTCGAACACGGTCGGTTACACTTCTCAAATGAGCCTAAGCGCGGTGCTCGCCGCCACCGCCGCGGGTCCCGCCCTAATGATGCTGTTCGCGCTCGCAGCCGCATTCAGCAAGTGGCGCTGGGCGCCCACCGTGCTTTTCATCGTCTTCTTCCAGCGCGCCATGGCGGCAATTATCAGCGCCATCTCCGCTCCAAATGATGAAGCTCGCCTCAGCCTCCTGCTTGGCCTTGGCCCGTGGGCAATCTTTGCGCTGACTGTTGGCGTAACCGGTTTGCTCTTCCTCCGCCGATACCGGGCAGAGACGCTGGGTTGGAAGTGGTTCGGTATCAGCTATGTCGGCTTCAGCCTCGGCCTTGCACTGGTCGTGCTGGGCGACGGTATTCTCTTCCGCATCCGCTTCTAAAGCGCGCGACTTTTGGCACCACAGACTTGAAGCGCGCGGCTCCACAGCGTAGCGGAATAAGCATGAGAAACTCCCTCCTTTTTGCAGCGCTTCTGGGCCTTTGTGCGCCCGCGATAGCCGATGACCACCAAACCGAAGATGACCGCGCCGCAGCAGCAGTTGCCGCATTCATGGAAAGCTTCAACGCCAAGGACGAAGCAGCAATGACTGCTCTTGCCATGGACGGCGCGATGGTAACCGTGATCGAAGAGAAAGACGGCGAGGACCGCTTGCAGACCCTGCCTCTGGATCGGCTGATTTCAAGCATCGCGGGCGCACCAGTCCCGATGGAAGAGCCGATCTGGAATATGCGCGTCATGCGGGACGGACCCGTCGCCACCGTGGTCGCCAGCTTCGACTTTCTGATCGACGGCCAGCGTTCGCATTGCGGGACGAACATCTTCAACCTCGTACGCGTCGAAGGGGAATGGCGGATCGCCGGGATCGCTTATTCGCATATCGAACAAGGCTGCACGGGAGCGCCCGAACAATGATGAAGAAGCTCCTCATCGCCAATCGCGGCGAGATTGCCTGCCGGATCATGCGCACCGCGCGCGAAATGGGGATCGCCACTGTCGCGGTCTATTCCGATGCGGATGCCAAGGCGCTGCACACCCGCACGGCGGACAAAGCGGTCCATATCGGCCCCTCGTCCGCAGCCGAGAGCTATCTCGTCGGTGAGAAGATCATCGCGGCGGCTAAGCAGACGGGCGCGGAGGCGATCCACCCGGGTTACGGCTTCCTTTCCGAAAACGCCGACTTCGCGCGCGCGGTGATCGATGCCGGGCTGATCTGGGTCGGACCAAAGCCTGAGAGCATCGAGGCGATGGGTCTCAAGGACGCCGCCAAAGAGCGCATGATCGCAGCAGGCGTGCCTGTAACCCCGGGCTATCTCGGCGAAGACCAATCGGTCGAGCGGCTTTCCAAAGAGGCCGACGCAATCGGCTACCCCGTGCTGATCAAAGCCGTCGCAGGCGGCGGCGGCAAGGGCATGCGCAAGGTCGACGCACCAGAGAATTTCGCCGCCGATCTCGAAAGCTGCCGGCGCGAGGCCAAGGCAAGCTTTGGCAATGACGAGGTGCTGCTGGAGAAGTGGATCACCTCTCCGCGTCATATCGAAGTGCAGGTCTTCGGCGACAGCCACGGCAATGTCGTCCACCTGTTCGAGCGCGACTGCTCGCTCCAACGCCGCCACCAGAAGGTGATCGAGGAAGCCCCCGCCCCCGGCATGGACGAGGCCACCCGCGAGCAAATCTGCGCCGCCGCCGTACGCGCTGCGAAAGCGGTCGATTACGAAGGCGCTGGCACGATCGAGTTTATTGCGGACGCTTCGGAAGGCCTGCGCGCCGACCGCATTTTCTTTATGGAGATGAACACGCGGCTTCAGGTCGAACATCCGGTGACTGAAGAGATCACGGGTGTGGACTTGGTGGAATGGCAGTTGAGGGTTGCGTCAGGTGAGGCGATTCCGCTCAAGCAGAATGAGCTGAGCATCAATGGCTGGGCTATCGAGGCGCGGCTCTATGCCGAAGAACCCTCAAAAGGCTTTTTGCCGAGCATCGGAAAACTCGAATATCTCAACATTTCCGACCACGTCGCGCGCGTCGACACCGGGGTCGAGCGCGGGGCGGAGGTCACGCCCCATTACGATCCGATGATCGCGAAGGTCATCTGCCACGCAGACTGTCGCGAAGAGGCGATCGAGGCGCTGCGCCAGTCCACAGGCAATGTGCAGGTCTGGCCGGTCAAGCAGAACGCGTGGTTCCTGTTCCGCTTGCTTGACCTGCCCGAGTTCAAGTCGGGCGACATGACAACCGGCTCTATCGCCGATCACATCGACGATCTCACCGCGCCACCTCAGTTACCGCGATTGTCGCTCGCGCTCTATGCCGAGGACCTGCTTTATGCCGATGTTTGGGGAGACGATTTCGCGCGCCAAAGAGGCATTGGCGGCTTCCGCCTGAACGCCGACCACAAGGAATCGGTCCGCCTCCTGATCGATGGCGAAGAAGTCGAGGTCGATCCACAGTTCGACGGTGACGATCCGGCGTTCGACCTAACGATCGAAGGAAATGTCGGGAAAATTTACTTCTCGAACGGCGCGGCCTTCAACGTTCAGCCTTTCCGCCACGATGGATCGGGGGCCGCCACCGCCGCAGACGGCGCCATCATCGCCCCCATGCCGGGCAAGGTCATCGCGGTCGATGTCACCGAAGGCCAAACCGTTACCGCAGGCGAGCGCCTGATGGTGCTCGAAGCGATGAAGATGGAGCACGCGCTCACCGCGCCGTTTGACGGGACTGTCACCGAACTCGCCGCCAGCGAAGGCGGGCAGGTGCAGGTTGAGGCGGTGCTTTGTGTGGTGGAGCCGGCGGGGGACTAGGCACGCAGCCTGTTTTTCGTCATTGCGAGCCGAAGGCGAAGCAATCCAGCTTCTGACCTTGCATACTGTTGAAACGGCAGGAGATGGATTGCCGGGTGGCGCTTTGCGCCGTCAACGACCCCGGCTCCGCCTCCTCGCAATGACGAGGTTTTTATGTCGTGGCAGGCTGAACTGGAAGAACTCCGCGCCCGCGAAGCGCTTGCCGAGCAGATGGGCGGCGAGGCCAAAGTCGCGCGCCAGCATTCGCGCGGCAAGATGGACGCGCGCGCGCGGCTTGCGGCCATGTGCGACCCCGGTTCCTTCCGCGAGATCGGCAAGATTGCGGGCAAGGGTCACTATGATGAAAACAGCGACCTGAGCGGCGTCACCCCTGCCCCCTTCCTGTTCGGCAAAGCCACCGTCAATGGCCGCCCGGTTGTCGCCACAGCCGACGATTTCACCATTCGCGGCGGTGCGGCGGATGCCGGGATCAAGCGCAAGATGGTTCAGGCCGAGCAGATGGCGCATGAGCTCAAACTGCCGATGATCCGCATGATTGACGGCACCGGAGGCGGCGGCAGCGTCAAGACGCTCGAACAGATCGGCGCGACCTATATTCCTGCCGTGCCCGGCTGGGGCGATGTGGTGAAGAACCTCGACACAGTGCCCGTGGTCGCACTCGCGCTTGGCCCGACAGCGGGTTTGGGCGCGGCGCGCACGGTCGCCAGCCACTATTCGATCATGGTGCGCGGGCTGTCGCAGCTCTTCGCAGCTGGTCCGGCTGTAGTCGACGCAATGGGTTCAGATTTCGAGCAGAACAAGGACCATGGCCGTGCCAAGGAAGAGCTTGGCGGCGCGGATATTCACACCCGCAACGGCGTGGTCGATGACGAGGTTGCAAGCGAGGCTGAAGCCTTCGCCCGCGCGCGCCACTTTCTCAGCTTCATGCCCGAACATGTCGGCCAGCACGCCCGCCGCGCTGAACCGACCGACCCAGCAGACCGGCGCGAGGAAGCGCTGATCAGCCTCGTGCCGAAAGACCCCAAGCAGGTCTATTCGATGCGCCGCGCTATGGACCTGATCCTTGATCGGGGCACCGTGTTCGAAATCGGCAAAAATTGGGGCCGCGCCGCGATCACGGCATTTGCAAGGCTCGATGGCTGGCCGGTCGCCGTGGTGGCAAGCGATCCCTCGTTTCTCGGTGGATCATGGGAAGCCAAGACCAGCGAAAAGGTCGAGCGCTTCGTCAAACTTGCCGATCAATTCCGCCTGCCTATCGTCCATTTGGTCGACAACCCCGGCTTCATGATCGGGCGCGAAGCGGAGATGGCGGGCACGATCCGCTACGGCGTGCAGGCGATGAACGCGATCTACAAGGCGAGTGTGCCGCTCGCCAGCATCGTCATGCGCCGCGCCTATGGCATCGCCGGCAGCGCGATGAGCAATGCCGACCGCTATCAATACCGCTATTGCTGGCCGAGCGGCGATTGGGGCAGCCTGCCCATCGCTGGCGGGTTGGAAGTCGCCTACAAATCCGAGCTCGAAGCCGCCGAAGACCCTGCCGCCGAACTGGAAGCGATCAAGGAAAGGTTGGCGAAAGTCACCTCGCCCTATCGGAGCGCGGAATTGTTCAATGTCGAGGACATTATCGACCCGCGCGACACGAGGCCTCTACTCTGCGAATTTGCCGATCTGGCTTGGCGGTTGTTGAAGGCTGAGGGTTAGTTCGGCGCATTAGGGCGAGCAAACAGCCGCCCCTTTTCGCTGAACAACACAAAGACCAATCCCGCCAGCCCGCAGCACAGCATCGACACCGCCAACGGAACTGTCGTCCCGTCATATTGGTAGCCGATGAAACCGCCCAGGATCGAGCCGGTTCCCATGCGAAGCGCTGTGTGTGCGCTGCTCGCCGCGCCTGCAATGCTCCCAAAAGGCTGCATCGCGATGGCCGAGAAGTTCGATCCGATAAAGCCGAGCATCGCCATATTGAGGCTGAGCAGAACGACAAATTCAGCGAGACCCTGCCCGCCATTGATCGCTGACAGCCACATGACGCTGCTGATCGCGATGAAGCCGATCAGCGCCGTGTGCCCGACCCTGCGCGCGCCGAAGCGCTCGACGATGCGTGAGTTCGTAAAGTTGGATACCACCATGCCAGCCACCGCGCCGCCAAAGATCAGGGCGAAGTAATCACCCATGCCAAAGGCCTCTCCAATCAGCTGCTGCGAGGAATTGAGGAAGCCGAACAGGCTGCCGAAAACCAGCGCGCTGCCCAGGACATAACCAACCGAACCGCGCACAGAGAGCGCCTTGCCCATATTCTTCAAGATCGTCGCAGGGTCGATTTCCTGCACATTTTCCGGCGCGAGGCTTTCGGGTAGGCGCAGCCAGACCCAGAAGCCAACCAGCACGCCCATCACCGCCATCGCGCCGAAAATCGCGCGCCAGCCGGCGACCATCATGATCCCTTGTCCCACGGCGGGCGCAAGGATCGGGACGAGCAGGAAGATCATCATGATGAGGCTCATGAGCCGCGCCATCCGGTCTCCGCCAACATGATCGCGCACAATGGCTGCGGGAACGACCGAAAGGCCTGCGCAGGCAATTCCCTGGATCACGCGGATTGCGATCAGCGACCAGAAATCGCTCACCAATGCGCAAGCGAGCGACAGGACGATATAGGCGACCAGACCCACTGCCAGCACCGGACGGCGGCCAAAACGGTCGGCAAAGGCTCCGGGGAAGAACGCCCCGATACCTGCGCCGAGGAAATAGGAGCTGATGACCAGCTGCCGGTCATTGCCGCCGGCATCCATCTCGGCAGCCATCTCGCCAAGCGCGGGCAGCATGGCGTCGATGCCGAAGGCCTGCAGGCTCATCAGCAGCGCCATCAGCACGATCATCTCGCGCTCGCCCAGTGGCAAGCGGGCAGGAGGGGCAGATTTTGCGGCCATGCAAGCGTCCTTGGGGGCAAGCGCCAGATATTGGAAGCGCGATTTTTGCCAGCACGGGGGATGAAACCGGTGAGCGCGCGACACGCAGTGGGTGTTCCGCATTGGCGCAAAGCCGCTTAGGATGCGCGCAATGGCAGAGGCTGAAGACAAGGATGAGGAAGACGGCGCGGCAGGCCTGCGCAAGATCATCCATGTCGATATGGACGCCTTCTTCGCCAGCGTCGAACAGCGTGACAATCCCGAATTGCGCGGCAAACCAGTGGCGGTTGGCGGATCTGGCGGGCGCGGCGTGGTCGCAGCCGCCAGCTATGAAGCGCGCAAATTCGGCGTTCGCAGCGCTATGCCTTCGGTCACCGCCAAGCGGCTATGCCCCGACCTCATCTTTGTCCGCCACCGCTTTGACGCCTACAAAGAGGCCAGCCGCCAGATCCGCAGGATATTCGAGCACCACACGCCTCACGTGGAGCCGCTCAGCCTCGACGAAGCCTTTCTCGATGTGACCGAGGACCGGCTTGGGATCGGCAGCGCAACGCGGATTGCCGAGCTGATCCGGCAGGAGATCAGAGCCAAGACCAAGCTGACCGCGAGCGCGGGAGTGAGCTACAACAAATTCCTCGCCAAGATCGCCAGCGACCAAAACAAACCCGACGGGATCTGCGTGATCCGTCCAGGGCAAGGCGCGGATTTCGTCGCGGGGCTGCCGGTCAGGCGGTTCCACGGCGTTGGTCCGAAGGCCGAGGAGAAGATGAAGCGGCTGGGCATAGAAACCGGCGCTGATCTGGCCGCGAAGGATATCGACTTTCTGCGCAGCAATTTCGGGAGCTTTGCCGACTACCTCTACCGCGCCGCGCGAGGCATCGACCTGCGCCCGGTGCGCGCGCACCGCGTGCGCAAATCGGTTGGCGGTGAACGGACATTCAGCGAGGACATCTCAAGCGGCGCGGCCTTGCGCGACACGCTGGAGAACACGATCGAATATGTCTGGGACAGTATCGAGCGGTCAAAAGCACGCGGGCGCACAGTTACGCTCAAAGTCAAATTCACCGACTTCCAGAACATGACCCGCTCGAAATCCACCTCGGATTGGATCGAGAGCAAGAGCGAGTTCGCAGAGATCAGTCGCGCCTTGCTCGAGGAAGCATTGCCTTTGCCTATGCCGATCCGCTTGATGGGGCTGACCCTGTCCAACCTCGACCAAGGAGAGGATGCCAAGACCGAAGCACCCAAAGACGGCCAGCTATCGTTGCTCTAACCGGGTAAGCCCCTCGCCTGCCACGCCTCGATCCGGCGTCTTGTGGTTCTCCCCAAGGGTTCCGGCAATGAATGCGAGGGGAAGAAGCGCGCCTCGATCACTTCGCGTCCGTCAGGCACCGGGTGCGCGAGGCATATTGCGGTGAAAAGATGTGCGGTGTGCGGGCTTCCTGACAATTCCTCGTCCAGATTGGCGAAGCGTTCAATGGCTTCGATGGTAATCCCCAGCTCCTCGCGCACTTCGCGCCGCGCGCAAGTCTCCGGGTCTTCGCCCTTGTTGAGCCCGCCGCCCGGCAGCGCCCATACCTGCGGGCCGTAGGAATGGCGCAGCAGCAGCACATCGCCGGACAGGTTCGTCAGCACCACACTCACCCCCTCAATCGGAGTGCCGCGCCATTTGCGCCAGCTGTGCCGGATGCGGTGGGCAAGCGGCATCAGCGCGCGGTGGATGCGCGCGGGCAGCAGCCGCTCGATAGTCTGGACAATCAGGTGAAGCATGTCACCGTCTGACTCACCCCGCGCAGCAGCCTCGCGACTGGCAGATCGCTCTCGCCCGCCGCCGCCGCGTCAAAGACCGCGCGTTTCTCTTCGCCGCGAATGACGAACATCAGCGCGTCGGTGCGCACCAATGCGGGCAAGGTCAGCGTGATCCGGTCGAACGGCGCGTGCGGGGGCAGCGGATCGGGGGTCAGGACGCGGATGCCTTGCGCATCGTCCGTCTGCGGATCGATGTTGGGGAAGAGCGAGGCGATATGCCCGTCCTCTCCCATGCCGAGCCAGACGAGATCGAATGCGGGCACGTCGAGATCAGGGGCAAGCGCGACCACCTTGGCACCGACCGGCTCGAACAATGCGCGGATTTTGCCGGTGTTCGACGCCTCGTGATCTTCGGGAACGATCCGGTCGTCATTGGGCCAGATTTCCAGCCGTGCGAAGTCCAGATCACGCTTCACCAACTCGGCAAAGATCGGAAACGGGGTTGAGCCGCCGGGCACGCAAATCGCGACGGGCGTGTCTTTCGCGGCGAGCCTTTCAGCGATCCGGTCGCCCAGCCACTGCGCAATCTGCGCGGCATCGCGGTCATGGACGTATTCAATGTCGGTCATGCGATCCTGCATAGCAAAAGGGCCGCCCCCGCCTAGCGGAAACGGCCCTTTTAATGTGGACGCGTCGTGCGCACCCCTGATGCCTCGCCTTAGCCAAGCAACGAGCTCAGGAACCACACGCGCTCTTCGGCAGCGTCTGTCCAGTCGTCGAGCAGGCCGTCGGTGGCGTTGTCGCCAGCGGCTTCCGCGGTGTCTTTCATCGATTTGAGGCGGTCGACGAGGCGCTGATTGTCGTCACGCAATTCGCGGATCATGTCTTCAGCGCTCAGAGTGGCGCTGTCCTGATCCTTCACCTGCGTATGCTGGGCGATCATACCAATCGAAGTGATCGTGTCGCCGCCCAGCTTGCGCGCGCGCTCACCAATAGTGTCGATTTCGCCTTGAATCGCCAGCGCCTGCTCGTCGAACAGCAAGTGCAGGTCGCGGAAGCGCGGGCCCTTCACGTGCCAGTGGAAATTCTTCGACTTCACATAGAGCGCGAAGTGATCGGCCAGCAGGCCATTAATCTCAGCAACCATCTGGGTTTTCGAATTGGTTTTGGGGTCAACCATCTTGTCCTCCATAGGAAACAGCTTTGCGTGCAAGGCGGAGCCAGGATTGGCCTGCCGCACCGCTTGGGTGTGCATGTTATGGCGGGGGCAATTCGGGCGTTTGCTATGTGGAAGTTCAATTCGCAGTGATCGAAGAAAACGATCACAGGAACATAAAACGAGCGTTCAATCCGATTACTAGTGCCGCGAACATCATGCCCACCGCTAGCGTCAAGCGGATCGCGCGCAGCGGCCATTTCTGCAACGTCGAAAGGCCAAGCGACCAACCCAGCGCTACCGCGACGACCCCACCAATCGCTCCGCCAATCATCGCCGTGGTCGGATAGACCGCTGCTGCGGCAAAGGCGAAAATCACGAAGCGCGCGGCATCGCCGATCTGGCGGAACAACAGGACCGCTCCGATAGCGATGTAGGAGCGGGTTGGCTCTTTCATCGGCTTCACCTTCACCCGCCACGCCAGCTCGATCGCGGCAAAGCCAAGCGCGAAGGCGACCAGCATATTGGCCGCGCGCTGGGGCAGGATCGCCGCGATGCTCGCGCCTGCATAGGCCATGACTCCGGCGCTCACGATGGCGCAGATCGCGCCGGTAACCAGCAGTCCGCCCGTGCGCTCAAGCTCGGTCGAGAATTGCGCCACGATCAACTGCTCGCGCCCGCCCAGCGCGATGGTGAATGTGAGGATGAGGCACAGGAGGAAGGAATCCATCGCCCTCCCCTAGCACGCCGCGTCCGCCGCGCCAGCGCATCAACCATTTTCGACAGCTAGCGGTGGTCCGTGATCCGCACTAGGCTGGCACGCAAGACAGACAGGAGAGAAAGCAGCAATGAAACTCGAAACAGGAATGGCAGCCGTGGTCACAGGCGGCGCATCGGGTCTTGGCCGGGCGAGCGCGGCGGCGCTGGCCGAAGCGGGGCTGAAAGTCGCGATCTTCGACATCAATGACGAAGACGGCGAAGCGCATGCCGCAGCGATAGGCGGGACATTCCACCATGTCGACATCATGGACGAGGCATCGGTCGAAGCAGGCTTTGCCGCCGCCCGCGCCGCCAACGGGCAGGAGCGCGTGACGGTCCACTGTGCAATGGCATCGCGCCGCGGCAAGACGGTCGGCTATGACAAGGCAACCGGCGGCTACAAGCGGCTCTCTACCGAGGATTACGAATTCGGCGCGAAGGGCGTGCTGGTCGCAAGCTACCGCGTGGCCAGTATATCCGCGCTCGGCATGGCCAATGCGGAGCCGGTCAATGATGATGGAGAGCGCGGCTCGATCACTCTTACCGCCAGCGTCGCCGCGCAAGACGGGCAGATCGGGCAAGTGGTCTATGGTTCGTGCAAGTCAGGGGTGAACGGGCTGGTCCTGCCGATGGCGCGCGACCTGATGGACCTCGGCATTCGGGTGAACTCGGTCATGCCGGGGATCTTCGCCACCCCGCTGATGCTAGGCATGAAGGACCGCAACCCGCAGATGTGGGACCAGCTCAACGCCAGCGTCCCCTTCCCCAAACGCCTGGGTGAACCCGAAGAATTCGCTTCACTGATTTGCGAAATCGCTCGCAATTCCTACATCAATGGCCATCAGTTCCGGCTCGACGGCGCGATCCGCATGCCGCCGAAATAGGAGGTCGCCAATGGCCGAAGACATCGTTCTGGATCTTGCTCGCGCACAGATTGCCGCCGCGCAATCCGATGCAAGCATGCGCCCGTCAATTGCAGGGTTCTTCGACGAGGCGACCAACACAATCAGCTATGTCGTCCACGATCCCGCCACACGCGAGGCGGCGGTGATCGATTCCGTGCTCGATTATGAAGCTGCTTCGGGCCGAACATCGCATGGATCAGCGCAGCGCATCATCGAATATGTCGCTGCCAATGATCTGTCGGTCAGCTGGCTGATCGAAACCCACGCTCACGCGGATCACCTTTCAGCCGCGCCATTTTTGCAGGAAAAGCTGGGCGGGAAGCTGGCGATCGGCAAGGACATCATCCGCGTGCAGGAAGAGTTCGGCAAGCTCTTCAACGCTGGCTCGGATTTTGAGCGTGACGGGAGCGAGTTTGATCATCTCTTCACCGATGGAGAGAGTTTTGCCTTGGGCGGGATCGCAGCGATATGCCTGCACGTCCCCGGTCACACCCCGGCCGATATGGCCTTCATAATCGGCGATGCAGCCTTTGTCGGTGACACGATGTTCATGCCCGACTTCGGAACCGCGCGTGCAGATTTTCCCGGCGGCGATGCGCGGCAGCTTTTCCGCTCAATCCAGCGCCTGCTCCGCCTGCCCGATGCGACACGGATATTCCTGTGCCACGATTACAAGGCTCCGGGGCGCGAAGATTATGCGTGGGAGACGACGGTCGAACAGCAGCGCCGCGAGAATGTCCATGTGCGCGAAGGCATATGCGAAGACGAATTTGTCGAAATGCGCACTCGCCGCGATGCCAGCCTAAACATGCCCGCATTGATCTTGCCATCGGTGCAGATCAATATTCGCGGCGGCAGATTGCCCGAACCGGAGGATAATGGCGTGAGTTACATCAAAATCCCGATCAACGCGGTATGACCGGCGCGCTTGACCTGACCTTGCCCGGCTTTCCCGATGCCGCTCCGGTCGATGGGCTCGTCGGAGGCATTCTGATCGGATTGGCTGCGGCAGTGATGCTACTCGGCGCGGGCCGGATTGCTGGAATCTCAGGGATCGCTTCAAGAGCGGTGGGCCTATCGCAAAGCTCGATGCCGCGCAGTTCGGCATGGCTATTCCTGCTGGGCCTGCCGGTCGGAGCGCTAATTGTAGCGGCGATGCAAGGAGGCCTGTCTGCCCAATTTGCCTCGCCCGCTTTGCTGGCGATTGCCGGCCTGATCGTGGGCTTTGGAACCAAGATCGGCAGCGGCTGCACCAGCGGGCACGGCGTGTGTGGGATGAGCCGCTTTTCGCAGCGCTCGATCATCGCAACACTCACCTTCATGGCGACCGGCTTTGCCACGGTCGCGGCGATGAATGCGCTCGGGATCGAGGTGCTACCATGATTGGCCGCGCGATAGTTCCGGCGCTTTCGGGCGTCCTTTTCGGCAGCGGGTTGGCTTTGGGCGGGATGACCGACCCGGCGAGGGTGCGTGGTTTTCTCGACCTCTTCGGTGATTGGGACCCGACGCTCGCCTTTGTCATGGGCGGAGCGGTGCTGGTGATGGTTATCGCATGGCGCATCCAGTCCCGCCTCTCCGCGCCGGTTTTTGCCGAGGGCTTCGCTCTGCCAGATGCAAGCGATCTCACGCCGCGCCTGATCGGCGGGTCCGCCCTGTTCGGGATTGGCTGGGGGATCGCCGGGCTTTGCCCCGGACCTGCCGTGGCCGCGCTTGTGATCGAACCGGTATCAGCGGCAATCTTTATCGCCGCAATGGTAGCCGGAATGGGGCTCGCCAAGCTGATGGATTAGTAGCCCTGGAGGGTTTGGAGCAGGTGGACTCGAAGCGCGCAGCGCGGAGAGGGCCTTGCGCACAATGGCCTACGGAACCGAAGCCCGCGAAAGGAACGAAGTGACTGGAGCGGGTGAAGGGAATCGAACCCTCGTCGTCAGCTTGGGAAGCTGCTGCTCTACCATTGAGCTACACCCGCAAGGTGCCGCGCGCCGTCTGCTATGTGGCGGCGCCTGCGTCAAGCCGCTTTAGCCGCGAACGCCGCGCGCGATCTCGACCGCATTCTCGGCGAGAACGGTCACTGCATCGAACCGGCCCGCTGCAATCGCGTCCTTGGGCGTGAGCCAGCTGCCGCCGCAGGCGATCACGCTGGGGAGCGCGAGGAAATCGGCCAGGTTTTCAGGTGATACGCCGCCGGTTGGCATGAAGCGCATCTCGCGGAACACTGACGAGAACGCCTTGAGCATTGGCACGCCGCCGGCAAGGCTGGCGGGGAAGAACTTCACTTCGCGCAGGCCCAGCGCATATGCGCGTTGAACCTCGCCAGCGGTCATGCAGCCGGGGAAGAAGGGAATGCCCTGATCGAGGCAATAGACCGCAATCTCGTCCACCAATCCCGGCGAGACGATGAACTGCGCGCCGCTCGCCACCACCGACTTCGCCTGATCGAGAGTCAGGACAGTACCAGCGCCCACTACCATATCCTGCGTTTGAGCAAGGATCGCTTCCATCCCCGCCTGCGCATTGTCAGAGCGCAGCACAACCTCAAGCACACTCAGCCCGCCTTGACCCAGTGCGCGCGCGACTTTCACTGCGGCCTTGGGATCGTCCTCTGCGATCAGCGGAACGACAGGGGCCGATTGAAGACGGCTGGTTAGGTCAGTGCTCACGAGAATCTCCGTCAGGAATGCGCGCGCGAGCGTTAGGGGCAATTTCTGCTTCGGGCAATCATCTGGCGGGCCAGAATGCCCCCTATCTGCTTTGACCCTTGCCAGCCGCGCGCCGTAACGTCATTTGGGGCGCATATTTCAGGAGTCATAACCCTCATGCGTCAAGTCGACCACTTCATCACCGGCGAAAGCCCCGCCGCCACCCGCAAGCACCAGATCTGGAACCCTTCGACCGGCGAAATTCAGGCCGAAGTCGCTTTGGGCGATGCCGCACTGCTCGAACGCGCAGTCGCCACTGCCAAGGAAGTCCAGCCCGCATGGGCCGCGACCAACCCGCAGAAGCGCGCGCGGGTGATGTTCAAGTTCAAGGAGCTGATCGAGGCGAACATGCAAAGCCTCGCCGAGCTGCTTTCCAGCGAGCACGGCAAGGTTATCGACGATGCCAAGGGCGATGTTCAGCGCGGTCTGGAAGTGATCGAATATGCTTGCGGCATCCCGCAGGTGCTTAAGGGCGAATACACGCAAGGAGCTGGTCCCGGCATCGACGTCTATTCGATGCGCCAGCCGCTTGGCATCGGTGCGGGCATCACACCGTTCAACTTCCCCGCAATGATCCCGATGTGGATGTTCGGCATGGCCTGCGCAGCGGGCAACGCCTTTATCCTCAAGCCTTCCGAGCGCGATCCCTCGGTGCCGGTGCGGCTGGCTGAATTGTTTGTCGAAGCGGGCGCTCCCGAAGGGCTGCTTCAGGTCGTGCACGGCGACAAGGAAATGGTCGATGCGATCATCGACCACCCTGACATTCCCGCGATCAGCTTCGTCGGAAGCTCGGACATCGCGCATTACATCTATCATCGCGGCGCGGAGAACGGGAAGCGCGTGCAGGCCTTTGGCGGCGCGAAGAATCACGGAATAGTGATGCCTGACGCTGACCTCGATCAAGTGGTGAACGACCTTGCGGGCGCGGCCTTCGGTTCGGCAGGCGAACGCTGCATGGCGCTGCCTGTGGTGGTGCCGGTGGGCGAGGACACCGCAGACCGTCTGCGCGAAAAGCTGATCCCGGCGATCAACGCGCTTCGCATCGGCGTCTCAACCGATCCGGATGCGCATTACGGCCCTGTCGTCACGCCTGAACACAAGGCACGGGTCGAGCAGTGGATCACCACCGCCGAAGAAGAGGGCGGCGAGATCGTGGTCGATGGCCGCGGCTTCACGCTTCAGGGGCACGAGAAGGGCTTCTTCATAGGCCCCACCCTTATCGACCGTGTGACCCCCCAGATGAAAAGCTATCAGGAAGAGATCTTCGGTCCCGTACTCCAGATCGTGCGCGCCAAGGATTTCGAAGACGCCGTGCGCCTCCCGAGCGAGCATCAATATGGCAACGGCGTCGCCATCTTCACCCGCAACGGCCACGCCGCGCGCGAATTTGCCAGCCGCGTGCAGGTCGGCATGGTCGGCGTGAACGTGCCGATCCCCGTTCCGGTGAGCTACCACTCATTCGGCGGGTGGAAACGTTCGGGCTTTGGCGACATCGACCAATACGGCACCGAGGGCCTCGCCTTCTGGACCAAGAAAAAGAAGATCACCCAGCGCTGGCCCGATGGCTCCCCCGATGGCGGAAACGCCTTTGTCATTCCGACGATGGGGTGATTGGAGGGTGACGGCGATGCGCATCGTATTTCTTGCATTAGGCACGCTCGCCCTCGCCGCTTGCGGTGAAGCGCCGGAGCAGGCACCGCGCACCGAAAGCGAAGTGGCGCCTGACGAAGCTGCCGCTCCTGAGGCTGCCGCAGATACGGAAGATGGTTCACAATCGGCGCTCGCAAACCGCATACCAACCCGTTTCCACGGCGCGTGGGACTATGAAGGCGGCACCTGCGCACCGGAAAGCGATATGCGCATGGAAATCTCCTCTGCCGAAATCCTGTTCTACGAATCGATCGGCATCGTCACCGGTGTAGAGCATGAAGGCTATGACACCGTGGTCTCACTCGCGATGGAGGGCGAAGGCGAGACATGGGAGGAGAAAATCCGCCTCTCGCTAGTGGATGGAGATGGCACAAGCCGCTTGCACACTTCCGATGGCGAAATGCCCAAACAGGTCGATGATTATCCAAGGATGCCTTGCCCGTGATGCGCCGCTTGCTCACCTATCTCGCCTTCGGGACGGTTGGGATCGCCGTGGGCGCTTACACCGCATTCTCGATGGCGGGACTGCTTCCCGGCGACAGGCGCACGCAGGGGCCGATTGCGCTCAATCATTGGTACGGCGATTTTGCTATGGGGTCACAGGATGCCAGCCCCTATTTTCGCGCGCGGATTGCGCGACACGGCCTGCTGGCGCTCGCCAATTCCGAAGCGATCTATTTCACGC
This sequence comes from uncultured Erythrobacter sp., assembly GCF_947492365.1. Taxonomy (NCBI): domain Bacteria; kingdom Pseudomonadati; phylum Pseudomonadota; class Alphaproteobacteria; order Sphingomonadales; family Erythrobacteraceae; genus Erythrobacter; species uncultured Erythrobacter sp. The sequence goes on from NZ_CANLMB010000001.1 coordinate 1,923,429, forward strand.
GCGGCGTCGATGATGACGGCCGACCGTTTAGCGAGGATTGCACATACCAGATGAGCGGCGGCTCGCTTCCGGCGCGGTGGTGGTCGGTCACGCTCTACAATTCCGACAATTTCCTCCCCGACAATGCCGACAATGCGCTCAGTTTCGATGCCAGCCGTGCAGAAGCGCAGGGCGGCGAGGATGGTGCATGGCAGGCGGTAATCGCGCCGCAAAGCTCCGGCGGCGATACAGGCTGGATTTCGAGCAGTGAGGGCGGCGATTTCGACCTGACCTTGCGGCTTTACGTTCCCGATGACGGCGTACTCGAAGATCCCGAAGGACTGATCGAAGCGCCATCGGTCGAGCGGATCGAGTGTGCAGGAGAGGCGGCATGATCAAACGCTTCGCCGGACCATTGCTGCTCGCGCTTGTTCTTGGCGCGGCGGCCCATGCGGCCATCGTCTTCTACGCGCCGTCCGTCATCATGGACCGCGCCTATACGATGATCGGCGAGCGCGGGACGCCGGTGCACGGATTTCAGTTGGGTCCGCAAATGCGCCCCGATACGCAGAGCGTTGTGCGTCCTTCGCCCGACCTTGCCTATTCAGGATGCCGATACGACCTGGCGCTTGCGCCCGATGGCGTGCGCGTGCGGATGGCCGCCTTTGACGGCTATTCCAGCCTCTCCTTCTTCGATGCACAGACCAACAATTTCCTCACCTTGCGCGGCGATGGCGAGGTGCGCGAAGTCACACTTACGCGCGAAAACAGCCCGAGCGAACGCGGCATCATCCTGATCCGGCGGCTGGCACCAACCGACGCCGACTACGCCCGGGTTGAGCAGATCGTTGTGAACGATGAATGCGAGGCATTATGAGACAACGCGCCACATCAGGCTCTCCCTACGAGGCTCAGTTCGGCTTTTGCCGCGCGATACGCGAAGGCAACCGCATCGTAGTCGCTGGCACCGGACCGGTTGAGCCCGACGGTTCGACCACACCGGGCGGCGTCGCGGAACAAGCAGATCGCTGCCTGACCATCATCGTTGCTGCAATCGAAGAGCTTGGCGGATCGGCCAAGAACGTGGTGCGCACCCGCATGCTCCTCACCGATCCCGCCGATCAGGATGCAGTAGGCGCAGTCCATGCGCGCTATTTTGGCGTAGCTCCACCCGCGGCCACCATGGCGGGTGTCGCGTGGCTGTGCCGTCCTGAATGGAAGGTCGAAATCGAAGCCGAGGCTGTGATTTCCTAGGCCAAAGCCTTGAAGCCTGGAGCAGATTCGTGCTGGTCTGTCAGGCGCTGCTCGACAATCTCGATCAGTTCAATCGTGTCCGCAGTCGCATCTAGCTCAGCCTGCGACACCAGCACGCGCGGATGCTCATCGCCGTTGGCTAACAGGATCGCCGGCAGCGCAATATCGTGGCCGGGATAGTCTGCCGAAAAGTCATCCTTGTGGTGGAACACAACCTCCAGCGGCAAGCTTTCCAGAAAGCGCCGCCACTCAGAATGCATCGCAACAGGACCGTAGGTTATGGCGCAAAGCGAACACGGATAGGTCGATGGCGATGCGATCTTCCACACCCCGTCCTTGATCATATTAAGGATGCCGCCATCGGCATTGTAGACGAGCAGCAGGCGCGCCGCGCGGAGCGATGAGCGTTTGGTCATATCAAAAGATACGCAGCCGGCCGCATTTGGGTTACTTTATTCCGCAAATTTCGCGGCTTTCCCTTCACATGTGACCTAGCAAACAAAGCAGGCCCCGCGCTCTTTTCTAAGCTTCCCACACGGTCTAGATGGAACGGATGCAAGGACAATTCTCCCTCACCGACGATCAGCTCGCGATCCAGGAAATGGCGCAGCGATTCACCGCCGACAACATTACGCCCTATGCCGGGGAGTGGGATGAAAAGAGCCACTTCCCGCGCGACGTTATCCAGCAGACGGGCGAGCTGGGCTTTGGCGCGATCTATGTCTCCGAAGAATCGGGCGGGATCGCGCTCGGGCGGCTCGAAGCGGCGCTGATCATGGAGGCGATGGCCTATGGCTGCCCTGCCACCAGCGCCTATATCTCGATCCATAATATGGCGAGCTGGATGATCGACCGCTTCGGCTCGGACGAGGTGAAATCGCGTTTCCTCCCCAAGCTCGTCACGATGGAGCATATCGCCAGCTACGCACTTACCGAGCCGGGCAGCGGTTCGGATGCAGCTGGGCTGAAGACCAGCGCGGTGCTGGACGGCGACCATTACGTGCTCAACGGCACCAAGCAGTTCATCAGCGGAAGCGGGTTCAACGACATCTATGTTGTGATGGTCCGAACCGGCGATCACAAATCAAAGGGTATCTCTTGCCTCGTGGTGGAAAAGGACACCCCGGGGCTGAGTTTCGGCAAGCCGGAAAAGAAGCTCGGCTGGAATGCCTCCCCCACGGCGCAGCTGATCTTTGAAGATTGCCGAGTGCCGGTGGCCAATCGCGTCGGAGCCGAGGGCGAAGGGTTCCGCTTTGCCATGGCAGGACTTGATGGCGGGCGCCTCAATATCGGTGCTTGCTCGCTCGGCGGAGCGCAGCGCTGTCTCGACGAAGCGATCAAATACACCAAGGATCGCAAGCAGTTCGACACGCCGATTGCCGACTTCCAAAACACGCAGTTCATGCTCGCCGACATGGCGACCGAGCTGGAGGCGGCGCGCGCGCTGCTCTACCTCGCCGCCGCCAAAGTCACCGAGAACGCGCCGGACAAGAGCCGCTTTTCCGCGATGGCCAAGCGGCTCGCCACCGACAGCGGCAGCAATGTTGTGAACAATGCGCTGCAACTGTTCGGCGGCTATGGCTATCTCAAGGAATATCCGATTGAGCGTTTCTGGCGCGATTTGAGGGTCCACTCGATCCTCGAAGGCACCAATCAGGTCATGCGCATGATCGTGGGCCGCGACTTGCTGCGCCAGTGAGGAATTAGAAGCCAATGACAGACGAAATTCTCACCCGCAAAGAGGGACGCGTCGGGCGCATATCGCTCAACCGTCCCAAGGCGCTCCACGCGCTGACGCTCGACATGTGCCACGCGATGAGCGCGGCGCTGAGTGAATGGGAGCACGACGCCGAAGTCGAGGCGGTGATGATTGACCATATGGAAGGCACGCGTGGCTTCTGCGCGGGCGGCGACATCGCTTTCCTGCGCGATTCTGCGCTCAATGATAGCGGCGCGTCGGGACGCAAGTTCTTCCACGACGAATATCAGCTCAACCACCAGCTCTTCACCTATCCCAAGCCGATTGTCGCCTTCATGGACGGCGTCACGATGGGCGGCGGCGTGGGCGTCTCACAGCCCGCCAAATTCCGTGTCGCGACCGAGAACACCCGCTTCGCCATGCCCGAAACCGGGATCGGCCTGTTCCCCGATGTCGGCGGCGGCTGGTTCCTCTCGCGCCTCGGCGGGCGGCTGGGCCAGTTCCTCGCGCTGACCGGCGCGCGGCTGAAGGGTGAGGAATGCCTGTGGGCGGGCCTCGCCACGCATTACGTGCCCAGCGAAATGCTCGAAGACCTGAAAGCTCGCATCATCGAAAGGCCGGGCCGGATCGCTGGCATCCTGTCAGAGCCGGTTGGCACGCCTCCCGAGGCGCGGATCGAGCAGAACGCACCCCGCATTGCCAAACACTTCGCCTCCGACACGTTCGAAGATATCATCGCCAGCCTTGAAGCAGCGATGACTGACGGAGACGAATGGGCGCAAAAGGAGCGCGACACGCTGGGCACCAAGAGCCCGCAGACCTGCAAGGTTGCCCTGCGCCAGCTTGCGACCAGCGCGACGCTCGACAATTTCGCCGATAACATGGTGATGGAATACCGCATCGCCAGCCGCGTCCTGACCCGCCCCGATTTCGCTGAGGGCGTGCGCGCAGTCATCAGCGACAAGACCCACGATCCCAAGTGGGATCCGGCAACACCCGAGGACGTGAGCGAAGCGCTAATCGACAGCATCTTCGCCCCGCTCCCCGCCGATGAGGAATGGAAGCCCCTATGAGCTACGAAACAATTCTGGTCGAGAAAGACGCGGGCGGCACCAAGGGTGTCACGCTGATGACGATCAATCGGCCCAAGGCACTGAACGCGCTCAACTCGAAGGTTCTCGAAGAGCTGATCCATGCCTTTGCCGCCTATCAAGCCGATGACAGCCAGCTTTGCGCAGTGCTTACCGGATCAGGCGAGAAGGCCTTTGCGGCGGGCGCTGACATCAAGGAGATGTCTGACAAGGCTGCGGCAGATTTCTATCTCGACGACTTCTTCTCCCCGTGGACGAGCGAGATCGTGAAGAAGACTCGCAAGCCGTGGATCGCGGCAGTGAACGGCTTTGCGCTGGGCGGCGGGTGTGAACTTGCGATGATGGCTGACTTCATCATCGCCTCCGACAATGCCAAATTCGGCCAGCCCGAAATCAAGCTTGGCGTGGCTCCCGGCATGGGCGGGTCGCAGCGCCTCACCCGCGCGATCGGCAAGTCGAAATCGATGGAAATGTGCCTCACGGGCCGGATGATGGGCGCCGAGGAAGCCGAACGCGCCAACCTGATCGTGCGCGTCGTGCCGCAAGCCGATCTGATCGCCGATGTGCTCAAGACCGCTGCCGTCATCGCTGCTATGCCCCCCATGGCGACGATTGCGAACAAGGAAATGGTCAATTCAGCCTTCGAAATGACGCTCGATCAGGGACTTATCGTCGAACGCCGCATCTTCCAGATCCTCACCGCTAGCGAGGACAAGGCCGAAGGCATGGCTGCGTTTATCGAGAAGCGCGAAGGTAACTGGAAGGGACGCTGACATGAAAATCGCATTCATCGGCCTCGGCAATATGGGCGGCGGGATGGCTGCTAATCTGGTGAAGGCCGGGCATGAAGTGCGCGCTTTCGACCTGAGCGCCCCTGCGCTGGAGGCCGCGCGCGAGGCTGGCTGCGCAACTTTCGACACCGCCAAGGAAGCGTGCGAGGGCGCCGAAGCGGTCGTCTCGATGCTGCCCAATGGCGCGATTGTGAAAGGCGTCTATACCAACGAAGTGATCGGCCATGCGCCTGCCGGTGCGGTGCTGCTCGATTGCTCGACCATCGACGTCGCCACTGCGCGCGAAGTGATCGAAGCGGCAACCAGTGCGGGCTATGACATGGTCGATGCGCCGGTGTCGGGCGGAATCGCAGCGGCCAATGGCGGCACGCTCACTTTCATGGTCGGCGGGACAGAAGCGGCGTTCCAGCGTGCAGAACCGATACTGAACGCGATGGGCAAGGCAGTGATCCATGCTGGCGATGCCGGAAATGGTCAGGCTGCGAAAATCTGCAACAACATGCTGCTAGCGATCCACATGATCGGCACGGCAGAGGCGTTTGCGATGGCAGAGAAGCTGGGCCTCGACGCGCAAACTTTCTACGATATTTCGAGCGTTTCGAGCGGGCAAAACTGGTCGATGACGAGCTACTGTCCGGTGCCCGGTGTCGGCCCGCAAAGCCCGTCTGACAATGACTATCAGGGCGGGTTCGCAAGCGCGTTGATGCTCAAGGATTTGAGGCTGGCGATGGAAGCGGCGGGCAGCGCGGATGCGAACACCCCGCTCGGCAAGCACGCGCAGGAAATCTACGAGGCCTTTGCCAAGGAAAACGGCGCACTCGATTTCTCGGCGATCATCAAGACGCTCTAATCTCGGCGATTATGCCTTCGAGCCATTCGCGCGGAGCTTTGCGCCGTCCGATATCGGCGACGAATTCCTGACCGCGCGCGACGCTGCGCAGCCTGCCGCCTCTGAGCCAGCGATCCGCGCGGTCGTGATAGGACAGCCCGCCGTGCTTGAGCCACGCAGGCCGCGTCCACAGGCTCGGCGGACCTTCGGGCACGGTTAACCGCAAGGCTTCGCTTGCTCGCGCTGCCACCCGCCCCTCACCGCGCCAGATCACGTCATTGGAGCTGTGCATGGAAAGCGCATGGGGGTGTGCGATGTCGACAAGCTCGCGCGGAATGCCCTCAGCCAGCCGGATCATCTCTTCGACGCGCAGATAGCCAAAGATGCGGTGATGCAGCTCGCGCGTCTTCTCTTCACCGAACAGACCGAAGAAGACGAAGACATCGCCCACGCCGACGCCCTGCCCCTCCAGATGCGTTTGCGCCGCGCTGTGCTGGCCGAATGCGCATGTGCCATCGTCCAGAAACATAGGATCGTGGTGGCACAGATCGCCTGCACCCAACTTGCCCCGGCTTGCTTTCGCGGCGTGTTCTCCAAGGCCCAAATCGCCATAAGTGGTCGCGCTAGCGGTTCCCGCTGGGATTGGCAGACTCAACGGACGGCCATCGACAATCGGCGACGGCCCGCCCCCGGAGCTTGAGTCAAAACCCTTGCGAGAGAAGATGATCCGCATGTCGCGTGCCTTGTGAACCGCGACCAAAAGTTTCTCAAGCCAGTCTATTCCTTGCTTTGCGCAGAGGCATGTTAGGCGCTAAAGCTCTGTCCATGACACAGGATAGAAAAGTCACCGCGCTCATCATGGCTGGCAAACGCTCGGGCGCGCTCGATCCGCTCGCCGCCAATGCAGGTGTGGCGCAGAAATGCGTCGTCCCGGTCTTGGGCGTTCCAATGGTCGAGCGCGTAGTCAAACAGGTCGCCGCTTGTGATCGGGTCGGCGCGATCCGCATCATTGCGCATGAGCCGGACGAAATTGCTGCAATCCCCTCGATTGCCGCGCTGATCGAAGAAGGCCGCCTGACCTTTGCCGAGGGCAAGTTCAACATCGTCGACAGCGTGTTTTCGGGCGCAGAAGGCGCGGAATATCCGCTGCTGATCACCACCGCGGACAATTGCCTCGTCACGCCCGACGGCTATGCCGAGTTTATCGACAAGTGCTTTGCCGCCGAAGCCGGCGGAGCAGCAGGTTTGGCGCGCAAGGAAGACGTGATCGCCGCCGATCCCGAGGGGCAAAGCAAGTTCTACCAGTTCAAGGATGGCGGTTTTTCCAACTGCAACATGTACTGGATCGGCAGTCCCGAGGCGCTCAGCGCAGCCGAGATCATGCGCGGCGGCGGGCAATTCGTGAAGTTCCCCAGCCGCATCATCAAGGCATTCGGCCTGATGAACCTCATCCGCTTCCGCCTTGGCAATGGCTCAAAGGAAAAGCTGTTCGAGCAGGTTTCCAAGCGCTTCGGCTTCAAGATGGTGCCGGTCGAATTGTCGGACGGGCACTATGCCATCGACGTCGACAACCAGCGCACATTCGATGTGACCGAGCGCATCCTCAAACGCCGCGCCGGTTAATTTGAGCCTGAGGCAGAACGTGCGCGCATGAAGCGCCTATTCACCAATATGGGCTGGCTGCTCACAGGGCGTGGTTTCAACGCCGCGATGAGCATCGTCTATCTGCCCATCGCGACCTACACGCTGGGTATCGAGCTGTTCGGTTATTGGGCGATCATCATCGCGCTGGGTCAGGCGGTGACGGGCCTCGCCAATTTCCAGACCTGGCAGTTTGTGGTGCGCTGGGGAGCGAATGGCAGCGGGCCTGCTGCTGCAACCGGATTTGCCATCGCGCTCGATCTGTTGAGCGTTGCGCTAGGAACAGTCGCCGCCGCCATTGTGGTGCTGACAGCGCAGCTTTGGCTGCCATTGCCCGATGATCTGTTGTGGCTGACCTTTGGCTTTTGCGTGGCATCTTTGCTGTCGATCCGGACCACGCCGATTGGCCTGTTGCGACTGCGCTTTGAATATAAGAAGGCGACCGCAGCCGAAGCGGTTCAGCCGCTCATCCGTGTGATCGGGGCTTTGCTGGCCTGGCAGTTCTATCCCACAGTTGCCGGTTTCGTCATTGCTTGGGCCGCTTCGGAAGTTTGCGTCGCCATCGCGCTGTGGGTGGTCGCTGCACGGCATGAGCGGATTGACCTAAGCCAGATCAGCCTCACCAAAATCCCCGCCCAGCATAAGGATGCGTGGCGCTTTGTCTGGTCGACCAACATGTCCGGCACCCTCACCATTGCAGGCAAGCAGGTGATGATCCTGATGGTTGGCGCGATTGGCGGAGAAGCGCTGGCGGGCGGTTTCCGCATTGCCAGCCAGCTGGGTCAAGCGCTGGTGATCCTTGCGCAGACAGTCGGCAAGGCGATTTATCCCGAGCTGGTTCACTCCAAAGATCAGGCCCTGATGATCGCGCGCCGGATGGCTAATATCGCGCTGATTGCCGGTGTTCTGGCGGTGATGGGCGCGCTGTTTGGCGGGCGCTGGGCGCTTTACCTCCTAGCGCCGCCGGAGTTTTCGGGCTTCTACTGGGCGATGGTGATCCTCTCTATCGCGGGCGCGGTCGAACTGATCGGGGCGAGCCTGGAATCGCTGCTGGTCTCGGCGGGGCGCGCTGGTACCGCCTTTGTGGTGCGCGCGATCCCAACCCTTCTCGCGCTGGTCTTGCTCGACGTGGCAATCAACTGGAACGGCGCGAAAGGCGCGGCCTTTGCGATGCTCGGATCAAGCTCCCTGGCCGTGATCGGGTTTTACGTGGCGATCCTCAACCTGCGGGAAATCCGCTTCGACGTGACCGAGGAAAGCCGCAAGGCGGGCGGCGAGCCAGCCGATCCGACTGACGCGCCGCCGTTCAAGAGTTAGCTCTAAGGCTGATCAGGCCTCTTGCTCAGGCTCCCACGCCAGCTTGGGCTTGCGTGCGGCAGCGGTTTCATCGAGGCGGCGACGCGGCGCGTAGTATGGCGCTTGCTTGAGGCTCTCGTCACCCGCCTTCGCGCGTTCGACCAGCGAGCGGAATGCGGTGATGAACTGGTCAATCGCCGCCTTGCTCTCTGTCTCGGTCGGCTCGACCAGCATTGCGCCGTGCACCACCAGCGGGAAATAGACCGTCATCGGGTGATAGCCTTCGTCGATCAGTCCCTTGGCCAGATCGAGCGTCGATAGCCCGCCAGCAAAGTCCTTATCGCCGAACAGCGCCTCGTGCATGCAAGGGCCGCTATCGGCAAAGGGCGCATGCAGCACATCCTCCATCGAGCGCAGGATGTAATTGGCATTGAGCACCGCGTCTTCCGACACCTGTTTCAAGCCGTCAGCACCGTGGCTGAGCATATAGGTCAGCGCGCGGGTAAACATGCCGATCTGGCCGTGGAACGCCGTCATACGGCCAAAGGCGTTCGCCCGAGTGGCTTCGCGCTGTTCCTCCTCGACCAGTTCGAATGTCCCGTCGCCCGCCTCGCGGACGAAGGGCAGCGGCGCGAAAGGCGCGAGCGCTTCAGAGAAGACCACCGGCCCTGAACCCGGTCCGCCGCCGCCATGAGGGGTGGAGAAGGTCTTATGCAGATTGATATGCATCGCATCGACGCCGAGGTCGCCGGGACGCACGCGGCCCACAATGGCGTTGAAATTCGCGCCGTCGCAATAGACGTAGCCGCCCGCTTCATGGACCGCATCGGCGATTGTGCGGAAATCCTTCTCGAACAACCCGCAAGTGTTGGGATTGGTGATCATCACCGCTGCGACGTCCGGACCAAGCCGTGCTTTGAGCGCCTCGACATCGACGCGGCCTTCAGCGGTCGCGGGAATGTCTTCTACTTTGTATCCCGCAAAGGCGGCAGTGGCCGGATTGGTGCCATGCGCGCTTTCGGGCACAAGCACGACCTCGCGCGCATCGCCGCGCGCTTCGTGGGCTGCGCGGATCGCGAGGATCCCGCACAGCTCGCCATGCGCGCCCGCTTTGGGGCTCATCGCAACCGACGGCATGCCGGTGAGTTTGCACAGCCAGTCACCCAGCTCGTGGATCACTTGCAATGCACCCTGCACGCTCTGCTTCGGGGCAAGCGGGTGAATATCGGCAAAGCCCGGCATCCGCGCGACTTTCTCGTTGAGGCGCGGATTGTGCTTCATCGTGCAACTGCCGAGCGGGAAGAAACCAAGGTCGATCCCGAAATTCTGGCGGCTGAGGCGGGTGTAGTGGCGAGTCGCCTCGGGCTCGGTCAGGCCAACAAGGCCAATCGGCTCGCTGCGTGCAAGTCCGCCCAGACGCGTGGGCGCTGACGGGTCGAGCGGCGGAAGGTCAACGCCGGTAATCTCAGCCTGACCAACCTCGAACAGCAGCGGCTCTTCGAGCATCAGCGCGCGGTTGCCTGTGGTCGTGCTGGGACCGTTGTGCATGCCATCCTCGGCAACGGTCATTTCAGGTTTCCAGCCGGATTTGTTGGGGGTGCTCATGCTGCATTCTCCCCGACCAGCGAGGCAATTGCGGCTGCAAGCGCCTCGATATCTTCCTCGGTTGTTGTCTCGGTGACAGCAACCAACAGCGCCTGCTCCAGCGCCTCGACACACGGATAGAGTCGCCCGAGCGACACCCCGCCCAGAATGCCGCGATCCGCCAGTTTGCGCACGATCTCGCGCGCGGGCCTGCCGTCTAGCAGCAGTGTAAACTCGTTGAAGAACGCATTGTTGAGCACGCGCACGCCCGGCACCTCGGCCAGCCGGTCCGCTGCAATGCAGGCGAGCCGGTGGTTCTCCGCTGCCAGTTCGCGCAAGCCCCGCTCACCGAGCAGCGTCATATGCGCGCTGAATGCAAGTGCGCAGAGGCCGGAATTGGTGCAGATATTCGAAGTCGCCTTCTCGCGGCGAATGTGCTGCTCGCGGGTTGAAAGCGTGAGCACATATCCGCGCTTGCCCTCTGCATCCTGCGTCTCGCCGCAGAGCCGACCGGGCATCTGGCGCACATGTTTGGGATCGCGCACCGCGAACAGGCCAAGATACGGCCCACCAAATTGCAAGCCGACGCCGATTGACTGGCCTTCGCCTACGACAATATCCGCGCCTTGCTCACCCGGCGACTTGATCGCACCCAAGGCAACCGGCTCGGTATTCACAACCACCAGCAGCGCGCCTTTTGCATGCGCGGCCTCAGCAATCGGAGCCAGATCGGTAATCCGGCCGAGAATGTCGGGATATTGCACCACGACGCAGGCCGTCTCGTCGTCGATCCGCGCGATGATCCCGGCGCTATCGGGTTCGGCCTGCATCGCAGGCTGGGCATCGGCGATTGTGTCACCTGTGAAGTGCGCCATCGTCCGCACCACTTCGGCATAATGCGGGTGGAGCGCGCCAGAAAGCACCGCGCGTTTGCGCCGCGTAACGCGGGTCGCCATCGCAACCGCCTCCCAGCACGCCGTCGATCCGTCATAGAGCGAGGCATTGGCGACCGCGCAGCCATAGAGCCGCGCAACCTGCGTCTGGAATTCGAACAGCATCTGCAGCGTGCCCTGCGCAATCTCGGGCTGGTAGGGCGTGTAGGCGGTCAGAAACTCGCCGCGCTGAATGATGTGATCGACACTCGCCGGAACATGATGGCGATAGGCCCCTGCGCCAAGGAAGAACGGTGCATCACCCGCAGCGAGGTTCTTCGCCGCGCGCGCGCGCATATGGCGTTCAACCGCCATCTCCGACGCATGCATCGGCAATTCGCGGATAGGCCCGTCGAGCTGCGCGAAAGCGGGAACATCGACGAACAGATCGTCAATCGAAGACGCACCGACGCGCTCAAGCATCTCGCTGCGGTCGGTATCGGTCAGTGGAAGGTAACGCATAACTTTTCCTAAAATATGATCTTGCGTACGGATTGCGGTCGAATGTCGTCACAGCGATCAAGGCAACCGAACTGAATTCCACTTTCGTCCGGCGGTTTGCGCCACTGCGCGTTGATCTCGCCGACGATCACGACTTCGTTGAACTGCATTAGTAACGCGGAAGCATCGAAACCATCATTGGATCCCACACTTAGGCTCCGATCAAAAGCTGGCATCCATTCTTCATCCGGGAGCTCCCGGTATGCCGCGACTTTCTCGGCATCCTCGAGATTGCTGAAGATTGCGCAGTTTGTTCCGTAACATTCGCCAAGCCAGCCGTGCACGGAGACTGTCTTTCCATCCAATTCGCTTTGCGACGAACTGATATCAGCCAAAACCTCCTCGACGGAGTACACATCGTCTGGCTTAGAGAGCGCACAACCGCCGAGCATCAGGGACAAACCAGCAAAGGCGACCGCGCGCAGCATCACAGATTGTCGACGAACGCCTTGTAGCCTTTGTCGTCCATCAGGCCTTCGAGTTCGGACTTGTCGCCGATTGTCATGCGGAAGAACCAGCCATCTTCTTCTGGCGAGGAATTGACCAAAGCGGGCTCATCTTCGAGTGCGCCGTTGCCTTCGGTCACTTCGCCGCTGATCGGAGCGTAGACGTCGCTGGCGGCCTTGACGCTTTCGACCACAGCAGCATCGCCGCCCTTGTCGAGCATCGAGCCTACATCGGGCAGTTCGACAAAGACGATGTCGCCCAATTGCTCCTGCGCATAGTCGGTGATGCCGACGGTGGCGCTGTCGCCTTCGACGTCGATCCATTCATGTTCATCGGTAAAGTAACGCGGCATTGATCAATTCCCCCTGTAATAATTATGCGGGACAAACGGCATGGGTGTAACGGTGGCTGGAAGGCGCTTCTTGCGCACTTCGCAGGTCAGTTCTGTGCCTTCCAAGGCGTGCTGTGTATCGACATAGGCCATCGCAATCGGGTGGCCGAGCGTGGGCGAGAAGCCGCCGCTGGTCACGGTGCCAACCTTGGTGTCGCCTGCATAGACTTCGGCCCCTTCGCGCGCGGGCATGCGGCCATCGATCGCAAGGCCAACGCATTTGCGTGCAGTTCCTTCGGTGATCTCGCGGCAAATCCGTTCTGCGCCCATAAATCCGCCTTCGCTGCGGCGACGCTTGTTGATGCCGAATATCAGGCCCGCTTCGATGGGACTGATTTCGGGCGAAAGATCGTGGCCATAAAGCGGCAATCCCGCCTCAAGACGCAGACTGTCGCGCGCGCCCAAGCCGATGGGCAGAACTTCGGGCTCGCCGCAAAGCAGGTCTGCGACTTCCGCAGCGGCGCTGGCGGGCAGCGAAATCTCGAACCCGTCCTCGCCAGTATATCCAGCGCGCGCAATCGTCACATCGTGACCACCAAGCTGAAACTGGCCAAAGCGCATGAAGGTTAGATCGGAAAGCGAATATTCGCCGCTCGCATGGCGCGCCAGAGCGTCGGCCGCTTTCGGACCCTGCAAGGCCAGCAGCGCCTGATCTTCCATATGGTGCAGCGTGATCTCGTCGGGCAGATGTTCGCGCAGATAGCCGATATCGTCATATTTACACGCGCCGTTGACGACGAGATAGAGGTGGTTCGGCCAGCGCGATACCATCAGATCATCAAGCACCCCGCCATGCTCGTCGAGCAGCAGTGAATAGCGCTGTCGGCCCAGCTTCAGGGTCGACAAGTCGATCGGAAGAATAGCCTCGACCGCTGCATCCAGCCCATCGCCCGACAGCAAGAGCTGACCCATATGCGAGACATCGAACAGGCCCGCATTCTCGCGCGTCCAATTGTGTTCACCCACGATCCCGCCATGCTCTCCGGCATATTGGATCGGCATTTCATAGCCGGCAAACGGCACCATACGCGCGCCCTTTGCACGGTGCCATGCATCGAGCGGCAAAGTGCCAAGCTCGGGAGTTTCTTCGTCTATCTGGTCGTCGCTCAAAATCAGTTTCCCGAACAGGTATTCGACGCCTCACGATCAAAGCATCGTTCCTGCCCCCTCTGTCGGGAAAACCTGAGAGCTTAGCGATGGCTATGTCACAAGCCGGCGCCTTCCCCTTCGGTGGCAGCAGGCATAGCCCGCCGCGCTTTCCAGAGTGCCTGTGCCGTGACGCGGTCCGTTTGCCTGAGAGTTTCCGGGGCGGTTGCTCCTTCGGCGCCGAGCCCCCTTGCAAAAAGGGCCAAGTCTCTCCCGCGAAAGACGCCGGAATCACTCCCGGCAGGCGCTTCGTGTCTTGCCCAAGCATCGCCGCACGTCAATCGCGTAGCGACAGCTTGTCAGGAAAAATATGCGGAAATGCGGCTTTTAGGGGGAAATACTCCGCGCGCTCAGCAATCGCCAGCAGTGAGCGTGTAGCTTTGGCCGCTCGCTTCGGTCACTTCGACCGTTGCGCACCAGCCATCGCCGATATTGGTCCTCAGACGCGAGAGCACGTGGCGATCGCCTGCAGCAATGCTGGTATTGCCGCTGTGCCGAGAGCGCGAGCCGCCGACCAGTTCGAGCTCATACTCGACTTGCTGCGTTACCGGCGAATTGGCGACGAGCTGGATTTCGACCATGTCGCCGCTCTCTTCGACATCGAGCGTTAGAGCGCGCGTGGTCTCCGAATGCGCGCTTCCGGCTGTGCCGAATGCCAGCGCGATGGCGGTTGCAGCCATTCCCTTGGCAAGATTGCGCATTTTCGCTCTCCTCAGTTCCCGCCCAATTGCTGGACGATTGCAGCGACCAGAGCCTGCGTTTCCTGCGATAGCTCGCCGTTCGGATCGCCCTCTGCATCGGTTGCCTGACTGTCGCTTAACGTCTGATTGCCGAGCGCTACGGAAGCGATCACCTGATTGGAGAAATTGTTCGAATTGCCGGTGTTGCGCGACAGTCGGTTGATCGCCGCCTCGAGCGTCGCCACGCGTTCGCTATCGAGCCCGCCGCCCAGCAGACTGTCTTCAGCCGAGCCGCTGTCCGCCTGTGCAAAGTCAGCCGAGCGGGTTTCGATCCGCCGGGCGCACAATTCCTGCAAAGCGGGAATGTCGCTGCCGCGGTCGCAAATATCGGTGCCTTCAACCGCTTCGAGCAGAACCTGCCGTTCAGCCGCGGAAAGTTGCGCGAGCGCCTGCGATGAATTGCCGTCGGAAAGCTGCGCGACTTCTTCCTGCGGAGCATCGCTGGCCGGCAATTGCTGCGATTGGGCGGACCGCGCGCGGGCCACGCTGTCGGGCGTGATCGCGTCGGGGAAGTAGACTTTGGAAGACTGGTCTTCGATCTGTGCAGGGGCCTGCGCGGCAGTGCTTTGACCGGTCGGCGCTTGCTCGACATAGACCGATTGGGCTTGCGTGTTCGATTGCGCCAGCGCGCCGGTCGCGGCGGCGAGTGCGATGCAGGCCAGACTGGCCGAGGCGGCGAAGAGGCGGGTGTGTTTGCTCAGCACCTGCCCTCCGCTCAGTTCGACTGCGAGATGATTGCCACCGCGCCGCCGGTCTGGACGATGTTGAGATCGGACAGGCCGGTTCCGTTCTGGGTCCATTCAAGGCGGTTGCCGTCGCTGAGCTGGGTGGCGGTCATCGCATTGGCATCACCGGTCTGCGTCAGCGTCGCCTGATTGTCACTGCCGTCCTGCGCCAGTGTAATCGTGTTGCCATTGCCGTTCTGGACGATCTCCGCAAGCGAGCCGAGCCCGCCGGGATTGTTCTGATAGATATCGGCGCTGTTGCCATTGCCCAGCTGCGCGAGGGACAATTCAACGTCGCCATCGCCTTCCTGCAGCACAGCCATTTCGTTGTCGTCGCCGCTCTGCTCTACAGAGGCGCTATCATCGCCGCTGTCGCGCTGTTCGATATTGGCGAGATTGCCAGACCCGTCCTGATCCACCGTAGCGCTTTGCGTAGTGCCCGCCGACTGGTCGAGCTCGATCGTGTTTCCGGTGCCGATTTGATCGATGAAGACGCTGTTCGACTGCGCGGCGAGCGGTGCCGAGATGAGCGCCGCTGCCAGCACAGTGCCAGTAAGCAGGCCATTCCGGCCGGTCAGGTTAGCAAAAGTCGACTTCATGGTCACATCATACTCGATTTCTTGGTCGATCGGGAGGGCGCGCCTAGCAACCCTCCCGAAAGCTCTTGTGGCGAAGCGCAGCAATGCGCCCGGCCGAATGAACGGGGCCTGATTACATGCCCTGCGTGACTGTCACCGTGTTGCCGGTCCCGTCTTGGAACACGCTCGATGTGTTTCCATCGAGAGCCTGCATGACATTGGCAGAGTTGCTGGTGCCTTCCTGTTCAATGAAGCTGGTGTTGTCATTACCATCCTGAAGAACGGTCGCCATGTTGAGCCCGCCCGCAGTTGCGAGGTTCTGGGTCACTTCGCTGAAGTTATCGTCGCCGCCTTGCGTGACATCGGCGACATTGCCGTCGGCGCCAGTTCCAGCACCGCCAGCGAAGCCCTGGTCAATTGCGCTGAAGTTGCCTTCGCCGATCTGGAAGAGGTCTGCATCGCTGCTGTCGCTATTCTGGAACACCAGCGAAGTGCCGTTGTTACCGTCCTGATCGACATTGGTATCGCCGCTCGCGCCGCCAAAGTCACCCTGAACAACTGTGCTTTCATTGCCATCACCGATTTGGTCGACAAAAGCGACCTGCGTCGCGCCGCCCTGAACGATCAGCGATGACAGATTGTCGCCTGCCTGATTGGAGGTTGCGGTCGCATCATTCGCCCCGCCAGTGACGCCTCCAAATGCGGAAGTGTCACCTTGCACGATGAACGAGAAGTTGTTCGTGCCGCTGGTCTGATTGATTGTGGCAACGCTGGCTGTGGCAGGAGCGCCGTCAACCGCATCGCCGGTTTGAACGATGCCCGCATCCGCACCGTCTGTGCCAGCGCTCTGCGTGATCGTTGCGGTGTCTCCGCGAGCCTGATCGACCTGCTCTACAGTTGCAAAACCATTGTCACCATCTTGAGTGATAGTGGCAAAGTTGTTGCCATCATCGGGACCCGGATTGCGGCCATCCTGGAATATACCCGTAAAGTTGCCCGAACCGGTTTGTGTGATCGTTGCGGTCTGGCCAACGGCGCCTGCATCGTCCTGGAACACGTCGGATTCATTGCCGGTTCCCGATTGATTGAGCGTCGTAAGGTTGCTGCGACCTTGCTGCTCAACATTCGAGACACCGTCATCGCCGGTTTGCGTCACATTCGCCGTGTTCTGGCGCCCCGTAATCGAGGACTGAACGACAGTCGAAGAACTGTCATTGCCTGACTGGATAATTGTCGCGGTGTTCTGACGATTGAACTGGCTGACATCCGAAGAATTGCCTGCGCCGGTTTGTGTTACAGTCGTCGTCAGATCACCATCATTGAGACCGCCACCAAGATCGGCCTGACTGATAATCGAGGAATGACCATCACCAGTCTGATTGACCGTCGCGACAAAGTTGTTTGCGGTTTCGTTGGCAGTGGTCTGCGCAATGTCTGATGCGCTCGCTCCGTTCTGAGTGACCGTTGCCGACATAATACCCGAATTCAGGCCGCCTGCCGACTGGCTCACGACCGAGTCTGCCCCGCCTGCCTGGGTGACAGTCGCGGTCAGATCGGTAGCGCCAACACCGGGCGTGGTCTGATCGATGTTCGAGATATTGCCATCCGCATCCTGATCGACGGTAGCGGTAAGCGTGTCGCCGTCCTGCACCACATCGGAAACGTTGCCGGTGCCGCCGCTCTGATCAACATTGGCGGTCACGCCTGTGCCGGTGGAATCAATCACAGAGCAATTTCCCGTGACGCCGACACATGCGGGCGGAACCACTGCTTGAGCGAAAAGCGGTGCGGCGGCGGTGAACGCCAGAGCCGATGCGCTTGTGAGAATGATCTTTTTCATCGTAGCCTGCCTCTTCGTTTGCCGCCCGATGCGGCTTTGTATTCGTACCGGAGCCTTCCGGTAAGTTCGGAACCTGACCGGCAGAGCCTCCTGCTCCGCCGGTCAGGATCAATCGTGATCAGGGCGTGCCCTGCGTGACCGTGGTCATGTTGCCCACGCCGGTCTGGCTGATGGTCGACATGTCGCCCATTCCGCCTTGCGTGACATCGGCGACATTCGAAGTGCCGTCCTGCGTGATGCTAGAAACCGCCAGCGATGAACCAGCCAGCTGCGTCAATGTAGCCTGGTTGGTGGTGCCAGACTGATCGATCAGCGACATACCCTCTGTTCCGTTTTGATCCGTGGTCGCCAGATTGCTGACACCGCCTACATTCTGCGTGACTGTCGATCCGTTTTCATTGCCGATCTGGGTAATGAATGCCCGGTCATCGGTTCCTGACTGCGTAGCGGAGGCAACATTGTCATCACCCCTCTGATCGATGGTTGCATTGGTGCTGAAGAAGCCGGTTGCATCGCCGTCCTGCAGAATTGTGCCATCGTTGCGATCTCCAAGCTGGGTGATCGTAGCAGTGGCCAATCCTCCCGGGCCATTGGTCGTGGATTGGGTGATCGAGGCGACGTTGTCGTCAGAGTTGCTTTGAGTGATGGAGGCCAAAGTGTTGACGCCGTCCTGGAGAACGGTGAGCTCGTTACGATCTCCCAACTGCGTAGTGTTCGATGCGTTGGCGCTGCCCGTCTGATCGACATCAGCCATATTGGCGGTGCCATCCTGGTTGACACGAGCCACCGGGCTCCCGCCAATTCCTGGCAGTCCAAAGCCGATGGCACCCTGAACGGCGGATTGGTTCACATCGGCAACGTTGTCCGCGCCGGCCTGAATTACGAGCGCTCCAGCAGTGCCCGTCGGTGACGATTGAGTAATCGTGGATTGCTGATTATCACCGCTCTGCTCGACAATTGCCTCATCGCCAACGCCTGATTGAGTCACTTCGGAAAAGCTGTTGGCGGACATCTGAGTGATGTCCGCGCTCGCATCATCCCCGGTCTGGGTGACAATCGAGGTGTTGTTGTCGCCGGTTTGCTCAACATCACCGATATTGTTCGCGGCGGTCTGTGTCGCGGTGTTGGTGTTGTTATTTCCGGTCTGACTTGCGAGGAACAGGCCCGAGGTTCCGCTCTGGCCGACATCGGAGAAGTTACCGTCGCCCGCCTGGAACGTCTCGGAATTATTGCCCGTTCCGCTCTGGGCAGTGAAGGCGGCATTCCCGTCGCCGCTTTGCTGTTCGATCAGAGCCTCGTTGGCGCTGATCGGGTCGCCTGCAGCCGCGTCACCTGTCTGGGTGATCGCCGCATTGCCGTTGCTCGAAGCCGCGCCCTGGAAAATGACCGCGACATCGCCGCGTGCATTGTCGCTCTGCAAAATACCGGCGAAGGAGCCGTCACCGGACTGGATCAGCTCGGCACGGTTGGCGCGCGGATTACCGCCGCCATCATTGCCCGAACCGGCATCACCGGTCTGCACAATCTCACCGACATTGTTGTCACCGTTCTGCGTGACATCGGCAAACATCGTGTCGCCGCCTGCCAGCTGATCGACGAAGCTCATATTGCCGTCGCCATTTTGAGTTACGTTGACATCGGCGCGGCTAACATTTTCCTGATTGACGGCCGAGGTGTTGTTCGACCCTTCCTGTATAATCACTGTGTCGATATCGACGCCGCCATTGGCAGGACCGACCTGCACGAAAGACGTGTTGTTGCCGCCGGAGATATTGAGCAGGTTCTGGTTGACTGTGACACGGGCCGAGAATGCGCCGTCCTGGATGATGTCGGAATTGTTGTCGACGCCGTCCTGATTGACAGTCGCGGTCAGGCTGAAGCGATCCTGCGTGATGGTCGATGTGCCGCCCGTGCCGGATTGCATGACCGTGGCTGTGCCGCCGCTAGCCGCCACCTGATCGATCTCTGACGAATTGTCGAAGCCCGATTGCGTGACAGTCGCCGTTTGCGAGCGGGCGCTGGCTGTCTGGTCGATGCGCGAGAAGTGGGCATCGCCCGTTTGGGTCACGGTTGCATCCGCGCCGTTGTTCGTGCCGCTGATGATCTGGGTGATCTGCGATTCGCTTGCGCCATCCTGCGACACGATCGCGCTACCCGTAGTGGGGTTCACATTGGTTGTGCTCTGCAGGATCGAAGATGTCGCGCCGTTCGACTGCGTCACATCTGCGATCAAGGCGCCATCCGCACCGCCGCTGGCATCCTGCGCAACAATGGAAGAACTGCCATCCGCATCCTGATCGACATCCGCAGACAAAGTGGTGGTGACACCAGTTGCCGTTTGATCAATGTCGGAATCGTTGCTGTTCCCGTCCTGATTGATGATCGCAAGCGGATCGGCCAGCGCAGCGCCGTCATCCTGTTGATCAATATTCGAGAGGTTATCCGTGCCGTTCTGGTCGACATCGGCATCAGCGCCGATTGCGTCCTGAATGACTTCCGAAGCATTCCCCGTGCCGGTTTGATCCACCGCGACATCGTTGTCGCTGCCGGTGGAGTCGATAACACTGCAATTGCCTGTGACGCCGACGCAAGCGGCCGGTGTGGTTGCCTGGGCGAAAAGCGGTGCGGTTGCGGCAAGCGCGAGGACCGATGCGCTTGTGAGAATTGTCTTCTTCATGGTTCTAACCTCTCGAATGTTGTTCATTGCGACACATTCGCGTGCGGGATCTTTTGTCCCGCTTATGTGTTGCCGGGCGAGCCCCCCGCCCGCCCGGCTATCGGTGTCCTACTGGTTCACCGTGATGGAGTTGCCGGTGCCGCCCTGCGTGACAGACGAGAAGTTCCCGTCGGTCAGCTGGTTGACCGTTGCACTCAGAGTGCTTCCGTCTTGCGTAACGAAGCTGACATTGTTGTCGCCAGCCTGAAGCACGTCAGCGATATTGCCGCTGCCAGCGGTCGTCTCGTTCTGCGAGATCGCGCTGAAGTTGCCCGATCCGTCCTGCGCGATGCTCGCGGTGTTGTTGTCACCGCCAACGCCTGCGCCGCCGACAAAGCCCTGATCGATCAGGGCAAAGTTGCCGGTGCCGTTTGCCTGGCCGATATCAGCGTCGTTGCCGTCGCTGCTCTGAGCGATTTCAGCGCTATCGCCGTCACCGATCTGCAGAATGAAGGCATCGTTGGTGCTGCCGCCGAATGCACCCTGCGAAACGATTGCATCGTTGCCCGAGCTAGCCGTGAGCTGATCTATAAGGGTGATCTGGTCGGCCCCGGTCTGGATGTTCAGCGCAACATTGTTGTCGCCTTCCTGACGAACGATCGAGCTGGCATTTGTAGCGCCCGAAACTGTGCCACCGACAAGCGAGCTATCGCCTTGAACGATCGCAGTGAAGTTGCCGATTCCGTTCCCGCCACCTTGGAAGACTTCAGCGAAGCCATTGAGCGAGTCCGTCTGGGTAACTTCAGCCGATGCGACCTGAGTCGACGCCTGGTCGATATTGGCGGTGTTGCCGTCAGAAGTGCCGTCCTGGATCACATCGGCAAACGAGCCGTTTGAACCTGCCTGCTGGATAACATTCGCGGTATTGGAACCGGTCGCAGTCTGATCGATATCAACTTCGTTACCCGTGGTGTTGATACCGGTCTGGGTCACGTCGGCGTCATTGTTGTCGCCAACCTGATTGATGTCGGACGTGTTCGCATTTTCTTGCGTGACGTCGGCCGCGTTGCCGGTGCCGTTCTGGGTGACGGTCGAAGTGCTCTGCGCGAAGGCCGGGCTGGCCAGTCCGAGAGCAAGGATCGATGCGCCTGCTAGGATTGTCTTTTTCATGGTCTTGGTCCTCTTCATTCAAATTCGTCTGTTCAATTCATGCGACGGGCAATTCTGCGTGCCCTTCTAAATCTGCGTTCTAATTCTGAGTCACGGTGACGGCGTTGCCGGTGCCGATTTGCGAGACGCTCGACATGTCACCCATTCCGCCCTGAGTGACGGTTGCGGTATTGCTTGTGCCGTCCTGAAAGATGGAAGAACTGTTGAACGTCCCATCCTGATTGAGCGTTGCATTGTTGCTGGTTCCAACCTGGATGACATCCGAGGTTCCGTCATCGCCGTTCTGATTGATATCGGCAGTGTTCGTGAAGCTCACCGGATTTTGAACTATTGTCGATACATTGCGATCGCCGATCTGGTCGATGAAGGCGACGTTATCGGTGCCCGATTTCAGAACGTTGGACGAGTTGTTGTTGCCGATCTGAATGGCCTGCGTTTGCTGCGTAAAGAAGCCGGTGGCGACGCCCTGATCATCGATCCGCGAGAAGTTGTCATCGCCGGTTTGGTTCGGCTGGGCGAAGGTGATACCTCCAGCGGTTGAAATCCCAGACATCAACACCTCGGCGGTGTTGTTGTTGCCGGTCTGGTTGAACGAAGAATCGGTGTTATCACCGCTCTGAAGGATAGAGGCGGTGTTTCCGTCACCGGATTGATTGAACCGACCGATATTGCTGTTGCCGGTCTGGGTAATGATGCCAGTGTTCCCGTCGCCATCCTGGCCGACAAACGCAACCTGACCGGATGTCCGACCCCCGGCATTATTGAAGAAATCGGCAAATCCGCCTGACTGATCAATGGTGGCTGTATTGTTCGCCCCGAATTGTATGACCTGAGCAGCAGCAGACGCATTGAGTGCCCCGCCGGCATTGTCAGTGGAGCTTTGAGTGATAGTCGACGTCTGATTGGTGCCGAACTGCTCAACATCAGCAAAGTTGAAATCACCGGTCTGGGTCGCAGTTGACGTGCTGTTGTCGCTCAATTGATCGATATCGAGCTCGCCATTGGTGCCTGTCTGAGACGCGGTTGATGTGTTGCCATCCCCATCCTGCAGGACGTCGGCGAGATTGTCCGACCCTCCTTGGGTCACCGTCGATGCGTTGCCGATCCCGCCGGTCAGAACGATTGCATTGTTGAGCATGCCGCTCTGCGTGACAGTCGAGGTGTTCTCATCACCAATCTGATCGACTGTCGCATCGTTCTGGTCGCCCGATTGCGTCACCGTGCTGGTGTTGGCGAGCATATTGGCATTGAGGTCGATACCGAACTGAGTCACCGTGGCGGTGTTGTTCGTATCCGACTGAGTGACCGTCGACACATCGAACTCGCCGTTCTGGTTGACGTCGGCAAGGTTCGCAGAACTGCCGACTGCCTGCGTCGCTGTTGAAGTGTTGTTGTCGCCAAGCTGGTCGACAAGCACCGTGCCGTTTTCTCCCGAGGCGGTTACGTTAGAAGTGTTGTCGCTGCCCCCCTGAAGGATAGTCACGATGCTGCCCGAGGGGACATCAAAGGAATTGGCCGCGCTACCAAGGACAGTCGTGCTGGAGTTGAAATTGCCTGACTGGGTCAGCGTGTGCGTGCTGTTTTCTGCAGGCTGGTCAAGGCTGGCAAAGTTGTCATCGCCGCTCTGGGTAATGGTGCTGGTATTGTTGTCATCAGCCGGGCCCGAGGCGTTGATTCCCTGACGAAGGACATTGGCCGTGTTCCGGCTGCCGTCCTGAGTGATCGTGCTCACCTGATCGCCAGACACCTGACCCTGCACAACCGTAGCGATATTGTCATCACCGTTCTGGGTGATCGTGCTGTCGCTGTCCTCCGAACGCTGCGAGGTGTCGGCGATGTTGTTTTCGCCCGTCTGGGTATGGGTGATGGTCGAATCGTCATCATCCTGGAACGCGCTCGAATCGTTGCCGTCGCCGCTTTGCGTGATCAGCACGACACCGCGGTCGGTGTTGCTGTCCTGATCGACAAAGCTGGTGTTGAGCACGCCCGACTGGATTACGTCGACATCGCCCTCTTCGCCGTCTTGGATGACAGTCGAAACATTGTCCGCTGCGGTCTGCTCGACATTGGCGTTGTTGGCGCGCTGTGACTGGTTGACGGTGGAGACGCCGTTATCGGAAGATTGCGACACGGTCGCGACCTGATTCAGCGCACTCTGCGTGACTGAAGATGTGTTATCCGATCCGGTCTGGTCGACATCGGCCGAACCGTTGGTCCCGCCCTGTGACACAGAAGAATCGTTGCCGCTCAGGATCTGGAAGACATCGACCGTCCCGGCACTGCCGGTTTGGGTCACGCTGGAAATCGAACCATCGCTGTCCTGATTGACAGTTGCCATGTTGGTCGAGCCGGATTGTGCGATATCGGAATCGTTGCCGAGACCAGCCTGCGTGAAGCTTGTGGTGTTGGTCAGACCGCTTTGCGTCATCGCGGAGGTGTTTTCGTCCCCGATCTGGAACGAGGTGATGGTGTTGCCGTCACCCGCCTGATCGATGTCGCTGGCATTGGTGTTGGCCGTCGCGCCAGTAATGAGGATACCCTGCTGCTCGACAGTAACCGAAGAATTGTCCGCGCTCTGATCGACGATCGACGAATTGCCGCCATCGGGGCCGCCCTGCGTCACCGAAAGAGTGCTGCCGGTTCCCGTTTGAGAAATGGTGCTGGAATTGCTTTGCGCCAGCGCGGGGCTTGCCACGCCAAGAGCAAGGATCGACGCGCCTGCTAGGAATGTTCTTTTCATCTGCCTGGTCCTCCTAGTTCTGCGTCACGGTGGCGGCGTTGCCGGTGCCGGTTTGCGAGACACTCGAAAAATCACCAATGCCGCCTTGCGTGACGGTGGCTCCGTTGAGGTCGCCGTTCTGCGCAATGACGCTGATCCCATCAGTCCCGTTTTGCGTGACAGTGAGGGTGTTGTCGGTGCTGATCGCGTCAAACCCTTGCTGGGCAAGGCTCAGATTGCCGGATCCGTTTTGAGTGACAGTCGCAGTGTTGGTCGCGCCGCCAGTAAAGCCCTGATCGATTTCGCTCTCGTTGCCATTGCCATTCTGGTTGAGCGTCGCGACTTGCGTGGTGCCGCCCTGGAACACACGGCTGATGCCGTCGTTGGCAGACTGGTTGACATCGGCGGTGCTGGTGGCGCTACCGGCGATCTGCACGACCAGACTGTCATTGGCGTTGCCGACCTGATCGACAAAAACGCGATTGTCGGTGCCAGACTGGGTGACGTCTGAAACATTGTCATCGCCAATTTGCATCGGGCGAACCAGCAGGGTTTGAAATCCTGCCACAGACACGCCGTCCTGAAGCACGGTTGAGGTGTTGTTGCTACCCCGTTGAGCAGTCTGAACATCGGCAAGGCCTGGTGCAGCGGTCAGACCCGACTGCGTAATGGTCGATGTATTCCCGTCGCCCATTTCCTGCGTCACCACCGCCAACATGCGATCGCCATCTTGCGTGACGGTCGAGGTGTTCATCGAGCTGTCTTGGAACACGCTGGCGTTTGCCGAATCGCCGGGCTGGTTCACGGTGGACGTGTTGCCCGTGCCTTCTTGCCTCACGAACGCGGTGACGGAAGCAGAGCCACCGGGGACGCCCCAATTGATCCCGGCATTCCCGCCGCTCTGGTCAATGGTGGAAACATGATCCGCGCCGATCTGCTCACTTCGCGCAAATGAGGAAAAAATTGCCCCACCAAGGTCAGTCGAGGACTGCGTGATGGTCGAGGTCTGGTTGGTCCCGGACTGATCAATATCCCCAATATTCTGATCACCCGTCTGGGTCAGCGTCGCAGTGCTGTCATCGCTGACTTGCAATACCGTTGCATCACCATTGGTGCCGGTCTGGCTGAGCGTCGAAGTATTGTCGTCGCCATCCTGATCGACATCCGCAACATTGGCCATGCCAGATTGCGTAATGCCCGATGTGTTACCCGTACCACCCTGAAGCAAATTAGCCAGATTGAGGGTGCCGCCCTGCGTCATGGTTGAGCTGTTTTCGTCGCCCACTTGCGCAGAGACCACAATGCTCATGTCACCGCTTTGAGTGACAGTGCTGGTGTTGGTGGTCGCAGGCAGACCAAGGTCAAACCCGGTTTGCGTGACCAAGATCGAGCTGTTGTCTCCGCTTTGATCGACCGTCGAGCTTCCGCCGCCAAAGACGCCGTCCTGCACAATTGTGGTCGTGCTGTCAGTGCCCGATTGGGTGATCGCCGACGTATTGTTGTCGCTCGATTGCGTGACAGTGGCGGTCGGACGAATGCCGCTCTGCGTTCCGGTCGAGCTGTTCATATTGCCAGACTGGGTAACAGTGAACGTGCCTTCATCACCCGGCTGATTGACCGAGGCGAAGTTGTCGTCACCGCTTTGGATGAAGGTCGCGGTGTGGTCTTCATTGCCGCTCGCAGAAAGACCGGTGCCCTGGCTTTCGACCCGCGCTTCGTTGCGGTCGCCGGTTTGCAGGATGTCCGCGAGGTTGAGCTCGTTGATCTGGCGAACCACGGCGATGTTGTCATCGCCTTGCTGATTGACAAAAACATCGTTGTCATCGTCAAGCGGGCCAGTGCCGTTGATACCCTGCTGGACATCAGAGGAGTTGCGGTCACCACTTTGCGTGATCGTCGCCGTCTGATTGTCCGAGATAATGCCTTGAACAAGCGTCGAAGTGTTCATCTCGCCGCTCTGCGTCACAAAAGCATCGCTGTTCGATGCGCGCTGATCAATCGTCGAGGTGTTGTCGCTACTGGTTTGCAGAACAACCGCATTGGTGTTGTTGTCATCGCGCTGAGTGATGGTGCTCGAATTGCGCTCGCCCAGCTGATCGACATCGATCGTACCGTCGAGGTCTGACTGCGTGATGGTCGAAGTGTTGTCGTCGCCATCTTGCAGAACATCGGCGAAATTATCTGTGTCGGACTGGCTCACGGTCGAGCTGTTGCCGATGCCGCCCTGGACCAGCGCGACTTCCATATCGACGCCGCTTTGGGTGACGGTGGAATCGTTCGCATCACCGGTCTGCGCCGAATTGACGATCTGGTTGGCGCCAGCCTGCGTGATGTCGCTGGAATTGGTGTCGGGGCTTGGTGCGACAAGATCAATGCCGGTCTGCGTAACATTGATCGTGCTGGTGTCAGCGCTCTGATCGACAGTCGAAGAGTTACCACCATCCGGACCGCCCTGCGTGACAGAGACGGCGCTGCCTGTTCCGGTTTGAGAAACAGTACTCGAATTGTCCTGCGCTGAGGCTGTCACACTTACCGAAAGCGCCAGCGTCGAAACTGCAAGATATAGGTAGTTCTTCATACTTGTATCACCTGACATCACAGGCGATGACCGCAGAACGCAACGACGCATTGAGACGTCGAGCTATCAGGATATCGCCATCCAATTCACTGCACGCATCGGAGTTGCAGCTCCTTTGCGTGCGTTTCTTCTGCGACCCGCGATGCGCCCTCATTTTTTGCGGTGCGCACCGACTTCAATTCAAAAGCTTCTCGACTACGACCCCCCGTCGTTGTCATCCCCGTCATCGACCACCGTTAGAGCGGTCAGCGAGCCTGCGCGTTCGACTGCTTGCTGCACGTCGCGCGCATCGTAAATTCCATCACGCTCTGCGCGGTAGGTGCTGAGCAGCGCCTCGGCGCCTTCCATGTCGGCGAAACGCCACAGGCCCAGATCGACGCCTTCGAGCACCAGCCCGTAAACCGCCTTTTCAATGGCTTGCTGGAGCGCGACCTGATCTGGCTCATTCGAAGTGATGCCCCACTCCGCTTCAAGCAGTTCGCGGAAAGCCACAAAGCGATAGGCACTTGCGCCGATGGCCTGACTGGCAATCGTCTTGGATGCCTGAACATTGGTGAGCACTTCGCCGGTGCGCACAGAAACCGCGCGCAGGTAAACCGTCACAGTGTCCTGCCGGTATTCGGTCCGCGCCCCGATGCCGAGAAACGCTGCACCAGCGCCTCCGGTCACAGTGTTGGTGTCATAGCCGACGATCCCGCCTTCGAGCAGCACGCCGGCAAACAGCAGAGCGGGCAGCGCATTGGGATCGATCTGCTCTTCACCGAGATAGCGGCGGCGCATTTCGCCGATGATCTGGCGTTCTTTCAGCAGGTTATCGAGACGCTCGCGCTCGACCACGGTGAACCATTGACGGTCGCCCGCATCCTGCAGAGCCTTTACCAGGATCGAACCTGCGCCCTGCGTGACAGCGCGCGACAATGTCTGACCGGTATTGGTCGGTCGGAACTGGCCGGTCTGATCGGTGAAACCATAGACTGCAATCGCCACCTGCCGCTGCGGGCCAGGAAGCTGTTGCAGCAGATTTTGCGTCTGCGTTTTCTTGGGGAAGTAAGCGAGGCTGGTGCTTTCGGGCAGCAGATTGCGCCCATCCTGCCCAACACTCATACACCCGCCCAGACCAAGGGCGAGCGCGGTGGCCAGACCGATCTTCGCGCCAAGTTTCGCAAGGGCGCGCATCAGTTCACCTCGATAAACAGAGGGATCACGATGCGGGTTTCTTCGCCCGTATCATCATTGCGGATGATCAGCGTCACCTCATCGAGTGAGCGGAAGAATTCGATTGTCTGACCGCCGAAACTGATCGTGCCCGATTCTTGCGGATTTTCGCCAAAGATCGCGTCGACAATCTGCGACGACAGCGCTGACAAGAGCCGCGATTCCAGCTGGCGGGCGAAGATGCTCGACTGGCTGTTGCGATCAACTGCATTGGGGTCGGTCGTGTTGTTCTGCGCGTTGGCAGTGCCGAGAATGTGATTGGAATTAAAGGGGTTGCCGCCGAAAGTCGGGCTGATCGGCTCATGCACCAGATCCTGTGCCAGCGCCGGACTCGCGATTGCACAGCAACCAAAAGCCGCAGCAAACGCAAAAGAGCGTATCATCCTCAATTCCCCCCTGCCCATAGGCAGCCCTAACAAAGGTTAATTTTCTCGATGAGCGAAAATGCAATGATCCACTCTGCGAGTCGAGCAATTTAATAACACTATGATACAAATTAGCCAGCTTTTCCGACGTTTTAATCGGAGCTTACCGCATTATGGCTTCGCTCTGCCGTGCGGTGGAAGCGAGCCAATGCTTACCGGAAATGGTTAACGCCGACCTAGGTGAAGGTGCGTAGGACTGAGCCTCTCACAGGACTTTTCGGGAAATTGGCGGAGAATTGGCGGCTAGAGGTTGGGCCGCAGCCAACGCTCTGCCGTCGCCATATCAACCCCGCGCCGGGTCGCATATTCCTCAAGCTGGTCGCGTCCGATTTTGGCAACCCCGAAATATTCCGCTTCCGGGTGGCCGAAATAGAACCCGCTCACCGCCGAGGTTGGCCACATGGCAAAGCTTTCGGTCAGGCTGATCCCGGTGTTCTTCTCCGCCTCGAGCAGGTCGAACAGGATCGGTTTGAGCGAATGGTCCGGGCATGCTGGATAGCCGGGCGCTGGTCGGATACCGCGATATTCTTCTTTGACCAGCGCCTCATTGGTCAGCTGCTCACCGGGCGAATAGCCCCACAGATCGGTGCGCACATGCTTGTGCAGCCGCTCAGCAAAAGCCTCAGCAAAGCGGTCAGAGAGCGCTTTGAGCAGGATGTCCGAATAATCGTCCTTGTCCGCCTGGAAGCGCGCCGAATGCTCGTCGATCCCGTGGATACCGACCGCAAATCCGCCGATCCAGTCGCCATTGGGATCGATGAAGTCGGCAAGGCACATATTGGCCCGGTCGCGCGACTTCTTGATCTGCTGGCGCAGCATAGGAAGCACCACATGCTCTTCGCGACCCCCTTCACGAATAAATTCGCGGTGGATCGTGATGTCATCGCCGTCACGCGCGCACGGCCAGAAACCGCACACGCCCTTCGCCGTCAGCCATTTCTCCGCGATAATCTGGTCGAGCATTGCATCCGCATCAGCCTTCAGACTGCGCGCGCTTTCGCCCACCACTTCATCGTCGAGAATCTTGGGATAGTTGCCGTGCAGTTCCCACGCGCGGAAGAACGGGGTCCAGTCGATATAGTCGCGCAGGTCTTCGAGCGGCCAATCTTCGAATGTGTGAACACCCGGCTGCAAAGGCGGCGCGGGCTTGTCCGAAAGATAGGCGTCGTAGAAGTTTGCGCGCGCCTCTTCGATCGTGAGAAGCTGCTTTTCCGCCTTACCCGCACGCGCATCGCGGACCTTGACGTATTCCTGGGCGGTCTCGCTCACCAGACCATCACGCTGCGTATCGGACAGCAGTTTTGAGGCCACACCCACCGCGCGGCTTGCATCGAGCACGTGGATCACCGGGCCATCATATTTTGGATCGATCCTCAGCGCGGTGTGGACCTTGCTGGTGGTCGCCCCGCCGATCAGCAGCGGCATAGTCATTTCGGCGCGGCTCATCTCTTCGGCAACCGTCACCATCTCGTCCAGCGAAGGGGTAATGAGGCCCGAAAGCCCGATCATATCCGCCTTGTTGTCATTGGCCGATTTCAGGATGTCCTGCCACGGCACCATGACACCCATATCGATCACGTCATAGCCGTTGCACTGCAGCACGACGCCGACGATGTTCTTGCCGATATCGTGCACGTCGCCCTTCACGGTCGCCATGATGATCGTGCCTTTGGAGCTGCGCTCAGCCTCGGGCAGCAGCAGCTTCTCCTCCTCGATAAAGGGGATGAGATGCGCGACCGCTTTCTTCATCACGCGCGCTGATTTGACGACTTGCGGCAGGAACATCTTGCCCGATCCGAACAGATCGCCGACGACATTCATGCCGTCCATCAGCGGGCCTTCGATCACTTCGATAGGCCGCCCGCCTGATGCGAACAAAGCCGCGCGCGCTTCTTCGGTGTCAGCAACAATATGCGCGTCGATGCCTTTGACCAAAGCGTGTTCGAGCCGCCGCTTGACCTCCCAGCCCCGCCATTCCTCGGCTGCCTTTTCGTCGGCAACCGACTTGCCCTTGTAGCTTTCGGCCAGGTCGATCAGCCGCTCGGTCGCGTCGTCACGCCGCATCAGGATCACGTCTTCGCAGGCGTCTCGCAAGGTCGGGTCGATCGTGTCATAGACGTCGAGCTGCCCCGCATTGACGATCGCCATGTCGAGACCCGCCGGAATGGCGTGGTAGAGGAACACCGAATGCATCGCGCGGCGCACCGTCTCGTTGCCACGAAAGCTGAAGGACAGGTTGGAAAGCCCGCCCGAAGTCTTTGCATGCGGGCATTGCCGCTTGATCTCGCGCACAGCCTCCAGAAAATCGAGCCCGTAGCGATTGTGCTCTTCGATCCCCGTGGCCACCGCAAAGATGTTGGGGTCGAAGATGATATCTTCGGGCGGAAAGCCGATGCCGGTCAGCAGGTCATAGGCGCGCTTGCAAATCTCGATCTTGCGCTCTTTGGTGTCAGCCTGTCCGACCGTGTCGAACGCCATCACAACCACAGCCGCGCCGTAAGCCATGCATTTGCGCGCTTGCTCGAGGAACAGCTCTTCGCCTTCCTTCATGCTGATAGAGTTCACAATCGGCTTGCCCGAAACGCATTTCAGACCCGCTTCGATCACGTCCCATTTGGAACTGTCGATCATCACCGGAACCCGCGCAATATCGGGTTCTGCGGCGATCAGTTTGAGGAATGTCGTCATCGCCGCTTCGGCGTCGAGCAGACCCTCATCCATATTGACGTCGATCACCTGCGCGCCGTTTTCGACCTGCTGGCGAGCGACCTCGACTGCGGCGGCGTAATCATCGCCCATGATAAGCTTTTTGAAGCGCGCCGAGCCGGTGACATTGGTGCGCTCACCGATATTGATGAAGCGCGCGATGGATTGGTTGGGGGATTGCTGTTCAGTCATGGATCAGGCCGCCACTACAAAAGCTTCAAGGCCCGACAGGCGCATCGCAGTTTCGGGCGTGGGCACAGAGCGCGGGGTAAGGCCGTTCACCGCTTCGGCAATCGCCTTGATGTGAGCGGGCGAGGAACCACAGCAGCCGCCAAGGATATTGGCCTGCCCGTTCTCGGCCCATTGCTTCACGAGGCCCGCTGTCGTTTCCGGCATCTCGTCATACTCACCCAGCTCATTGGGGAGTCCGGCATTGGGATAGGCCATCAGCAGGGTGTCGGCGATGGCGGAAAGCACCTGCACATGCGGGCGCAGCTGATCCGCGCCGAAACTGCAATTGAGGCCGATGGTTGCCGGTTTCGCGTGGCGCACCGCATACCAGAACGCCTCGACCGTGTGGCCGGACAGATTGCGGCCAGACAGGTCGGTCAGCGTCATGGAGATCATGAGCGGCACATCGCGGCCCAGATCCTGCTCCAGCTGCTTGACCGCCATAATGCCGGCCTTGGCGTTGAGCGTGTCAAAGATCGTCTCGATCAAGATGAAATCAACTCCGCCTTCGATCAGCGCGGCAGCCTGTTCTTTGTAAACAGCGGTCAGCTCGTCAAAATCGATTTCGCGGTAGCCGGGGTCTTCGACATCGGGGCTCAGTGAAAGCGTCTTGTTGGTTGGCCCGATTGCGCCTGCGACAAAGCGCGGTCTGCCGTCCCTGGCCTGATATTCATCCGCCAGTTCGCGCGCGATTTTGCCGCTGGCAATGTTGATCGCCTCGACACGGTCCTCCGCCGCGTAATCCGCCTGCGAGATGCGATTGGCAGAGAAGGTGTTGGTAGAGATGACGTCCGAACCCGCATCGAGATAGGCGCGGGTAATGTCGGCGATCACATCGGGCCGCGTCAGAGCGAGGATATCGTTATTGCCCTTCTGGTCTGCGGCAAGGCCAAGATCACCGGCGTAGTCTTCCTCGGACAGTTTGCGATCCTGGATTTGCGTCCCGAATGCGCCGTCAAAGATCAACACCCGCTCGGCTGCGGCGACCTTTAGCTGTTCGCGCGCGCTCATTGTCTATTCTCCGAGACCGGGCGCTTGCCGAGCATATGACAGATGGCATAGCTCAGCTCGGCGCGGTTCAATGTGTAAAAGTGAAAGTCACGCACACCGCCTGCGTAGAGTTTGCGGCACAGTTCGGCAGCGATAGTTGCGCTGACCAGCTGGCGCGCCGCGGGGCGCTCGTCGAGGCCGTCAAACAGCCCCTCCATCCATGCCGGGATCGCGGTGCCGCACATCCCGCTCATGCGCTGGACGGCGGCAAAGCTCATCACCGGCATCACGCCCGGCACGATTTCCGCATCAATCCCGGCAGCTGCGGCCTTGTCGCGAAAGCGGAAGAAGCATTCGGGATCGAAGAAGAACTGGGTGATGGCGCGCGTTGCGCCCGCATCGAACTTGGCCTTCAAATTCTCAATATCGGCCTGCGCATCAGGCGAGTCCGGGTGAACCTCGGGATAGGCGGCCACCGATATCTCGAAATCCGCAACCTGTTTAAGGCCTGCGATCAACTCGACCGCATTGGCATAGCCGCCCGGATGCGGGGTGTAGTGCCCCGCGCCCTCGGGCGGATCGCCGCGCAGCGCGACAATGTGGCGAATACCGCTCTGCCAGTAATGGCGCGCAACCGCATCGACCTCTTCGCGCGTCGCATTGACGCAGGTGAGGTGCGCGGCGGCCGGAATGCCGGTCTCCTGATTGATCCGCACAACCTGCTGATGCGTCCGCTCGCGCGTCGTTCCGCCTGCACCATAGGTGACAGAGATAAAGCGCGGGCCAAGGGGAGCGAGCGTTTCGACACTCTTCCACAATGTGTCGGCCATCTTGTCCGACTTGGGCGGGAAGAATTCGAAGCTGATCGCGATATCGCCGGGCAGGTCGGAAAATAAAGGCGCACCCAGCGCGGTTTGCGCTTCTTGCAGTTGGTCGAGCGTCGGGGTCATTTTTGAGCTACTTTGGCGGGGGTGGAGGTTGTTGCAGAAGGGGTGCCGCGGCGTTTGCCGAGCCAGATTTTGACGACCAGTTCGCCGCCCTCGAGTGCAATCGGATCAGACGGGGTGAAGCCGGCCGCGCGCAAAAGCTCGCGCATCTGCTTGTCAGAGAAACCGAGACGGGCATGCTGGTGGCGGTCGCGCAATTCCTCGTGATCATGCGCGGCAAAATCGACGATGGCGATCCGGCCAGCGGGGCGCGTGACGCGCGCCGCTTCAGCCAGCGGCAGCGCAGGGTCTTGCGCGAAGTGCAGAACCTGATGGAGCAGCACAGTGTCAAAGCTTTGCGCGGCGAAGGGCAGATCGGCAAAATCGCCCTGCACCAGTTCGACCTGCGAGGCAGGCAGATGCTGAAGCTTGGCCCGCGCGACGCGCAGCATTTCGAGGTTCTTGTCGAGCGCCACCACGCGCTCAGCCTCGCCAGCGAACAGCTCCGCCATGCGGCCCGTGCCGGTGCCGATATCCAGAACCGCGCCGAGCGGCGCCTCGCCCAGAGCCTTGGAGAGGTGTTCTTCGACCTTGCCATCGGGAGTGTGGAGTGCGCGCAGCTCGTCCCATTCTCCGGCATGGCGGGCGAAATAGTCCTCCGCATTGCTTTCACGCGAACTGCGGATTGCAGCGAGCTTGCGGCGGTCTTCTTCGCAGACCCGCGCAAATTCGCTGTTCTCGCGCTCGGCAATTGCCAGCATCCGGTCGAGCGCGGCGAGCACAGGATCGGCCTCTTCAGCGCCGCCGGAACCGCCAATGGTCGCGCGCAGGAACACCCAGCTGCCTTCGCGGCGGCGCTCGGCAAGCCCGGCATCGCACAGAATGCCGACATGGCGCGAAACGCGCGGCTGGCTTTGGCCCAGCACTTGCGCAAGCTCGCCCACCGCGAGTTCCATTGCGGAAAGCAGGCGGGCTATGCGCAGCCGCGTTGGGTCTGCAAGCGCCTTGAAGATTGTGTCGATGGCCATCGCAAACCACATATAAAGATATTTTTATATGTGTAAATGGTGCGCAGCAGAATGCGCGCTGGCACAGATGGAAAAGCAAGGTTAGGACGCCAAGCAACAATTGCAAAGGGTGCCCCTAAATGAAACTCGGCTGCTGTTATTTTCCCGAACACTGGCCCGAAAAGATGTGGGCAGACGACGCGCGGCGCATGGCAGAAATGGGCCTATCGCTGGTGCGCATCGGGGAATTTGCGTGGAGTCGGATCGAACCGGAGGATGGTCGCTTCGATTGGGGCTGGCTCGACCGCGCAATTGCGACTTTGCACGATGCGGGCCTCAAAGTGATGCTCTGCACACCGACCGCGACCCCGCCCAAATGGCTGGTCGACCGGATGCCTGATATGGTCGCGCTCGACGAGGCAGGCCGCAAGCGCGGTTTCGGATCGCGGCGGCATTATTGCTTCTCGCATCTCCCCTATCGCGCCGAAAGCCGCCGGATCACGCGCGCGCTCGCCGAAAGATACGGCAACCACCCCGCAATCACCGCGTGGCAAACCGACAATGAATATGGCTGCCACGATACGGTGCTCAGCTTCTCCGACGCCGCTGCTGCGCGTTTCCGCGAATGGTGCGCGGCGCGCTATGGCGATGTTGGCGCGCTGAACGCGGCATGGGGTAATGTGTTCTGGAGCTTGGAATATGCCAGCTTCGACGCCATCGACCCGCCTAACCTGACCGTCACCGAAGCCAATCCCGCCCACTGGCTCGACTATCGCCGTTTCGCTTCCGACGAAGTTGTGAGTTTCAACCGCGAGCAAGTCGACATCCTGCGCGAGCATTCTCCCGGCCGCGACGTCACCCACAATTTCATGGGCTTCTTCACCGAGTTCGACCACCACGGTGTTGGGCGCGATCTCGATGTAGCGACTTGGGATTCTTACCCGCTCGGCTTTCTCGAACAGTTCTGGTTCAGTGCGGAGGAGAAGAACACCTATCTGCGTCAGGGCCACCCCGACATCGCCGCCTTTCACCACGATCTTTATCGCGGCTGTGCCAATGGGCGCTGGGGAATCATCGAGCAGCAGCCGGGGCCGGTGAACTGGGCGCGTTTCAACCCTGCGCCTCTGCCCGGAATGGTGAAGCTCTGGACGCTCGAGGCGATGGCGCATGGGGCGGAATTCACGAGCTATTTCCGTTGGCGGCAGGCTCCGTTCGCGCAGGAGCAGATGCACGCAGGGCTGCTGCGGCCTGACAGTTCGGATGCGGAGGCTGCAGGTGAAGCGCGCGCGGCGGCGGATGCAATCGAGGAATTGGGCGCGCAGGAGGTGGTTCAGGCTCAGGCTGCGCTCGTGTTTTCCTACGAAGCGGCATGGGTGTGCGGCATCCAGCCGCAGGGCAAGAGCTTCCGCTATCTGGAGTTGGCGTTTGAATGGTATTCGGCTTTGCGGCGCGCTGGCATCGACGTTGATATCGTCGGACCGGATGCTGACCTGTCGGGGTATAAGGCCGTGCTTGCCCCCACCCTCCCAATCACCGCGCCATCTCTGGTCGAGAAGCTGGCAGCGCTCACCTGCCCGGTCCTGATCGGGCCGCGCTCTGGCAGCAAGACCGACAGTTTCTGCATCCCTGAAAGCCTAGCGCCCGGCGAATTACGCGCGCTCATCCCGCTAACGATTACCCGCGTCGAAAGCCTCCGCGACGGGGTGAGCGAGACAGGCAATGGCTGGACAATCTCACGTTGGCGGGAGGATGTTGAAACCGCGCTCGAACCCGAATTCGTGCTCAAGGACGGGCGCGGCGTGGTCTTTGCTCAGCACAACATCCGTTACTGCGCCGCATGGCCCGATCGCTCGCTGCTCGACTTGCTGGTCGGGCGGGTCGCGGGCGAAGCGCGGATAGCCACCGCCACCCTGCCCGAAGGCCTGCGCATCCGCCGCACCGCGACGCATCTTTTTGCTTTCAATTACAGCGCACAGCCGGTGCGTTTCGACCTGACCGGCGAGACAATTGACCCGGCAGGCGTTTCGATTACGGCGCTGGCGCAATGAGCGAAACGCGCACCTATGCGATCATCGGCTGCGGCATGATGGGCCGCGAGCACATGTCGAACCTCGCGCTGGTGCCGGGCGCGGAGCTTGTCGCGATTGCCGATCCTTTCGAAGGCTCGCGCAAGGCGGCGGAGTATCACGCGGGCAGGCTCGGCCAGAGCGTGCAGTTGTTCGATGACAATGCCAAAATGCTGGCAGCGACGAAGCCCGATGCGGTCATCATCGCTTCGCCCAACTTCACCCATTTCGACGTCGTGAAACCGGTGATGGAGGCAGGCGCGGCGGTGCTGCTCGAAAAGCCGATGTGCACCGAACTCGCCGACGCGAAGGCGCTGGCCGAGGCGGTGCGCGGCTACCCTCACCTCTTCTGGGTCGGCCTCGAATATCGCTACATGCCGCCTGTCACGCGCTTTGCCGAGCGGGTCCATGCGGGCGAAACAGGGGACGCAAAGATGCTTTCGATCCGCGAGCACCGCTTCCCCTTCTTGCCCAAGATCGGCGACTGGAACCGTTTCAACCGCAACACCGGCGGGACTTTGGTGGAGAAGTGCTGCCACTTCTTCGACCTGATGCGCCACATCTTGCGCGACGAGCCAGTGCGCGTCTTCGCCAGCGGCGGGCAGGATGTGAACCATCTCGACGAGCTTTATGACGGCGAAGTGCCCGACATTATCGACAACGCCTTTGTCATCGTCGATTTCGCCGGCGGAGCGCGCGCGGTGCTCGACCTGTGCATGTTCGCCGAAGGGTCCGAACAGCAGGAAGAGATCAGCGTCGTCGGCCCCACCGGCAAGCTTGAAGTCAAGATCCCCGCTGCCGACATCACCTGGTCCCCGCGCGACCGCTCCGGGCCGGTTGTCACCCATGTCGAAACGCCTGCCGAAGCGCTTGCGGCAGGCGATCACCACGGTGCGACCTATTTCCAGCAGCTCCACTTTCACCGCGCGCTGGTCGAAGGCGGCGAGCCGCATATCACCGCGCGCGACGGCTATCATTCGGTTGTCATGGGCGTCGCCGCGCAGCAAAGCATCGCAACCGGCCAGCCGGTCGACATCAATTTCGAGGACTAGCACTTGCCCGACACAATGCCCCGATTGAACATGCCACGCATCGGCTTCGGCCTCTGGAAAATCCCGCGCGAGCACACCGCCGCCAGCGTCGTCGAGGCGGTGCGTGCAGGCTATCGCCATTTCGACAGTGCCGCCGACTACGCCAACGAGGCGGAGACGGGTGAAGGCCTCGCGCAGGCCATGGCCGAGGGGTTGGCGAGCCGCGATGATCTGTGGGTGACGTCCAAGCTGTGGAACACCTTCCACGCCGCTGAACATGTCGAAGAGGCCTGCCGAAAGAGCCTTGCCGACCTCCAGCTCGATTATCTCGACCTCTATCTGATCCACTTCCCCATCGCGCTCGAATATGTCGCGCCCGAAACGCGCTATCCGCCCGAATGGCTCCACGACCCCGACGCCGCCGAGCCGGTGATGAAACCTGCCCGCGTGCCTTTGCACGAGACGTGGAAGGCGATGGAGGCACTCGTAGAAAAGGGCCTCGTGAAGCAGATCGGCGTGTGCAACTACAATTCCGCTCTGCTGCACGATCTGATGACTTATGCGACGGTCAAACCTGCAATGCTCCAGATCGAGGCGCATCCTTATCTGACGCAGGATAATCTCATTCGCTGCGCGCAAGGATATGGCATGGACGTGACCGCCTTTTCTCCGCTGGGCGCGCAAAGTTATTTCGAACTCGATATGGCTGCCGAGGGCGAGAGCCTGCTCGGCACCGCGCCGGTCATGGTGGCCGCGCAGGCGCATGGCAAAACGCCTGCACAAGTGCTGCTGCGCTGGGGTGTGCAACGCGGCACGGCGGTGATCCCCAAGACGACCAAGCCGGAACGGATGCGCGAGAACCTTGCCATCGACGATTTCGAGCTGAGCGCGGTCGAGATGGCAGCGATTTCCTCGCTTAACCAGAACCGCCGCTTCAACGATCCCGGCGTCTTTGCCGAAGCCGCCTTCAACACGTTTCACCCGATCTATGACTGAGAGAGAGCAGAGCGAATTTCCCGGCATCATTGCGGGCGGCGGCGATCTGGCGGCATTCCTTGCGGCCAACAAGCAGGCAGTCGATCTCGCGCTCGGCGATGCCGGAGCGCTGCTGTTTCGCGGCTTCGACGTGCCCGATCCTCAGGCCTTCGATGCGGCGGTGGAAGGTTATGGCGAGGGCGGCTTCACCTATGAAGACTCGCTCAGCAATGCGGTGCGCACCAATGTGACCCCGCGCGTCTTCACCGCCAACGAAGCGCCGCCCACGACCGAGATATTCCTCCATCACGAGATGGCACAAACGCCAATCTACCCGGCCAAGCTGTTTTTCTACTGCGAGATTGCTCCGGACAAGGGTGGAGCGACGCCGCTGTGCCGATCGGATTGGGTTCTGGACCGTCTATCGGAGCAGGCCCCAGAATTCGTCGCAAGGATCGAGGCCAATGGCGTGCGCTACACCAATGTCATGCCCGGCGATGATGACGCGGCTTCAGGACAAGGCCGCTCGTGGCGCAGCACTCTAAGTGCCGCGGACAGAGTGGGGGCAGAGGCGCGCCTGGTGGAACTGAGCTATAGCTGGGAGTGGCTGAACGACGGTTCCCTGCGTGCAACCACGCCTGTCCTGCCTGCGATCCGAACGCTGCCTGATGGCAGACGCACCTTCTTCAACCAGCTGATCGCGGCGTTTCGCGGATGGGCAGACAGCAGGAATGATCCAAATCGGAGCATTACCTTCGGCGACGGCTCGCCAATCACACAGGGGGACATGGCGCCCGCTATCGCGATTGCCAATGCACTGACTTATGATTTGGAATGGCAGGTGGGCGATGTCGCGTTGGTCGACAACTTCCTCACCATGCACGGGCGCAGGCCGTTCGAAGGCAAACGCCGCGTGCTCGCCAGCTTGATTGCCTAAGCGCTACCCGCCGCCCGGCGAATTGCGCGAACTGGTGACCGCGCCATCGCGCCCAACGGTAGCGCTGCCGCCGGTGAGATTGCGGACCGATCCGAAATGGATCAACCTTGGCTTGTTGTAATGGCGCAACTCTGTTCTCATGGGGTGGTTCCGGATTCCGATTCTGCTTTAGCCCCCAGATCTTCAATATGGGTTAAAGCGTGCACTCCGGCTGAACAATGGAATTACAGCATGTTACGTTCGGCCTAGCCTGCTTTTGCAGCGCCCCGTCGTAAGCTAACGCCCCACAACGCCAGATTGCCCGCAATCAGCGCCGACATCAGCGTAGCAAATGTGGCACCCATCCCGCCTACCGAGGCGACGCCGATGGGCGAGAACAGCAGGTAAGTGGCGACCACGCAGGAGAAGAGCGTCACCGCCAGCGGCCTGGCAAAGCGCCACGGGGTCAGGTCGACCTTCTCGTCGCGGGTGAACTTCCACGCTTTCTCGCGCGGGGCGATCCGGCCGCAGACCAGCATGATCGCAACTTCGATCACAAACAGCACCGCATAAAGGTGGATGAAGTGCAGCGTGATGACGTCTTCGAGCGGAAAGCGGATCAGCCAGTAGGCAATGACGTGAAAGATGATCGCGATCTTCGCGCCCAGTGCAGGAACGCGCGCGGTGAACAGGCCGACAATCACAATCGCGATTGTAGGGATGTTGTAAAAGCCGGTGAACTTGCGGATCACCTGCCACAGCCCGTCCTCCGCATAGGACAACATCGGCGCGATGACGAAAGAAGCGAGCGCGATCACGACGCTGGCGATCTTGGCGACCCGCACCAGCTCGGCATCGCTCGGCTCACCGCCGCGTGCTTTTGCCTTGGCGGGGGCATAGACGTCGAGGCTGAACAGGGTCGCGGCGCTATTGAGCAGCGAGTTGAACGAACTGAACACCGCGCCCAGCAGTACCGCGAGGAAGAAGCCCGACAGCCATAGCGGCAGCACATCGCGGATCAGGCGCGGATAGGCTTGGTCAATCGAGCCCAGACCCGAAACGCTTGGGGGCCCATACATATGAAACGCAATCACGCCCGGGATCATCATCATGAAGGGCACCATGATCTTGAAGAAGCCGGAGAACAGCACGCCCTTTTGCCCTTCGGCGAGGCTTCGTGCGCCGAGGGTTCGCTGGATGACATATTGATTGGTGCACCAGTAAAACAGATTGGCGAAGATCATGCCGGTGAAGAGCGTCCCGAACGGGGTCGGATCACTGGAGGAGCCTATCGCGTTGAGCTTTTCGGGATGCTCGGTGGTGAGCTGCGCCAGCCCCGCGCTGAAGCTGCCCTCTCCCAAGGCGATCAGGCCGAGCACAGGCACCAGAATGCCGATGATGAGCAGGCCCACGCCGTTGAGCGTGTCCGACACAGCAACCGCGCGCAGCCCTCCGAACACAGCATAGATGCCGCCAACCACTCCGATCAGCACAACCGTGAAGACCAGCGCCTCGAACTCGGCCAGTCCTGTCAGCGCGGACATATCGAAGAAGGCGTTGACCGCGAGGCTACCTGCATAAAGCACGCCAGGAATGGTCACGAGACCGTAGCCAAGCATGAACAGCAGCACCGAAAGCCGCCGCACATCGGCGTCGAACCGGTCGTTCAGAAATTGCGGCAGAGTGGTGAATGCGCCCGCGAGATATTTGGGCAAGAACACCAGCGCCATCGCAATGGTCGCGACTGCTGCTGTGACTTCCCAGCCCATGCTCGACAGATTGTGACCATAGGCCGATCCGTTGAGGCCGGTCAGCTGCTCCGCCGACAGGTTGGTGAGCAGCAGCGAGCCCGCGATAAAGGTCGCCCCCAGCCCGCGACCTGCGAGGAAATATCCGTCCTTGGTCTCCGCCGTCCCGCGCGTCTTCAGCCAGCTGATCCAACCGACCAGCGCCATGAAGAAGAGGCAAGAGCCGAGGGTGAAGGCGAGGCTCGCCCCGCTCATGCTGCGGCGTATCCTGTGAGGGAATGGACTGGCGCGAAAAAGTAACTGAATTGCATGGCGCAGGCGGATACCATCGCCGCAGCCATCGCGCCAATCCGCCAGCGCAAGATTTGCCCATTCTACCAGCGCTGCAATGCAATCGACCGGCGCGGGCGAGGCATGGTGGCATCCGGCTCGCAAGCGTGTATGCCTCGCTCGGCATATTGCTAGCAAACAGGTGGAATTTGGGCCGCATTCTCGACTGGATCAAATCGCATAAGATCATCTCGGCGATTATCGCGCTGGTGATGCTGCTCGCGATCAGCAGCTTCTTCTCATCGGGCGGGCGCGATTACGAATATGTCGCGGAGGACGTGACCGAGGGCGAAGTAACGCGCGTTGTCTCGGCGAGCGGCACATTGCGAGCGCTCAACACGATCAATGTGGGTGCCGAGGTCTCCGGCCAGATCACCGCCGTCTATGTCGATTTCAATTCACCGGTTCAGGCCGGACAATTGCTGGCAGAGATCGACGCGACCCGCCCGCGAGCGCAGGTCACGCAGGCGCGCGCGCAGGTCAGCCTAGCCCGCGCAAGTCTGGCACAGGCCGAGGCGGCAATCATCCGCTCGACCACCGATGTCGAAGTCCAGACCCGCGAATTTGCCCGCCGCACCGAACTGGCAGAAAGCGGCTTTGTCTCCGCCGCCGGTCTGGATCAGGCGGAGAACGCGCTCGGAGCCGCGAAAGCCGCGCTCAGCACTGCCGAAGCGCAGGCCCAAAGCGCGCGGGCCCAGATCGCCCAGAGCCAGGCCCAACTGCAATCCGCAGAGCTCGATCTTTCGCGCACCCGCATCATCGCTCCCACCAGCGGCGTGGTGATCGACAAGCTGGTCGAGCCGGGCACCACCGTTGCCGCCAATTTCCAGACCCCCAATCTCTTCACCATTGCGGCCGACACCAGCCGGATGCAGGTCGAGGCTTCGGTGGACGAAGCGGATATCGGGCAAGTGCGCGAAGGCCAATCAGTGCGCTTCTCGGTCGATTCCTATCCCGAGGAAGAGTTTGAGGCGATCGTCCAGCAGATCCGCCAGTCGGCCACACAGTCGGGCACGGCGGTGAGCTATCTGGTCATCCTCGACGTGGATAATAGCGACGGGCGGCTGCTCACCGGCATGACCGCCAATGTCGATATCATCACCGGCCTCAACACCGGCGTGGTGCGCGTGCCGGTTGCCGCCACGCGCTTCCTCCCGCGCGAACAGGATCGCGGCGAAAGTTCCAGCGAAGACGGCGCGGAGCAGACCAAGCAGGCCTATGTCTGGGTGCCGGGCGACGATCCCTATGCGCCAACCCGCTTGCCTGTCGAGACGGGGCTGGAAGGAGAAGACTATGTCGAAATCACCAGCGGATTGGAGCCGGGGCAAAAGGTGATCGTGCGCTCGCGCAATGTGACGGGCGACGGCGCGCAAAGCGGCTCCTGATGGACGGCGCTCACTCCCCTGAAGGCGGTGCCACCAAACCACTCGTCGAAACCCGCGATCTGGTGAAGACCTACAATCTGGGCGGCGAGCTTATCCATGCCGTCAACGGCGTTTCGTTGACGATCCAGCGCGGCGAATATGTCGCGATCATGGGAAAGAGCGGATCGGGCAAATCGACCTTTATGAACATGATCGGGTGCCTCGATGTGCCCACCAGCGGGCAGGTGCTGATCGACGCGATCCCGACCGAGGCGATGTCGAGCGACGAGCTGGCGGTGCTTCGTAATGAGAAGATCGGCTTTGTCTTTCAGCAGTTCAATCTGCTCGCGCGGACTTCCTCCATCGACAATGTAGCAGTGCCGCTGATCTATGCCGGTATCGACACTGCGACCCGGCGCGAACGCGCGACCAACAAGCTGATCGAAATGGGACTGGGCGACCGGCTGCTCAACACTCCGGCCAAGCTGTCAGGCGGTCAGCAACAGCGTGTCGCCATCGCCCGGGCACTGGTGACAGAGCCGCTGATGCTGCTCGCCGACGAGCCGACCGGCGCGCTCGACACGCGCACCAGCGCAGAGATCATGGCGATCTTCGAACAGCTCAACGCGGCTGGCATAACCGTGATCGTCGTTACCCACGAAGACGAGATCGCCGACCACGCCAAACGCCGTATCGAGTTCCGCGATGGCAAGGTTATCGAGGATCGCGCGGTCGAAAGCCGCGTGGTGGCCTTGCGCGAACCGGCAGCGGAGAACGCCTGATGGCAAGCTCTGCGCCTATGACATCAGCGAAGGCTGCTTCTGGCAAGGCCAAGCGGGCACGATTCCTCGCCAGCTGGGGCGTCAATATCGCGATTGCGCTCACGGCGCTGCGGACCAATCTGATGCGCTCGATCCTCACCATGCTGGGCGTGATGATCGGCGTGTTCGCGGTGACGCTGGCCGTGGCGGTCGGCAATGGCGCGCAGGTTTCGGTGATGGAATCGATCAACAATTTCGGATCGAACATGGCGATCCTCGTGCCCCAACCCGACAATGAAGGCGGGCGGCGATCCTTTGATCGCGGCAGGCTGACCAGCCGCGACATGCGCGCTATCGAGCGCGAAGTGCCGGGTATCCGCGCTGTCGCGCCGCAGCTTCGTTCGAGCCTTGAACTGGTGGTCGCAGGCACCAGCGCCGGAACCAATGCGGTGGGAACAACGCCGGGATACGGCACGATCACCAACCACCCGGTCGATCGCGGGCGCTCGCTCAGCGATGCCGATGTCAGATCCGCCGCACGGGTCATGGTGCTTGGGCGCACAGTGTCCGAGACGCTCTTTGGCGAATTCGACCCGGTCGGCGAGACGGTGCGCGTGGACGGGGTGCCCTTCATCGTGA
Source organism: uncultured Erythrobacter sp. (assembly GCF_947492365.1). Classification (NCBI taxonomy): domain Bacteria; kingdom Pseudomonadati; phylum Pseudomonadota; class Alphaproteobacteria; order Sphingomonadales; family Erythrobacteraceae; genus Erythrobacter; species uncultured Erythrobacter sp. The sequence continues at coordinate 1,967,346 of NZ_CANLMB010000001.1, forward strand.
TCGGGTTGCTGGAAGAGAAAGGTTCGACCTTCGGACAGGATAATGACGATACCGCGCTCATGCCGATTTCGACCATGCGCCAGCGGTTTGTCGGCGATACCTTGCCGGGGCCGGACGATCTGCAAGTTGCCTATATCGGCTTTGAAGACGGCGTTTCGCTGACTCAGGCCAAGACCGACATCACCAATGTCATGCGCGACCGTTACCGCGTGCAGGATGACGAAGTTAATCCCTTCACCGTGCGCACGACACAGGAATTCATGGAGGAGAGCCAGTTCGTCACCGGCATATTCCAGGCGGTTCTGGTCGCGATTGCTTCTATCTCACTGCTGGTTGGCGGGATCGGGATCATGAACATCATGCTGGTTAGCGTGACCGAGCGAACGCGCGAGATCGGGCTGCGCATGGCCTTGGGCGCGCGGCGCAGCGATATTCGCAATCAGTTTCTGGTCGAGGCCGCCGTGCTTTGCGCGCTGGGCGGAGCGGTCGGTCTGGCGCTGGCATGGCTGAGCGGTGCCGCGCTCACCGCCTATGCCGACTTCCCCGTTCCTATCGGGATCGGCGTCGCTATCGGCTCGCTCGCGTTCTCCGCCTTTCTGGGGCTGGTGTTTGGCAGCTATCCCGCGATCCGCGCCTCGCGCCTATCGCCCATCGAGGCGCTGCGGACAGAGTGAAGAACACAGCTCAATTTTCCTACTTGTCAGCGCGCTGGTAAAGCCCGCGTATGACGATTCAAACGCACTCTTCGATCCTTTCAAGAGCGGCCATTCCTCCCGGAAATATTTTTGCTCAGGACCGTGTAACATGCGGTCCATGTTAGGGTGTATCATGGGCGGAAATGTGAGTGCAGCATGGGGAATAGCGAGCCTTAGGCTTTCGCTTGGCGGCAAAGCCTGTAGGGTGCACCTATGCGGCTAAGGCATATAGAGGTCTTCTACCACGTCTATCGAGAGGGCTCGATCAGCGCGGCTGCGCGCAATCTGCATGTCTCCCAGCCATCGGTCAGCAAGGTGCTGCGCCATGCGGAGGATCAGTTGGGCTTTGCGCTGTTTGACCGGCGCAAGGGACGGCTCCACCCCACCGATGCCGCAAGCGAGCTGTTCCGCGAAGTTAGCGACATCTACGACAGGGTCTCCGCGCTCGACCGGACGACCAAGAACATCCGCAATCGCAAAGGCGGGCATGTGCGGATCGGCGTGCTGCCTTCGCTGGGCTTTGCGATCGTGCCGCCGCTGGTGGCGGCATTGCGCGCGGCCAATCCGGACCTCAGCTTTGACCTTGCTACCTTGCATTCGGATCAGGTGACGGCTGCCTTGCTCGAAAAGCAGTTCGACCTGTGCATCGGTTTTGACGACGAGTTCGACAGCCGCATACGCTGCCGCGCGGTCAACTCGATCAATCTGGCATTGGTGGCGCAAAAGGGGGTGTTCCCCGAAGGCCAGAGCCATGTTTCGGCGCAGGAGCTTGACGGGATCGAGATGATCGGACTGCGCGCCAGCGGTCCGGTGGCAGAGAGGATCGACGCCTTCCTCGCCAGCGCGGAGGTCGAGCCTCGAATCGCGATCTCGGCCCAGACCTATTATGTCGCCGCCGAACTGGTGAAGCTGGGCGCAGGCGTCGCGATTGTCGACGGCTTCACCGCGCGCCGCTTTGCCGATGATGAAGTCCAGGCATTCGAGCTGGTGGGAGCGCCTACGCTGCCCTTCGTCGCAATGACGCTCGCCGAAGAGCCCGATAGCGCGCAAATCACCAGCTGTCTGGAGATGCTGACCAAGCTGTTCGGCTGACCGCGCGTCACCCCACATCGCACTTGGGTCCAAATCCGGTTCCATAACGAAAGGCTATGGCTCAAACGGCATATTGTCTGGGCGCGCGGTTGCGCAGGACGCATGATTGACGTCTAATTATGGCGGTTGAGAAAAAGGCATGCCGCACATCAGGCCGCGGCTTCGCCGATAGATTTGGGGGCCTAAAATGAAATTTGGATCGCGTGTAATCACTTTGGCTGGTGCTTCGACAGTAGCGCTCGTAAGCGCCAACGCTAGCGCTCAGGATACGGGTACAGCACCTACTGCGCCGGATAGCGGAGCAACGCAGGAAGAAACGCCTGTCATCGTCGTGACGGGTTCGCAGATTCAGGGCGCGAAGATTGACGACGTTCTGCCGGTGACGGTGGTTGATGAGGCGCTGATTGACTCGATCGATCCGGGTTCGGGTGACGAGCTGTTCCGCGCAATCCCGCAAGCTGGTTCGGTCGCGTTCAACGATCAAAGCACCGTCGGCGGCGTCAACGGCGCTCGCGGCGACATCGCCTCGATCAACCTGCGCGGGATCGGCACCGGCAACACGCTGCTGTTGATCAATGGCCGCCGCATGGTGCTCAATCCGGGCTTCCAAACCGAATTGCTGGTTCCGGTCGTCTCGCCAGACACCAATCAGATCGTGCCCGGCAGTGTGCGCCGGGTCGAAGTCCTTCGTGACGGCGCATCGGCAGTTTACGGTGCCGACGCGGTTGCGGGCGTGGTCAACACGATCCTGCGCGGTGACCTCGACGGAGCAGTGCTCGAAGGAAACTGGCGCGCATCGACCGGTACTGAGCTCTACAGCGCCTCGATCCGCGGTGGCTACGGCTTCGACTTCAACGAAGGTCGCGGCAATCTCACGCTCTACGGGTATTACTTCCATGAGAACGGCGCGCCATCATCCATGCGCGACTACGCTGCAGACAGCGACCGCCGTCCGTTCCTGATCGGGACCGAGTTCGAAGGCGATCTCAACTTCGACAACCGTTCGAACGACACGCCGTGGGGCGAATTCGACATCCAGTCTTCGCGCGGCAACACCGACCTCAACGATGACGACTTCTTCGTCCGTCCTTGCGGTGCATTCGGAGATGAGAACGCAATCTCGGACAGCCGCTTCCTCGATCTTGGCAACGGGCTGTGCGCGGATAACGGCACCACCCAGACCCGCTCGCAGCGTTACAATCTCGAATCCGAAACAGACCTGTTTTCCGAAAAGGATCGCTACAGCGCGCAAGGCCTGTTCCGCTACGAATTGTCGCCTTCTGCTGAGTTCTATGCCGAAGGGTCCTATTACCGCTCACAGTCGAGCCGCAATCTTGAGCAGCGCTCCAACCTGACGGCAACTCCGATAGCGGTCCTGCCGACCGCGTTCTGGAACCCTCTCGGCGCGACAACGCTCGCTGACGGATCGCCCAATCCGAACCGCCTGCAGAACGGGATCGACGGCATTCCCGACAGCGGTGCGACGATCATCATCGAAGATTACCGCCCAGTTGATGCAGGACCGCGCCGCGTGACCGTAACGAAAGATGTCTACCGCATCGTCACCGGCCTGCGCGGCAATTTTGGCGCTTGGGACTACGACACCGGATTCCTCTATTCGCAGGCCAACACCAGCGACTTTACCGAAAACCGCGTTTCGAACACTCTGTTCGAACAGGCGATCAACCGCACCGACGCAACCGCCTATAACCCATTCAATGGTGCTTGCATCGACAATCCGAGCGTGGGCGATTGCACACCCAATCCGCAATCGGTGATCGACAGCTTCACTGTTGACGTCTTCCGTAATGGCGAGACCACGCTTGCGCTTGCAGACTTCAAGGTATCGCGCAGTGATCTGTTCGCGCTGCCCGGCGGTGATGTCGGGATCGCAGCGGGGATCGAGTATCGCCGTGAAACTTTCGAGGATGACCGCGATCCGCGCCTCGACGGGACGATCACCTACACCAATTCATTCGACGGAGGCTTTTCAGGAAGTGACGTGATGGGCTCCAGCCCCTCGCCCGACACAAGCGGTAGCCGCAATGTCTATTCGGCCTTCGCGGAAACCTTCATTCCGGTCGTCTCGCCTGACATGGACATTCCGCTGGTCCATGAGTTCAACATCCAGCTCGCGGGCCGGATGGAGCACTTCACCGATATTGACGAGACAACGATCGTCCCGCGTGCAGCGGCCTCGTGGAGCGTGTTCGACGGTCTGCTCTTCCGCGGCGCATGGTCGCAGGGCTTCCGCGCGCCGAACCTGGTGCAGGTCAACGATCTGGGCACCACGCGTTCGAACACGCGCGATGATCTGGTGCGCTGCTTTGCTGAGATTCAGCAGGGGGAGATCGCCAATTTCGATGATTGCTCAGGCTCTGGCACGGTCAGCGTCCGCACCGGCACCAATCTGCTTCAACCCGAAGATACCGAAAGCATCAATCTCGGCGTCGTGGTTGCGCCGGTCTTCATTCCCGGTTTGACGCTCACCGCCGATTACTGGCGCGTCAAACAGGACGGCATTGTCGGCGTCTTCGGAGACCAGAACCAGATCGCGCTCGACCTGCTGCGGCGGCTTGAAGGCGGGACCAACCCCAATGTTATCCGCGAAGATCCCGATCAGGATCGGATCGATCTGTTCGCCGGCACCGGCCTCGCGCCAGCGGGTGACATCATTCGGGTGAACGATGCTTACTTCAACCTCGACTCGCGTGTGTCGAAGGGTTGGGACTTCGGCATGTTCTACGACGTTCCCGAATTCGGCATCGGCGACATCGATCTGCAGCTGAATGCGGCCTATCTGGAAAGCTTCTTCCAGAGCCCGGGCGCGGATGGTCAGGAACTGCTCGACGCGGTTGCTGCCGGAACACTGCCGGGGATCACCATCGCCAATACCGGCCAGGTGCGCGAGCTCAACGGTCGCCCGAAATGGCGTATCACCGGCCGGGCATCTTGGGAAAGCGGCCCTGTTCGCGTGAGCTTCTTCGGACGCTATGTCGACAGCGTGTTCGACACCAGCGTGACGCAGGACGACACGGGCGAGTTCTTCCGCGTGGATGACTGGTTCACCCTGAACGCCTCGATCAGCTACACGATCGAGAACGACACCGCGCTTGATGGCACGCGCCTGCGGGTCGGGGTCAACAACCTGTTCGGCGAAGAACCCCCACTGGCTGACCAGAGCTTCGGCTTCTTCAGCAACCTGCACAGCGCACGTGGCCGTCAGGTCTCAATCTCGCTGCGCAAGGACTTCTGATCCGGCAAAGAGGGGCTGCACTGATTGCAGCGCAGCCCCCTTTGCGACATTCTGATATTGGTGGAACCCGATTGAGAGGGGATGGCCGATGCGCCTGACTGCGATGATTGCTGCCTTCGGCATGGCCTTGATTGCCACGCCTGCCGCTGCATCGAGCGGCGATCACGCGAGCGCAATTGCTGCGGATTGCAGCACCGAGATCGCGCGGATCGACAAGGACTTCCCCACGGGCGCCTTTGCCACCTGCGAAACGAGCGGTGAGCGCACCTTCCGCCTCACCATCGCGCCGGAAGATGAGGGCGATATCAATTGCAGCGCCTGGTACGCCTTTCGCGTCACCCCTCAGCGGCGCGTACGGATCACGGTTGAACTCGATTACGAGACATGCGGCCATCGTTACTGGCCCAAGATCAGCACGGACGGCGTGAACTGGACCTATATGCGCCCCAGCCGCGTCACGGTGGAAGGCGAGCGGGGCGAGCGCACAGCGCGGCTATCCTTGCGCGTGCGCGGTGAGCCAATCTTCGTGGCCGCGCAGGAAATCCTGCCCCCTTCGGCCTATGACGCGTGGCTGGACGGGCTGGAGGGACACGATTTCGCGACCCGCAGTCTGCTCGGCAAATCGGCAGAGGGGCGTGATATCGAGCTACTCACCATCGCGCAGCCTGACGCTGGCCAGCGCGAAACTGTGGTGCTGCTGGGCCGCCAGCATCCGCCGGAAGTCACCGGCGCGCTTGCCATGTTTCCCTTTGTTGAGACATTGATGGGTAACAGCGAACTCGCCCGGGCCTATCGCGCACGGTTTGAGACTTTGGTGGTGCCGATGCTCAACCCGGATGGCGTGATGCGGGGCCATTGGCGGCACAACACTGGAGGTGTTGATCTCAATCGCGATTGGGGGCCTTGGACGCAGCCGGAAACGTCTCTGATGCGCGATCTGCTTGCAGCGGTCGAGGCTGATCCGGCGCGCGATCTGCGGGTGCTGATCGACTTCCACTCGACCAATCGCGACGTGTTCTACACGATCCCCGACGAGTTGCCGACCGATCCCCCGCTCTTCACCCGCGACTGGCTCGCGCGGTATGAGGAGCGGATGGAGGGCTATGATGTGAACCGCGATGCGCGGCACAGTGTGGGCCGCCCAATCTCGAAGGCCTATACCTATGACACTTATGGTGCCCCCGGGATCACTTTCGAGATCGGCGATGAGACGGACCGCGAACTGATCCAGCGCATTGGGCGAGAGGCCGCGATTGCTATGATGGAGACGATGCTTCTGACTGGGCCCGCAACCACTGAGGCGGCTGCGGAGTGATGGTCAAGCGCGGCGCCGTTTTACTCGCCGCGCTGGCCTGGACCCTGTCGCTGCCTGCGTGTCAGGCATTACCCGATCATGCCGCAGAGCAGCGCGAAGCTGCCGATCTGATTATCGCCGGGGGCATGCTCTTTGATGGCAGTGGGCAGCCAGGAGAGATGGCTGATATCGCAATCGCAGGCGACCGGATTGCCTATGTCGGGCCGGATGCCGCTGCGCTCTACCGGGCCGGAGCCACAATCGATGCAAGCGGTCTGGTGGTCGCGCCCGGCTTTATCGACCCACACACTCATGCAGAGACCGATCTCGCTGCAGAGGACCCAGCGCGCCGCGCCAATTACCCATTTGCTTTTCAGGGGGTGTCGACTGTGGTGGTCGGTAATGACGGGTTTGGCGACCACAATGTCGGGGAACTGATCTCAGACGCCCGCGCAAGAGGTATCGGCTCCAATGCAGCGTTTCTTGTCGGCTTCGGCTCGGTGCGCGAGGCGGTGCTCGGCACGCAGAACCGCGCACCGAATGCCGCCGAGATGGCGCAAATGGAAGCGCTCACCCGTCAGGCCATGTGCGAAGGCGCATGGGGACTTTCCGCCGGGCTTTACTACGTGCCTCAAAGCTATTCCTCGACCGAGGAAGTCACCGCGCTTGCTCGCATCGCTGGAAGTTTCGGCGGCTATTACGACACCCATATGCGCGACGAGAGCACTTACAACGTGACCGTTACCGGCGCCTTGGCCGAGACGCTCGACATCGGGCGCGCAGCCGATATTCGCGTCCATATCGCGCATATCAAGGCGCTTGGTCCGGCGGTCTGGGGGCACAGCGCACAGATGATCGCGATGATCGAGGAAGCGCGCGCAGGAGGCCAGCAGGTCACTGCAGATCAGTATCCGTGGGAGGCATCGGGAACGCGTATTTCTAACGCGCTCGTCCCGCGCTGGGCGCTCGAAGGCGGGCTGGAAGCCTTGCGCGAAAGACTTGGCGACGCGGCATCGCGCGACCGGATACGCAATGAGATGGTGGATGCCATTGCAAGGCGCGGCGGTGCGGACCGGCTGCTTGTTACAGGACAACTCTCCGGCTCTGACGCTCCGATTGGCAAGACACTCGCCGAGATCGCCGAAACCGAAGCGCGCGCACCGGTCGATTCCGCGATCGCGATCCTGGAGAGCGGTGACGCACGCCTCGCCTCTTTCAACATGGATGCCGCCGATATCGCCGCTTTTGCGCGGCAAAATTGGGTGGTGACAGGATCGGACGGATCGACCGGCCATCCGCGCAAATTTGGCAGCTTTCCAAAAGCCTACCGCGACCTCGTCTTGGGCGAAGAAGCCATGGACCTAGCCCGCTTCATCCGCCGCAGCAGCGGGCTGACTGCCGATATTATCGGGCTGGAGAAGCGCGGCTATTTGCGCAACGGATATTTCGCCGATGTGCTGGTGTTCGATCCTGAAAGCTTCGCACCCAACGCCACCTATTCTGCCCCGCGCGAGCTTTCGAGCGGGGTCATCCACCTCTACATCAACGGGCAAGCGGTGATCCGCGATGAAGCCCCGACCGGCACCCTTTCCGGGCGGCCACTGGTTAAGGACACACAATGCTGAAATTCTGGCTGGGTATCGATCTTTGGAAGCGTGTTTTGGGCGCGCTGGTTGTCGGCATCATCGCGGGCTTTGTGATGGGCGATGCAGCAGAGAACATCCGCTGGATTGGCGATCTGTTCATCCGCGCGATCCGGATGCTGATTGTGCCGCTGATCTTCTTCTCGCTCGTATCTGGCATTGCAGCCCTCGGCGATCTGAAGAAGCTTGGCGATGTGGGCGGGAAGGCGTTGCTGCTGTTCCTGTTCACCGCGCTGACTTCGATCTCGCTCGGGCTCACCCTCGGCACGATCTTCCAGCCCGGCATGGGTCTCGACATCTCGCTGGCTCAAGGCGCCGAGATCATGCAGCCACCCGAACTGACATGGACAGAGCGGCTGCTCGACATGATCCCCGAAAACCCGATCATGACCATGGCAGAGGGGCAGATACTCCCGCTGATCATCTTCGCCGTGCTGGTGGGCGTCTCGCTGTTGATGGCGGGCAAAGAAGCTGAACCCATCGTCAAAGTCGTCGATGCGGGCGCTGCCGTCATGCAGCAGATGACCATGATTGTGATGGAGCTCACCCCCTTTGGCGTCTTCGCACTAATGGCTTGGGTGACAGGCACATTCGGCTTTGAAGCGCTGCTGCCCCTCGCGACCATGGTGGGGCTGAATTACGCAGGCTGCTTCATCATTATCCTCGTCGTTTACCCGCTGATCCTGAAGTTCATTGCGAAACTGCCCGTGGTCGATTTCTATCGCGGGATCGTGGATGCGCAGGCCGTCGCCTTCTCCACCGCGTCTTCCAACGCCGCGCTGCCAGTGACCTTGCGCTGCGTTCAGCGCAATCTGGGCGTCTCGCGCTCGGTTTCCAGCTTTGTCGTGGCGCTGGGCGCGACGATCAATATGAACGGGACCGCGATGTATCTCGGCCTCGTCGCCTTATTCGGCGCGCAGCTGTACGGGATCGAGCTAACCATGACATCTTACCTGCTGATCGCGCTCACGGCGACGCTTGGCTCGGTAGGGGCAGCGGGCATTCCGGGGTCGGGCCTGATCATGATGGGCCTGGTACTCTCCGCTATCGGAGTGCCGCTTGAAACCATCGCCTTTGTCGCCGGGATCAACCACATCATGGATATGATGCGGACCATGACCAATGTGACAGGAGACGCAACGGTTGCGGTGGCTGTCGGAAGGATGGCGGGAGAGATCGACGTCGAGGAATACGTCTCCGACGACGATATTTAGCCTAGTTTTCGACTAGCCCGGCGAGCCGCTCGGCCGATCCCATGGCCAGCGTCCATCCCAATGAACCGTGCCCTGTGTTGATCGCGATAGACTTGCCAGCACGCCGGATCACTGGCCGCGAGTCCGGCGTGGAGGGTCGCAATCCCGTCCAGAACTGTCCAGCTTTCGAATAGTCACCCCCATTGGGCAGGCTCTCGCGCGCTGAGCGGACCAACCACTCGATCCGGCCGGGATCAATATCACGCGATCCTTCGCCAACTTCGGCAATCCCGGCAACGCGCATCCGGTCACCCAGATTGGTGAAGACCAGCCGTCTCTTGCCATCGGTGACAGAGATATGCGGCGAACCATTGGCGAGCGGCATCTCGAACGAATAGCCCTTGATCGGCTGCATGCTCACCGCCTTGCCCAGCGGGCCAAGCAGCCGGTTGCTGGCATGCCCGCATGCGACAACCACCATATCAGCACGCAATTGCTCGCCATTGGAGAGTGTGATGCTCGCCCCTGCCGCATTCTCGGCAATCGCGCAAACGCCCGTGTCAAAGCGTGCCGTGACGCCATACTCGCGGGTCAACACATTGACGAGCGAGCGGCAGAACAGCAATGGATCGCCCACAACTTCGGAAGGGGTCGAGATCGCACCGGTTACCTCGTCATCCAGTCCTTCAAGCGCCGGATCTAACTGTTCCAATTCTCTGCGGTCGACCAAGGTCTGCTCGCAGCCCTCCGCGCGCTTGAACGCCATGATACTGGCTGAGCGCCGCTCATCCTCTTGCGAATAGAGAAGGTTCACCTTCCCCGCCACGCGGTGTGAAAATTCCAGCGGATGCTTGTCGCAAAGCCGGTCCATCGCAGCACGCGATTCAGCCGCCAGCTGCAATACCGAAAGCGTGTTGGTGCGGAACTTTGCTGCGGTGCAATTGCGCGCAAATCTCGCGAGCCAGCACAGATAGTCGAGCCTGGCAGACAGGCCGATCGTTACCCCGCCTTTGCCGAACAACAGCTTCGGCAAGGCAGCGAAGGTCGAAGGACTGCCCAGCGCATCGGTAAAGCAATAGCTTAGCTGCGCGCCATTAGCGTGGCTTGCTCCAGATGCTGGCCCAGCGCCCTGATCGACCAGAGTTACCCGCCATCCACGATCAGCAAGCGCATAGGCAGAGGCGACCCCGACCACCCCTGCTCCGACGATGACTGCGCTTCGCTGCAAAACCCGATTGCCCCCTTGGTAGAAACGCACAGTGGCGGCGCAGAGTGCAACCAGCCATAAGCGTTTGACGGGACAACCATAAATCCTGTCTATGGCGCATTGTCCAGAGGTGCGCGGAATTGGGCGTGTAAATTGCGGCAGATCAATGCCGTGGTGCTATGAGCCGCGCTCATATTTAAGGCTGGGAAATCCACGGAATACTACGCGGCGTCTGCCATCGCAGAGATCAGCAAACACTCAACGCTTAAGGAAATGGTGCCGCTTAGAGGATTCGAACCTCTGACCCCATCATTACGAATTAGGGAACTCTGTTTTTGAGGAACTCAGAGTGAACCAGAAGGCCTTAGAAAACCCCTGGCAACACAAATGCTTGCGTCCAGAAGACCTCCGAGAGAGCCTGAAGGCGTTGGAACTACGCGCCCTACTAATGCCCTACTAACGCTGGATCGGCATACTTGCTCCAGTCAGTGTGCAGAACTCAAATTTGAACAAGACGACCGCTTCGCGGTTCAAAGCGGCCTGTCGGCTAACGACCCAATCCGAGACGTAGTCATCCCAAATCTCAGTTGCTGAGTGCGGACATTCTTGGTGGTCACTCCTGCCAAGGAGAACGACGATGACATATTCACAATATCACCCTGCTACGCGAAGCTGTGCGGCGTGGAAATTCGGCGCAAAGATCGGACCCAAGCGTCCTTTCAACTAGGTGCGTTGGCGTTTCAGTTGCTCGCTCCTGCGGAAGTACATCTCAGAAACCAGCTCCCAAGCGCGGCCATCCTTTGAAAGCCATTGCTGCCAGGTCGCAGTTTTGGCCTCGATATCCTTCCATACGAAGCGCACCGCAACAGCCTCGCCCCCCTCAATATTCGTTCCTTCGAACACCCCAACCCCGTCGACGAATTTTCCTACAACTGGCGGCTCAATTTCAAGCCCAAAACTATCGAGCCAATAGATCGACCACTCTCCGGTGCGCGGATTGAAAGTGCGGATCGACAAGCCCTCAAACGGTCGACCGAAAAGCTCTCGTCGGAAAGTTCCAAGATTGCCGCGCCCATGGAGAACGGGCCGCACGGAATCTGTGGCGCAAGCTACCTCCCAATCGGTGCAATTGGCGAAACGCTGCTTAAGGCGACGATGTTCAACGTCCCATTGACCATGCAGAAAATCGAAGTCATTTGCGCTGCCCATAGCACCCTCTGATTTGTATTGGTTTCGCTGTTTACGAGAAAATTTGAACCGTGCGTTATCGTTGGGAGACTGGAAACGCTGTCCCCGTGACAGACCATGGAGTCCGAAGGCCTGCGCGCTTGGCCCCGCCTATGATCCATACGGTGTTGCCAACTCGTGCAGTGGCAAATCCATGACGCGGAAATGGAAGGGCTTCGTCTTCGCGCCAGCCAGCGTCGAGGTCGCTTGGATCGATTGATGCGTGCTGTCGGAGAACAGTGCCGGTGCGAAAGTCTTCGCCTCCAAAGACATGAAGCCTGCCGTTAAATGCAGCTGCGCCATGACCTCCCAGATCGAACGGTGCATCAGGCATGCTGCTCCAATTGTTGCTGTCAAAGTCATAGACCTCGATGACACGCGATTGCCCACCCAAGGCCGCACTCCGTCCGCCGGTGACAAAAAGCCGTGCGCCGTCCATTGCGATTGCGTGAGAATGTCGCGGTGTTGGCATGGGGGCCATCGCTTGCCAGTCTTTCCGAGCCAAATCGAAACGCATGAGAGAGCCAGTCGCTTTTCCGTCCTCTTCCCCGCCGATGAGCCAAACTGCGCCAGAGTGGTAGACCATTGCATGTTGGCCGCGTGGCCGGGGAAGCGGTGAAATTTCTTGCCAGGTGGGATCAAGACTATCTGGATCAAGCGAAAACAAGGCGGATTGATCATCTATCCTGAATGGCAATCCCTTATATCCGCCAGAGGCAAATACGCGTCCTTCTCCGGAAGCCATTGCGACGTGATGAAGTGAACGAGGCAAGTTCGGGCAGACTAAAAACTCCTCGGTTGAAACGTCGAATGCGGCGCAGCTATCGAGTGTTCGAAAGAACCCTATGCCGCCCGCCACATAGATAATCCCATCCAGCTCCGCTGCATGTATTTCCGATCGCGGATCAACCATATCGCCATCTGAGCGCAGGAGCGACGGCCCCGCCCACCAAGCGAGTGCAATGGCCAATAGAATCGCAACAAAAGCTCTGAAAGCGAATTTCAACATCTGGATCTTCTGTATTGCCGCAAGACCATTCTGGCAGAGAATGAGGTTGTTGAATTATGCGCAACTTTGCGGACTCGATCCATCAGTCAATCTGAGGCTTGCAGGAAAACAGTTGCGATTCTTGCCGCCTTTTTCATGATCTGGTTCGAACCTCCCGCACGGACAGTGTTCGCAGTCATCGCGACGACTATGGATTGGTCAGGAAATATCAGCAAGATAGCTGTCGCACCTGCAGTTGCCCCGCCGTGGTTGATCATCCGGTAGGTGTTCTCTCCGTTCTCAAGTCCTCCATTACGCCAGCCAAGGGCATAATGCTGTTCATTGAATGCGCCATCCGACGTTTTCCGAATGGCGAACATTTCTTCTCTGGTCGCCTGCTCAAGTATCTGACCGGATAAAAGAGACGAGCCGAACCGGGCTAGGTCTGACGGCGTCGATGCCAAACCTCCCCCTGCCCATTTGTAGCTATGGTTTGTTTTTGGGGCGGGCATGACCTGATTGCGGGAGAGCAAGCTCACATAACCACTTGCCAGCCGCTCCCCAAACACATCTGGTCTTTCAGGACCAGAGTCATCCATCCCGAGAGGTTCGAAAACCCGCTGATCAAGCAGTTCCAGAAAGCTCTGATTGGTAGCGCCTTCGAGAGCAGAGCCAGCAAGGGTGTAGCCGAAAGTGGAATAGCTGAAATCTGAGTCTGGCTCGAAGAGCAAGGGGTCATCCTCAAATATCGCGAGCGCCTGTGCCGAAGTGGAAAATTCAACATTGTAGCCAGCCTCCGAGAAGGTCGGGAAAGCAAACGCGAACCCATAATGCCTTATTCCGCCTTGATGGGACAGGAGCTGCCGCAGGGTTACCGGATATCGCTTCTGCGGAAATGTCGGCACATAGTCGCGCACGTCCTTATCAATGTCGATTAGCCCTTCTTCTGCAATGTCCATGGTCAGTGTCGCAGTTATTGCTTTAGAGACGCTCCCAATCGGATAGGCTGTTTTGACAGTCGCGAGCTTGCGATCACCCAAGCTCGCGTAACCAACCGCTTCGGACCAGACGAGTTGGCCGTCCCGGGCAACAGCAATAGAAACGGACGGCGCCGCAAGTTCCGTACGTGCTTGCAGTAGCATTTCTCGCGCCGTCGTTATTGTTTCGGCATGGTCGACCGAAGCCACTCCGCGGTCCACCGGTGCAGCCCCATCAAGATCGGGGACCGGAACATGATAGAGATACAGTGCTGTCCACGCGAGAGCCAGAACCGCAATCATCATGAGCAGTGCGACAACTGCTACACGAGCTATAGCTTTCGAGAATTTCTTGCTCTTCGGAATGATGTCGGCGCTCTCGACCTGTTGGGACATTTTGTGCGTTCTCTCTGCAGGCTCATGGATCTCTGCGATCGAGCCACTCACTCAGGGCACGCAGCAACCCGGCAAGTTGTCGCTTGCGCGCCGCGCGCAACGATTCCCCTGGCTGCACGCCTTGCGATTTCCAGTACCATCTCGGCATTTCATTCCGAACGATGGGATCGGCCGATGCCGGCACGACCTGTTCATCCCAGGATTTGCTCAACCTGAGAAGATGGGCATAGTTCCGCTCGACAATGACCGAGATTTCATCCTTGCGATCCGAATTGGCAATCAAGTCCGAGTAGCGGATCACGAGCCCATGCGAGAAATAGGGCGCATCGACAGGCAAGGATTCCAGCTCCTCAACAAGCAGCGCGACTGCCTCATCGGGCTCACCGTTTTGGACGTGCAAATCGATAAAGTTGCCAACGGCCTGTGAGCGTCCCCTGGTGTTGCTCTCCGACAGCTCGAAGTTCGATCGATACTCATTTAGCAGTGTCGCCGCACGAGCATGATCGCCGAATCCCCTGAACACGATCTGTAGAACGCGCTCCCATGCATGAGCAGCGATCAAATCGCCCCCTTCGCGCAGAGGGTCGAAGAATTCATAGGCCTTGCGGCCATTGAAGGTAAGGAATGCGCCCTCCCCCAAAGACAGCCGATCAATCCTGCTCGCACTGTGATCGTTTGGGTCGGAAGAAATCTGGCCATAGTATTTGGAAACGATCGACAATTGCTCTTCGCGAGGGTCCGAACCAGACAGTTCCGCCCAGAATGCATCGGCGACCTGAGTAGGGGAGAATACATCCAACCCAGCGTCGACGTTAGCGTCACGGGTTTGCGCAAAAAGCGCCGAGGAGACCGCGAAAACAGATAATGCGACCAAAAGGGCTGAATGTCTCATAGTTCCAATCTCCTTGACCTGGCGATGGCTTTCGCAGCCTCAACCGGTTCTTGATGCTAGTTCGCCTGTGTCCTTAACCAATGGACAATCCGCGCAGCGGTTGTTTCGGCTTCAGGGATTCCGGTCTCGTCCCGGTAAGCTTCATTGATAGAGTTGAAGCGCCAACTGCTGTGACCTAGTCCAGCTTGCACTATCAGCTTGCCTGTGCCCGGGCGGAGCCGGTTCACGGCGTCAACGATAAGTTGGTGCCCGTGCAGAACCTCGAATTGATCAAATTCATTGAAGATTACCAGGACCGGGGCATCCAGTGCGGCCCACGCGGCGAGAAAGTTCTGCTGTGCAGCCTGTTGATGCCACGCAAACGGACGCCCGTAGTGGCTGCCCGTGTCCATCCCTCGAATATCAGCGCGGACTGCGGCCATGGCCGGGGTGTCCATGGCAATCTGGTCCGGATGACGCTTGTTGAGCAGGTATTCAGTAAGGAAGCGCGCTCGATCCAACAGTGAATCGTGTATCGATTCAAGCGATACATGCTGCGGGCGTCGCTCAAGGTAGATTCTTTCAAAGTTGAGCATGCGCTCAAAGTGAGTCAGAGCGCCGCCGCCCTGTACTGCAATCCCGGCAATATCGTAGCCAGCATTCTGCAAGCTGAGCGCGACGAGCGGCGCTGTTGTTGCTCCGAGGCTGTCACCCCAAATGTAAACCTTGCTGGGATCGAGCGTTTCGTGATCGAGTACGCTTGCGAAGGCGGAGACATAATGCGCCACCTCCATTTCGTAGTCGAGCTCGCTACACGAAGGCCCTTGGCTGTCGCCTGTCCCTGCGCGTTCGACGCGGACCAGAGCCAGACCGGAGTCCCTAGCGACCGCCCCAAGCGCTCCGCCATTGCCATGCCCGAGTTCAATAGTGTCGCAAGAAACCCATTGCGTGAACAGAATAGGATGCAAAGGAGTTTCGGCATCATCCGGCATCGAGACAAGAACTCGCAAGCGAATGCCCGGCTCGACAGCAACTGAATCATATACGGTCTGAACGCCGTCGATTGCCTCTAAGGGCCGCTCAATCGAACGTGGTAGTGGGTCGCCATCGGCCAGAGAAGATTGCGCCTGTCCGATCGAGCACATGCCTGCAAGAAGTGGCAACGCCGTCAAACGCAAGAGCCTTGCATACATAAGCTTGTGCATCATCTGCCGCCTTTTCAGAACTCACGGAAATTCTGGGCGTCGGATTGGAAATCGCGACCCCCGACATCACGTATGCGGCGCATTTCGAAAGGTGCAGTCCGAGACACCCAAATATGATCGATTGTGCCGCTCCATGCCTTCTTTTCGAGCACCCAGCAGTTACAACTCAAGCCGGATTCCAGAGTTAGCATTTCAGTCCGTAGCACTGTGTATTGATCAAGCTCGGCGGAGACGAATTCGTCCTTGCGCGGATACACTTCAGGCAAGGTGAACACCGTTCCAACCGGCATCGGCATCAAGGATGCGAGGGTCGGTGAGAACATTTCGCTGACCGAGCCATTGTGGGTAAGTGTGCCCGTCATATGTTTGGGCGGGTTTGTTCCAACGGGGATGCGAGTCCAGTTGTACCCTGACGCATCGTTCTGACCGACCACGAATTCAGTGCCCCAAGCGAGATAGGGGCCAGCGGTAAAGTCAAAATTGTGGGTTTCTGCATCGATCTGTCGCTGCGCGACAATGACGGTCTCGTCGGTCGGGATGATGTCGACTACCGAAATCTTGTTGCCATCACCGGTGGTCCGCACTTGCACCGTGAACAGGCCGGTCTTGGATGTCCGGCTGTTGTAGTCGACCGAGTAATCCGGGAATTCCGGGGTATCGAAGCGATCGTCGCCGGGTGTTATCGCTACAACTGTGTCAGGATCGGCCGGAGTGTCATCGCGATCAGATCCGCCCAGTGAGCAGCCTGCTAAAAGTAGCGCGACAGAAGCAACGACA
The DNA here is from genome assembly GCF_947492365.1 of uncultured Erythrobacter sp. Lineage (NCBI taxonomy): Bacteria > Pseudomonadati > Pseudomonadota > Alphaproteobacteria > Sphingomonadales > Erythrobacteraceae > Erythrobacter > uncultured Erythrobacter sp. The sequence continues at coordinate 1,984,167 of NZ_CANLMB010000001.1, forward strand.
GGTTTCCTCCACGAGGGTGCGCGCTTACGCCTTCCACCATTATCGAAGCCTAGTTCCTCCAACATCTCACTCATCCTCACAGCCCATCAAGTTTCAAGGCTGGAAAGCCACCCTTGCTGGGTTGAGATTGTTCAGTATCGATCAGGAGGAGCAACCAGTTTGGGACGACCGGTAGCATTTTGTATTCAGGCAGATCGATCATACCCTCAGATCGCCAGTTATTTATCAAGAGATGGATTCATCAGTCGATAGAAAGTAGCGCCTCCCTGAAATCGGCATGATGGCGCCTGCTCAGCGGAGCAGATTCACCGTTACGAAGCTCAACGGCATACCCACTGCCGTCGTCCTGGTTCTTGATCGCGATCACGTGCTTGCCGTTTACAAGAGCACTACGATGAGACTTGATGAACGTTCCATCGGCAATCTCAGATTCTACGAATGACAGTGTCTTTCGCACCAGCATCTGGCCGCGATCCGTATGCAGTTCGGCGTAGTTGCCCGCGGCCTTAATCCAGGAGATTTCGTCATAAGGGATCGACCAGATTTTACCGTTCTGACGAACCTCGTACCGGCTTTTCTGTGGAGGCCTCCGCACCACCGAAAATCTCGCATACAGCACTAATGACGCAGCCACAGCATACGCCATGAACCACATAGCGGCATTACCCAAACAAACTTCACCGAAGGAATAGAGAAGCTCCCGCGGTCCCCAAGCCTGCTGCGAGTACATGGACAGCAAGATGATCGTAAGAAGCAACAGGTGAGCTGTGCACGATGCGACGCCGACAACAACCAGGCGCATCCCGGCCTTTCGGATATCTCGGCCATTCGCTCGAATCGAACTCGCAACGCTTTGCCAGACCAGCCAAGGCACCAGCACCCAAACGGCATAGAAGGCAAACATGATGGATAGTTGTGCCAACAAGCTCACATTGGGAGCTTGAGTCTCCGGATAAGACGTCCGCATTGCCGCCTCGAACGCATAGAATACGAACGGGATCAGTGCCGCGAGGATCCAGTAGCTCGCTTGCCAACGCGGGCTGCCCGACTGGCCCACGCCTATCCCGTGTTTAGGCTCGCCGGGGAAGGACCCTGTCTCCTCTTCGGTCTTCAGTGCTTTTTCTGCCACGTTTGCATCCTGATTGGTTGTCAAACTCTTCATTGGAGCTTCGCCCAATGGGGGCAAGTCCGCCAACATACAATTATATGCCGTTCGTCACATCAACGCATCTTCGAACCATCCAATGGCAGCAGCGCCCACCGCACGAAGCCAGCTAACCCACATTCATTGAGTCAGCACCGGTGTCTTTTCCGCATCGCAATCCATGGACACCCGATGCCCGTCACCAAAATTTGACCGTCTATCCCTTGATCGTTGCTCGCAGCACCCCAGTCGTCTCAGGTTGATTGCCATCACATTAGGTAACAAAAGAAAGAACGGATTATGGATCGGCAAGCAACTGAGAGCACCAAGTCACAATTGCCAACGCAGCCACTTGGGGGAGGTCTGAAGGTGATTGCGCTAACTGCCCTCATGGTGGTGGCTAGCCCGACACAGGCAAATCCCGAGATGGGGCCGATCCTGCCAGGCGACGGCAGCTTTGATACTCCCGAATTCGAAGATTATCAGGCTGTGTACACCAGTTCCTCGTCTAAGACCGGCGGTTTCACGCTTCAGGCGCGGAAAACTGGAGACGGAAAGAAACTCGCGATCATCGATATAATTCCAATGGCCAACAACGTCATTGTCGCGCAACGCCAAATCGATCTCGAAACCCATCGGGCAGAATTCGGCGCAGGTCCATACTTCGCCTGGGGGCAGGAATTCGTTGTGAGCGGTTCTGACGGCGAGAATTACAGCTGGACCCGCATCCCGATCGGCGGCGGTGCTCCGACCCAAATGCAGGGGCCAATTGCCAATGGCGGCTACGTCTCAGAAATGTTTTCACCCACTCTGGCGTCCCTGATGCCAATGCCGGTAGGCGCCACATTTCAATTACCCGATTCCTCGCCGCGCCAAGATGAAACCGTATCCTCACAGTTCGACAGCTACCGTGTTGTAAGAACAGAAACCCTTACTCTTGATTCTGGCTTCAGCTGTGAATGCTGGATGATCGAGAAGACAAGAGGAAACGGAGCCATCGAGCATATTTGGGTGGCCCGGCAAGCACCCTTCGTATTTCGGAGAATTCGCGACGTCGGTGGCGAGCGAGAATTCACGTCGGATCTTCTTGCCTTCACTGAGCTGACGCAATGACGTGTAGAGAAACTGTCTCTTCCACCGTAAACAATCCCTCTGCAAACGGTGCTTGGCTGGCGTTCGCATTGGCCGTCTTGTTGGCTGCATTCCAAAGCTCAGCCGCGCACGCGGAAGAAATAGTCCAGCCTCGCATCGAAGAATTCCAAGTGGACGCAAATCCGCCGATGGAAGATTTCAGCATGCTTGCTGGCAACTGGAGTGTAGAAAGTCGCAGCGTCAAGGATAGATTGGCCCCTGAAAAAGTCTGGGTGCGCAACCGTATGCAAACAGAATACCGCATCCTGTTGGACGGTCTCGTAGCGATAAATGACACTTTCGGCACTTTCAACGGAAGGCCCATGCACGGGATCATGATCCGCACCTATGATCCGACAATTGATGAATGGAACTTTCAATGGATGAGCAAGGGCTATCCGCACCTCACTCCGCAAGTGCGAGGCGGCTTCGAAAATGGTGTCGGCATCTTCTATGGAACAGAAGATCATGGCGGAAGAACCTTTCAGATGCGGTTTCGCTGGAAAATGATATCGGCCGATCATGCCTTTTGGGAACAATCTTACCTAAATCCCGAAACTGGCGTCTGGGAGCCGAATTGGACGCTGGACTTGACGCGGTCGCAACAAGGCGATGCTGCTTCAAGAACTACCCAATAGAAGAGTGACGATCCTTGGTAAGGTATAGTGTGCGCGATCTCGCGAAAGAGGATCGGGAAGACTGGAATAGGCTTTGGGCCGCGTATCTGGAGTTCTATGAAGCACCCCTGCCCGGAAATGTGAGCGATAAGACATGGCAACGATTGACCGACCCTGGATCGCCACATGCGCACGGACTGGTTGCGGTGACTACCGATGGCCAGATAGTTGGCTTCGCCCATTACCTAGTTCAGATCAGCACATGGAGCATCGAACCAGTGATCCAACTTCAGGATCTCTACGTTGATCGTTCCGAAAGAGGCCAGGGCATTGGCCGGACTCTTCTTCAGGCTGTCTTCGTTGAAGCAAAAACGGCAGGCGGCTCACAGGTCCAATGGCTGACCCGGCGTGACAACGAGCGAGCCAGAGCCCTGTATGACAAACTAGCCGACGAAACAGACTTCATCCAATATCACCGAAATTGTTCTTAATTTTCATAAGCTAAATCGGTGCTGTCAGTCTAACGCGAACTCGTCTCTGCTAGACACAGGGCACCCAACCCTTGCGGGCGATCAAGCCATGAGGTTTTGCCACTCAGCCAGTTCGACGGAGCGGTTGGTCTTGTAGGTTTCTCGGTCGGTGAGATGGCGGTCTGAGTTGAAGTGGTTGTGGACGTTGGCGTGGACTGAGGCGAACTTCTGAAGCGATTTCATTCGCCGGAATCGCTGCATCACCCGCTCACGTCTTCGCAACGGCAAGTGGGAATTCTCAACCCGATTGTTGAGCCATCTCCCCATATCGCGTCGATCTTCGATGCCAAGATCAGTCATGGCTGCGGGGTATGATCTAAGACCATCGGTGACGATTGATGCCGGACTACCGTGGTGCTTCAAGGCCTTCTTGAAGAACCTCAAAGCCGCAGATTTGTCGCGTTTCTTGGTAACATAGCTTTCAAGGATCTCGCCTTCGTGATCAACCGCACGCCACAGGTAATGCGTCTCGCCATTAATCTTCACGAACATCTCATCGAGGTGCCAGCGCCAGTGACGGAAACCGCGCATGCGGTTGATCCGCTGGCGTTTGATATCGGCTGCGAACAGCGGCCCAAACCGGTTCCACCAGAACCGGACCGTCTCATGGCAGATGTCGATCCCTCGTTCGAACAGAAGGTCTTCCACGTTCCGCAGGCTCAGCGGAAAGCGGACATACATCATCACCACAAGGCGAATGACCGCGGGCGATGAGTTGAAACGACGAAATGGACTGGGTGGTTTAGCTCTCGACTTGCGGCTCATAGCCCCTCGCTAGCACGACAAATCAGAAATGCCTCGTGTCTGACAACACCGTGCCTAGCATTCAGAGTGCGGTGCGGTCAGTTGTTCGATCGAACCAATCGCGGGTTGGGCTCTATTGAACCAGAACTGCACCGATCGTCACAGCGGCCTAGTCGCGGCGCAAGGAAGCTCCGGCATAGGGGTCATTGCTGGCTGGCGGAAGTGCCCTCGCGGGCGTCTGATCGCGTGGCAGAGTTGGCGTAGTTGCAATCCGAGGTTGATCGCTGCTTGCCACAAAGGAAGCCGCAATCGCCGGCGCACCAAGCAATACGAAAACACCCAGCAAGGTACGTAATCCTTGGCCAAGATTGAGCCGCCCCGAAAGCATCCACAATCCGAGCAATGCCACTGCAATCGCGCAAAGGCCGATAGCTAACTGCCCGAGCAAAATGGACTCAAACCAACCCGCAGATTCAATCAACGCCGACTGATTGGACGGCTCGAAGAGGCTTGCTTGTCGCATCGCCATAGCATTAGCCGCCGCGGCCTACTGGTTCAATGTCAGGCCTGCAATGCATCCCGAACTGCTCGAAATGCTTGGGCCTACGTGTCTTGCATCTCGACCGGATGGGAGCGCATCAAAGTGCAATAGATCGCTGCTGGGATGACCAACGGTATGTTATGGGTCGATGGCTGATGGTCCGCTCCGGTTATTCCATCAGCTAGAAGCGGACAGTCAGTTCACGGCCCAGTTCCAGCCCACGTCCGACGGCAGAAATTGGAGGTGGGAGCTGACCTTCATGTACCCGTTCATTGTCTGAATCCGAAAAAATCCAAGGGTCTCGGGAATGTTTGGGCAGAGCGCGTCGTCTAACCCTGTGAGCTAACCGAATTGGTCGGTTAGCATACTGAGGAAACATCGATGTTTCAGACCTCCCCCAAGTCTTCCCCTGCTCTGGGCCTCGCACTTTTTGGAGCTGTTCTCGCGCTAGCACCGATGGCGGCCGTTCCCGCTCAAGCACAGTCGGAGATGAATTTGAGCGAAAGTCAGAGAGAGGAAATTCAATCACGTCTTGCTAGCGCTGCAGAACGGTTGAGGCTGACAGATCAGCAGCGAGAACAGGTGCTGCCAATTCTTCGAGCGAACGCCGAGGCCAATCTGCGTATTTTGCAACGGTATGGCTTGTCTCGCGGCAATCGCCCCGATCTCAGCCTTCGTCAGAAGCTCTCGCTTCGTAGGGAATTTTCTGCACAGCGCGATGAGACCAACGAGCGGCTTTCACGTGTCCTTTCGCGAGATCAAATGAGGATCATGGAAGAGATTCAAGACGAAAATCGCGCGCGGATGCGGGGGCGAATTCAGGGTTGATCCTCCCCCTGAAGGCGGTGATGGCTGGGTCAGTCTTTTGCCCTGTCTGGCCTCCAGCGCCGCATCATCAAAGGCCTAAAGGAAGCAAAGATGGAGCTTGGCAACCGTGAAGGCACAGCTTGAGATTGATGGCATTGCAATGCTGGCTATGGTCCCAAATGTATGCCCACCGTGATCGATCAAGACGACGCTGCACTCGTCGACGGTACAAAGAATGGCAATGATGCCTGCTTTGCGGAACTGGTTCGCCGTTATGAACGGACAGTTGCTGCAACCGTCATATCGATGCTTGGCCCAGGTGACGAGGCAGACGAGGTGGGACAGGAAGTGATGATCAAATTCTATCGCAGCTTGGCTCGATTTGAAGGCCAGTCGTCTGTCAAAACCTATCTGACCCGTATCGCGATCAACAGCGCAAAGGATGCTTTGCGAAGGCGGAAACGCAACCTGCTTAGATTTTTCACACCCAAGGATCGTGAGGAAGCGTGGGAAGACAAAATCGCTGGGCGAGAGGATCAAGGAAGAGATGTTGAGAATACCAATCTTGTCCGGTTCGCATTGAGCAGACTGCACCCAGACATTCGGGCGGTGATGGTGCTGCGCCTAGTCGAAGGTTGGAGCACGGAAGAGACAGCGAACATTTTGCAAGTTCCGACAGGCACAATTCTATCGCGACTTTCACGCGGCAAGATGCAGATGGCGAAGGCAATTTCAGGAGCGAGCACGTGATTGATCCGCGCACAGAAGACTTGGTCGAGAAGCTTTTGGAAGGGCGTCTTGATCCTATTGAGGAAGTCGAACTCGAGGCTAAGCGCGCCGAGAATCCCGCTCTGGATCGTTTCATCGATGCCGAGCGCGAACTGAGATCAATGATTGGCAGCAGGCCGAAACCTGAATTTGAGCCATTTTTTGATCAACGCGTAATGAAGCGTGTTCATGAGGAACGCGCAAACGGACAAAGCCTATTTGATGTCGACTTTTCTGCGGCGTTAGCTCGGCTATTCCCTCGCATTGCTGTTCCTGCCTTCGCGCTCTCAGGGTTGGCAATGGCATCCAATGCGAGTGCCGCTTCCCCAGGAGCTACTCTGGCCGAAGCGCTTTTCGCCCTACCGACACTTGATGCGGTGTCGCTTCTGATATTCTGAGTGAGACAAATGACCAAATCTCCCTTCTACAAACGTCCCTTGTTCGTCTTGCTTGTGACCTTGCTCATCGGCGCACTTATCGGTGCATCAATCACTGGGATGATTGTGCGCAATCGACTTGAGAATGCCCGACAGTTCGCACATGTCGAAGGTTACACACGGCTTATTGAGAGCATTGTGGAACCCACATCTGCAGAGCAGGGAGAGGCCATTAGACCTATTGTCTCTCGGGCAGGTGAGGACATCGAGCAGATAGTTCGAGATGGCCGTATTGAGATCAATCAGCGCTTTGAGCAGATGGAAAGAGAACTGGAACCGCATTTGACCGAAGCTCAACAAGACACGTTGCGTGATCGTCACGCATTGGTCCGAGAGCGCTATAGCGACACCGATTAATCAGAACAAATTGGCTTAAGCGGAAAGACAGCATCAGCCGGGAATACGGTGCCACTTTCCGTACTGGTGGAACCACAAGCGCTTCTGCCAACGCAAGCCGGACCGATGATGGCATTGTGAGCAGCCGTGGTTTCGAGACCAACAATGATCGAGGTGAAGGGTGTTGAGGCGGTCATCCCGGCCAGGGTTAATCGGCGCAAGCCCGCTCTGCACGATCAGACGAAATACAAATGGCGAAAAAAATCTGTGAGGGTCAGGAATGTTCTGAGTCTGCCGAACGTCTAACTACCATCAGACAATATGAGGCAGATGCGATGGAAGTCGAAGGTTCAGATAGTTGCACAGGGTTGCAGCAGAAAAATATCTCCCGGTTTGTTCTAGAAAAATTGCTCGCACCTTTTTCAGACACCAATCCTGCACGTATTCGGGCGCCCCACACGAACTCTCATCTTTTATCAACCTCGTTTGCTGCTCTGCTCACGCTCACCTTGTCAGCGTGTGGTGGTGACGACAGTGGCAGCACAACGCCCGTTTCGCCTCCGACCAATAACGCACCGGTGGTCGACGCCGGGGCTGATCAAAGCGTGGCGGAAGACGTGATGGTGCAGCTCTCACCGACCGTGAGCGACACGGATAATGACGCATTGACCTTTAGCTGGTCCCGAATTTCCGGCCCCTATATGCAGTTCAGCGATAGCATGACCGTAGCTCCGAGTTTCATTGCACCAGATGTGGCTTCCCCCCAAGATATCGTGCTTGAGCTTTCGGTCAGCGATGGGACAGAAACCGCAACGGACAGGATCACTGTATCGGTGTCACCCGCCCCGGAAAATCCACTTGTCAGTACGACATTCAATGGTGCTTTGATGGCGGCTGACTATTGGGCCGAAGAACCTATGATCCTGTCAGCAGGTATGGGATTTGATAATATCATCGCCATTCCAGAGATCACAGAGAGCGCTGTACGTGACGCCGGAGGATCATGGTTTGGTCCAGTCGCATGTACCAATGGTGACGTTGAAACGCTCACAACTGCGACCCCCCAGGCCGGGACTGAGAACGTTTCCAAAGGACATTCTTCCTTTGATGATGGCTTACCGCTTGTGTTTAGCTGGCCTGTGGCTTTGGAAACGGCGGATGTCAGTGATTTCCAATTTACCCTCAATACGGGTGAGATTGTCTTTCCCAATGCCATTACCTTGCTTCCTAATTGGGAACTTAATGAGCGCAATGTCATTGTCGCATTCGGTGATTTCGGCAATCGCGGTCTGAGAAGTGAAGCTGATGCCGTGTTTCCTGTGCGTCTCGATATTGTCGAAGATGCCACACCTCTCACACTCGTCGGTCCAGGCGCTCAAGAAGTGAGCGCTGTGGGTCTGCACTGGACCACCGATAGATCTGCCTATGATACGGGCCCAGTATTGGTGGGGGCCAAGCTGAATGCTGTCGGAAATGCCCCGCTTGGTGAAGGTGGTGTACCCGTTCTGGTCCAGAACTCGGGAATCTTCCCGAATGACGAGTTTGCGCTCTATGGCGGCGACGCAGATTATCGGCTGCGAGTTTTGACAACTGGTGGTTTCTCCCCCGATGGACTGCGGTCATTGACCCCAGATAGTCATGAGAGTTTTTTCCGTGTCCATGTGCGAGGGGCCAATGGCCAAACCGTTCTTCTGGAAAAAGTCGGCCAAGATTATCGGGTCGAAGGAGGTACTTTGCGGGTGTTAGGCCTCGCAGATTTGGGCCAACGCTTGGATCCGGTTGCCGGCATTTATTACGATGACTGTTACAACGAAGATCGCGACAACTATATCGATATCATTCTTGCCGGAGACGAAGCGGCTGCACGTAATGTGACCTTCGTCGAAATTCCCGCGCTTGAAGGTGGGTACAGTGCCTTCTTCAACCCAGGCGGCCCCGGACCGACACCCTTTGATGGAGTGCGCTATACGGCTCCAGGTCCGGCTGACCTGGAACCCGTGATCATTGCTCTGGATGATCCCATGCGTGTTAGCCGTCCTGCCCGATAATTACGGCCTTTGTGTTCCTCGTTGAACAGCCACCGCATTGATCTGTCTCGAACTCAAAGGAGAAAGCGAGGTCCGTATCTGGGTCGAAAGCGGAATGGCAGCTTGCAACCTCCACCGGTCATAAGCCGACGGTCTGCAAACGGCCCACAACAAGACCTGCCCGAAGAGCGCAACCGCTCCTGATGCTAGCAATAAAAATCATTATTTCAGATGGTTAGTGGTGCCGCTTACGTGACTCGAACACGTGACCTCCGCATTACGAATGCGATGCTCTACCAACTGAGCTAAAGCGGCCCTGGCCCTACTAAGGCCCTACTAATTTCATTCCCGCCAATCCAGCCCATTGGTTTCATTCATCAATCTAGCGGTGGCCCGCTAATTACGAATGATGTGCTCTACCAACTGAGCTAAAGCGGCAACTCGTCCCGCTTGGAACACGGGAAAGGAAGTGGAGGCCCGAGCCGGAATCGAACCGGCGTGCAAGGATTTGCAGTCCTCTGCGTAACCACTCCGCCATCGGGCCGAGCCACCCTTTTTCAGGGCGGAAGCGGCCCACTAACGATTCGTAGCCCGAAAGGCAATGCGGCATTCGCCGTCTGGCGCTGAACGCGTCCTATCCAATGCACTAGATTACGCAACGTCAGTCTGGACCGTGGCAATCGCTTTGGGCACAGCTGCCTACATGACTATCGCAAGCTTGCTCGAACCGATCACCGGCCAGCCTGGCCCCGCAACCCTAAGCCACGCTGACAAATGGATGCAGGGGCGGACCTTGTATGGCGGCGCCTCTGCGCTGATCGCTTATACCGCCGCGATCCGTGCATTTCCGGACCTCCCTCCCCTGCGGGCCGCGCAAATCGGATTTGTTGCGCCGCTGGGTGAGAGCATCGAAGTCTCAGCAGAGATCGTGCGCGAGGGGCGTAATGTTACCCAGGTCCGCAGCGAATTGCGCAATGAGAAGGGCCTCGCGCTGACCGCATTCTGGCTCTTCGCAGCCGGACGCGAAGCCAATGCAGAGCGCAGCGCTGACCCGGTCGAGAACTGGCCCGGCGCGCCGAAGGATTGCCCTAGCGCAATGGCTCAGCAATGGCCAAGCTTTGTCGCCAACAATTTCGAACTGCGATTCGCTCAGGACAAGGATGGCGAGCACGGCGCCGTGATCCGCCGCTGGGCGCGGCTGACCGAAGAACATGACTTAGATCCGGTGAGCAAACTGGTGTTGATGGGTGACGTCATGCCGCCAGGTGCCATGCGGATCATGCAGCGGCGCGGTCCGATCAGCTCGATCAATTGGTCTTTCAACGTGCTAGACACAGACACTCTGTCACCGGACGGCTGGTACTTGGCCGAGAATGCCAGCCAGCACGCCGATGCCGGCTATTCGTCCGAGCGTCTGCGAATGTGGGATGCCAAAGGCCGCCAAGTGCTTGACGGCCTGCAATGCGTTGCGGTTTTCGGCTAGGCCCTAGACGTCGACGTCGTCGAACTTGGGCACGCGCTTTTGCATGCCCGCCATCACCGCTTCCATCTGGTTCGGGGTGCGTATGATGGCAGCTTGCTCGACGCTTTCCTCCATCAGGATCGCATCGGTGTCGCGTTCGAGCATTGCCGCATGCAGGCGCTTTGCTGCGCGGATCGCTTGAGGATTGCGATTGGCGATTTCGCGGGCAATCGCAGTGGCGCGGGCGTGCGGATTGTCATCGACATAGGTCGCAAGGCCAAGCACCTGCGCCTCTGAACCAGAAAATTCGCGGTTCGTATAGGCAAGCTCGCGCAGCACATCGTCGCGCACCAATCCGCGCCACAGCGCATATCCGCCCATGTCGGGGACAAGCCCCCACTTCATCTCCATAACCGCCATGCGCGTGTCTGGATGGGCAATCCGGATATCGGCCCCGCTCGCGATCTGCAGACCACCGCCAAAGCACACGCCGTGCAATGCCGCGATCACCGGAACGGGCAATTTGCGCCACTGGGTTGCGACCTGCTGGAACTTGTTCGAATTGCCGTAGATGCGATCTGTGATGTCCGGCTCATCAGCGTCGGGCGTACGGCCGAAACTTGCGGTGTCGAGACCGGCACAAAAAGCGCGCCCCTCACCCGACAGCACGACCGCGCGCACGCCCTTCATTCGTTCAAGCACACTGCCCGCCTCGATTATGCGCTCAAACATCTCTGGATCGAGCGCGTTCATCTTGTCGCCGCGGGTAAAGCGAACCAGGGCAACTCCATCGTCGCGCAGTTCGATGCTGACGCGATCATTAGCGGGCATGGTTTGAGTCTGGGCGTGAGCCTGAGCTTGGGTCATGGTCTTCCTTCGGCTTTGAGCTGGTGAGGTTGCCCTCAGAACTGGCCGAAGCTAGAAACGAAGTCCAGCATCAAGCGCAGTTCGCCTCAGCTGCGGCCATCAAGCCGATAGGAACTGGGCCCAGGCGAAGCTTTCAGCAGATAACCTCCATCTGGATGCGTTTCGAGGAGTCCCGACAGACCGAAGGCCTCCAACTTGCTGCGCACCCGCGCAACGTGAACTGCGACCGAGTTGGTTTCAGGCTCGAAATGGATGCGCCAGACATCGGCCAGCAATTGCTTGCGCGTCATCCGTTCACCGGGTTGCTCAGCCAGTCGCCACAGCAGCTCAAATTCGCGTGGATGGAAGCCAATCCATCGATCATCCACTCGCCCGTCGCGGTGGAACAAGTCCAACGTGACATCGCCCGCTTCACGAAAGCGCGGAATCAGTGTGTCGCTTTCTGGAAATTCGTTGCTAACTGCCGATATTGTCACAGATCGCCCCCTGCACGCATCGAATAGACCGAGCTTGTTGTAATAATAAGATGATCGAGCAGCTCGATATCGAGCGCTCTTGCGATGTCTTTCAGCCGCCGCGTCGCTGTGATATCAAACGCGCTCGGCCGGCACTGGCCAGACGGATGGTTATGGGCGACGATCATGCCCTCGGCATCCATCGAAAGAGCCAGCTGGAATATCTCGCGCATTCGTAGGGACAACGATCCTGCGCGGGCCTGACCCAATGGAGCATCACCAAGAATGGTCTGCTCACCATCAAGAAACACTGCGTGGAACCGCTCACCTTCGTCTGGTTTGGCAACCACCATCGCACGCAAGAAGTCCACGATCGCGCGTTGCTGCTGCAACGGGCGGTTCGTTTGCGCCTTGGCCGACTGCGCATCGGGAAAACGGGTGGAATCGATCATCGCGCCTCATCCTGAGCTACGACCTTGCGCTTCGACAGCAATGCTGACCACGATTTTTTCCGTTCGCCAGGCAAGTCCAGTTTCACGGCGTTTCGAACATACCGCCAACTGCGATACTCGCCATATTTGCGTTTGCGCATGACGTGTCGGCTCACCCCGGCGGCGAGGAAGATAAGCTGAAACCAGCCCGGAGCCACAATTAGAAATAAATAGGCAATCGGCGAAATCGCCTCTGACATGCCGCGTGCAAGATGTGCAGTCATGGCGAGCAACTGCATCCCTGCAATCCACAATGGATAATTGCGGTTGGCATAGAGCGCCACGATCACCCAGATCACAAGGACCAAGAAGTCGGTGGTCGCCAGAAAGGCGTCAACGCCCTGGAGTTGATAGCCCTCGGACCGAATGAAGTTCTTGTAGATCAGCCCTGTCAGCTCGAAGAATATCAGCCACGACGCAGCAATGATTCGTTCTGGAGCACCACCCCAGAGCAACGCCGCGCCGCATACAGCGATCACGACGATGTCCTGGGCGTAGGTGCGATATTCAGAGGCTAGAAGTTCGAGCATTCAGTCGTCATCAAACGTATTGCGGAACGCCGTCTGTTGCGAGTTCATCACCTGCGACAGCATGAGCGGGAATTTCAGTTGGGACATCGTCGGTGGCCATCTTCTCACGAGCGATCTTGCTCAGTTCGTCATGCACACGCAGCAGGCTGGTGGACATGGCCATCGCCTGGGATTCGGCCTGGTTGAGTCGCATCAGAGCGCGCTGGCCTTCGACGACTTCGACTTCGGGGTTCTGGCGCGCGGCCAGCATTGCCTGCTTGAGGCGTGAAAAGGCGATCATTGATTCATCGGCAAGCGCTTCGGCTTCGCGGATCAGTTTTTTGAGGTTGTAAGCGTCCTGGGTGATACGATCAGTCATGGAAGGTCTCCGTGTGAAGCTCTTCCCTGCCCGTCAGGAAAAGCCCTCTTCATTCACCGGGACGGTTGCACGTCCATCCAGCGCCTCGCTGATCGTAACCGCTGCTGTAACCGTCAAAACAATAGCGGCGAGAAACCCGAAGGCGATCCCGACAATAGCAGCGAGGCGAAACCAGATGGCATGTTCACCATCGAGCACCCGGGGCACGACCCGAGGCTCTCCAGGACGCAGCCAGGGCGCCTGATCAGCCAGTGGGAGAGCATCGCTCATCACAAGCTCGCCCGGGTCGTTGCTGCCCGGATTGTTGCCAATCAAGCCGCCAACCGGGACCTGACTTTTGCTGTATGTAGGTTCACTATAGCCCTGCTGCGGCTGACCTGAAGGATCGGGATTCTCGATAGGGTCGACATTTCCGTCGGCAATTTCAATGCCTTCCGCCGCACGGTGCTTTTCGACCAGATCGCCAAGGTTCTCCGCCTCGTAGATATCCTTAAGGGCGCGGATGTGCTGGTTAATGCGGGTCTCGGACACGCCGAGCTCCCCCGCAATGACTTTGATCGGGACGCGCCGATCGATTCGCTCCATCACGGCGCGCTGTCTTTCAGTCAGCGGTCGCGACGCTGCGGAAGGCATGTCTTGCTCCATCTTGCTAGTTAGCTACTTCTAACAATGCATTTCTACCCAGTTTGCTCCGAGATAGGAGCAATATTCCGTTAACTCCTTGCCTTTGCCAATCATTCTGCCGGGGCGTTTATGCCCTTCTTGGACAAGTACCGTTTGATATTACGCGCCGCCTGCCTAAGCCGCTGCTCGTTTTCGACCATGGCGATTCGGACAAAACCCTCCCCCTCTTCACCATAGCCGACACCGGGAGCGACTGCGACTTGCGCTTCGGTTAGCAATTGCTTGGAAAACTCCAGGCTTCCCGTTTTGATGAGAGCAGGCGGCAGCGGGGCCCAAGCGAACATAGAGGCTTTGGGCGCAGGAACTTCCCAGCCCGCGCGGCCAAAGGCCTCGACCATGACATCGCGCCGCTTGCGATAGAGGTTGCGGTTCGATTCTACGATATCCTGTGGTCCGTTCAGCGCAGCACATGCCGCGGCCTGAATCGGGGTGAACGCGCCGTAGTCGAGATAAGATTTCACGCGGGTAAGCGCCGCGATCAGCTGCTTATTGCCGACTGCGAAACCCATTCTCCAACCAGCCATTGAATAGGTCTTGCTCATGCTGGTGAACTCGACCGCGACATCCTTTGCGCCTTTGACCTGCATGATCGAAGGAGTGGGGTTGTCGTCGTAATAAAGCTCTGAATAAGCAAGATCGGAAAGAACCCAGACCTTGTTCTCTTTCGCCCACGCGACCAGCCGTTCGTAGAAGGCCAGGTCAACAATTTCGGCTGTCGGATTGGAAGGATAACTCACCACCAACACGCTGGGGCGCGGCACGGTGAAGTTCATCGCGCTTTCGAGCGAGCGCCAATAATCCTCGTCCGGCGTCGTCGGCACAGCGCGGATCGTTGCGCCTGCAATGATAAATCCGAATGTGTGGATGGGATAGGAAGGATTGGGCGCGAGCACCACATCTCCCGGCGCGGTGATCGCATTGGCAAGGCTGCCCAGCCCTTCCTTCGACCCCATCGTGACCACGACTTCGCTTTCAGGGTCCAGATCGACGCCAAATCGGCGCTCATAGTAATTGGCCTGCGCGCGCCGAAGCCCCGGGATACCCTTGGACTGAGAGTAGCCATGCGCATTGGGCTTGGCCGCAACCTCGCACAATTTGTCGATCACGTGTTGCGGCGGCGGTTGGTCAGGATTGCCCATGCCGAGGTCAATGATGTCTTCGCCCGCCTGCCGCGCTGCATGCCGCATCGCGTTGACTTCCGCGATGACGTAAGGAGGCAGCCGCTTCATGCGGTAAAATTGTTCGTCCATGGCGATCCCGTGCCTGAAAACCCGCAGTCAATATGATCGCGGAGAGGTTAGAGAGTCTAGGGCAATAAATGTCGATGTGGAAAGCCGAATCCGCTAGGAAGGCCCAACTCGGATTAGAATATTGGATCACACGCCCGAAACTTCCGGTCGGGCCGCAAGGGACACGCGCACAATCATGGCTGGCAAAGACAATCAAAATCGAGGTCCAGAAAGCATATTTGGCGGAGCCGGCTTTGGTCAAGCGGGCGAATTCGCTGCCTTTCTGGAAGCGCAAGGCGACGCGATGAAGAAAATGTTCGCACAAGCTCTTCCCGGCTTTGGGCCCGGCCTTGGTGATCCTGACGCAGCGGCGGCCGCGATGGGGGCGAAAGGAATGCTTGAGGGTATGAGCCCCGGCGAACTGGGCGAATGGGCCAAATCGAGCGGTGAGCTACAGAAGATGTGGTTTGAATTCGTCACCGAAAAAGCCAAGTCGGCCGCTCAGAAGGCGGGAGAGGGCAAAAGCATGCTCGACCCGGCTCAATGGCTCGTCATGTCGCAAAGCATGCTCAAACAATTCCCGACCGGAGCCTTCGAGGCACAGTCAAGTCTCGCGCAGGATTCGCTGCAACTCTGGAAGAGCGTGTTCGAAAGCTATCTGGGAGGCGGCACGGGCGAAGGAAGCGATGAAAGCGCACTGCCTCGCAAAGACCGCCGGTTCGCCGACCCGGCATGGCGCGAGCACCCCGCCTTTGCGCTGCTCCATCAGACCTATCTGATGCTGACAGAGTATTTCAAACGCGCCGCAGCATCGATGGATGGCCTCGACAGCGAAAAGAAGAAGCAGCTGCAATTCGCCGTTACCGCATTGTCCGAAGCGATGAGCCCGGACAACTTCCTGCTCACCAACCCTGTCGTGATGAAGCGCACGCTTGAAACGCGCGGGCAAAATCTGGTGCGCGGGATGCAGCACCTCATCAATGATCTCAAACGCGGGCAGCTGACCCACACCGACCCCGATGCTTTTACATTGGGAGAAAACCTAGCCGCAACGCCGGGTAAGGTCGTGCACGAGACGCCTCTGTTTCAGCTAATCCAGTACAGCCCTTCGACTAAGGACGTTTACCAAGTGCCGCTGGTGATCTTCCCGCCATGGATCAACCGCTTCTACATCCTCGACCTGACGCCCAAGAAGAGCTTCATCAAATGGGCGGTCGATCAGGGCATAACCGTTTTCGTCGTCAGCTGGAAATCAGCAGACGAGACGATGGGCGAGGTGGTGTGGGACGATTACATCCGCAGCCAGATCGAGGCGATCGACCATGTGCGCGACCGGCTGAAAGTGCCGAGTGTGAACACAATCGGCTATTGCGTTGCCGGAACGACGCTTGCCGCGACGTTGGCGCTGCTCACCCGCCGCGGCGAAGCAGACAAGGTCAACAGCGCGACCTTCTTCACCGCCCAGGTCGATTTTGAGCGGAGCGGCGAGCTCAAGCACTTCATCGGCGAAGGTCAGCTTGAAATGATCGATCAGCTTTCACCCGAAGGCTATCTCGATGGGCGCTATCTGGCTGCCACCTTCAATGCCCTGCGCGGCAAGGATCTGATCTGGAACTACGTCGTCAACAATTACCTGCTGGGCGAAGATTATCCGGCCTTCGATCTGCTGCACTGGAACGGGGACGTCACCAATCTCCCTTCCAAATGGCACAATGAGTATCTGCGCGACCTATATCGCGACAACAAACTCGTAGTGCCCGACGCACTGAGCTGTGACGGGACGCCGCTCGATCTGACGCAGGTCACGACGCCGTCTTACGTGCAGGCCGGGCGTGAGGATCATATTGCACCAGCCGAAAGCGTATGGCGGATCACAGACCACTTTGCCGGACCGCTCGAATTCCTGCTCGCAGGCTCAGGCCACATCGCTGGAGTGGTCAATCCTCCGGCGGCGAACAAGTACCAGTACTGGACCGGCGATAGCGGCGCGGCATCGCTCAAGGACTTTGTCAAAGGCGCCGAAGAGCATCCGGGCAGCTGGTGGCCGCACTGGCTCGACTGGATCGAGGCGCAAGGCGATGCGCGCGTGCCCGCAACCGGGAAGCGTAAGCCCGGCGGACGCGGCGATACGGTGATCGAGGATGCTCCGGGACGCTATGTAAAGACGCGTTAGGCTGGAAAAAATTTCACTGCCCAGGTGTGATTGATCGGGATTTCAACTGAAATTCAGATGCTTGCACCATTTATTGTGCGGTGCACAAAAACCTTGACTTCGCAGTTGCAATCGCTATTTTGTGCACTGCAACATGAAACGAGGTTCCCATGGCTGAAGCCAACACCCAGACTGAAAAGACCCAGGCGAAGATCGACGCCGCTGCTGAACAGGCATATGCCGAAGCTGCTGCTAAAAAGGCTTCCGCCGCAAAGGTAGCTGAGGCTGTCGAGGCCGACGCACCGAAGCCGGCTGCAAGCGCCAAGGTCGTAAAGAAAGCCGTCGCCAAGAAGGCACCGGCCAAAAAGACTGCGAAAAAGGCGACTGCCAAAAAGGTCACCGCCAAGAAGACCGCAGCCAAGAAAACCCCCGCTGCAAAGAAAGTCGCCATCAAGAAGGCTCCGGCCAAGAAGGTAGCGAAGCCCGCAGCCAAGAAAGCCGCACCCAAAGCGGCTCAGAAGCCCACCGCTTCCAACCCTGTCACCAAGATCAAGGAAACCATCATGGCTACCGCAAACAAAGATTACACCGCACAGGCCAAGGAAATGGCCGCTGAAGTGCAGACCCGCGCAAAGACCGCTTACGCCAAGGCTGGCGAATTCGCTGCCGAAGCTGGCGAGTTCAACAAAGCCAACCTCGACGCTGTTGTCGAAAGCGGCAAGATCTTCTTCGACGGCGCACAGACCCTGGTTCGTGAAAACGTCGAAACCGGCAAGACCGTTGTCGAAACCGTCACTGCTGACGCCAAAAAGATGACTTCGGTCAAGTCGCCCACCGAGCTGTTCCAGCTTCAGGGTGAACTTGCACGCCGCAACTTCGACGCTGTTGTGTCGTTTGGTTCGCAGCGCACCGAAGCATGGGTAAAGCTCTACAACGAAGCTTTCGCTCCGATTTCGAACCGCGTGAGCGTTGCAGCCGAAAAGATCAAAAAGGCTGCATAAGCACTCGAACAATTTCTGAGCCGGGCCCTCCTCTCTCCCCCCCAAGCCCGGTTCAAGAAAGCGCGCGAAAGCGCCGAGGCCGGATAGACCGCAAGGGTCTGTCCGGCCTTTTGCTGTCCGGCAGAGATAGCTGGGCCGCAGGACGTTCATTAAGAATGTCGGCGCTATCAGGGCGTTTCACACCTTGCGCAGCTGCATACGAATCCCATAATGGACCCCGATGCCCGACAATTTCCCCTCACTTTCTGATTTCTTGGCCGATCCAGTGCCCGATCACATGTTGATCGCGGCCCAAACACGCATTTTCGCTGCGGGCGGAGATGGTGCGGGGAAGGACGGCGATGAGAGCGACAGCGAAGTCGGCATTGCGACCAAGACCCGCGACAAGCCCAAGAAGCCGAGCCAGTACAAGGTGCTGATGCTCAATGATGATTACACGCCGATGGAATTTGTCGTTGCGGTGCTCAAACGCTTCTTTGGTATGAATCTGGAGCAGGCGACGCGGGTCATGCTGCACGTCCATCAAAAAGGCGTCGGGGTATGCGGGATTTTCCCTTACGAAGTGGCCGAGACCAAGGTGAACCAGGTGATGGACTTTGCCCGCCAGAACCAGCACCCGCTGCAATGCACGCTTGAAAAGGCCTGATTTGTGACGCTTGGGGCATGACGCCCCGTTGAAATCGCGCTAGAGCCTCGCCAGAAGTGTAGCCCCGCGCAGCTGACGGACGATACGTGCTCAAATTCATACCCAGCATTGACCGCTACATTTTCCGGCTCGTGGTCGTGCCTATGCTGGGCGTGTTTGCGTTAGCGGCTTCGCTACTGCTGCTCGACAAGATGCTGCGCCTGTTCGATTTCGTCGCGGTTGAAGGCGGGCCGATTGCAGTCGTGTTCAAGATGCTGGGCGCGCTGATCCCTGAATATGCCAGCCTTGCGATCCCGCTCGGGCTGCTGCTTGGCATTCTGCTCGCTTTCCGCAAGCTTGCGACCTCGTCAGAGCTGGACACGATGCGCGCTGTGGGCCTGTCCTATTGGCGGTTGCTGCGCGTTCCCTATGCGATCACGCTGGTACTGGTCGCAGTCAATGTTGCGCTGGTGTTCTACATCCAGCCGATCAGCCGATATTACTATGAACAGATGGAATATGATCTGCGTTCCGGAGCCTTGGGCGCATCGATCAAGGTCGGCGAGTTCACTACTCTGGCCGACCGAATGGCGCTCCGGATTGAGGAGAGCGAGGATAGCGGCCAGCGTCTGATTGGCATCTATGCCCGCGTCGCCAACAGTCGCGGACAGGTCCTCACGATCAGCGCGCGCGAAGGCAGCTTCATGGCGACCACGGACGATCCTGATACGATCATCCTGCGCCTGACCGAGGGAACGATCATTCAGGACACTGGGAGTGAGACCCCTCGCGTTCTCTCTTTCAGTCGCCACGATCTGCCGATCGACTTGCCCGCAATCGAGGAATTCCGCGCGAGGGGTGATGCCAGCAGGGAATACATCCTGCCCGAACTGCTCAGCATAGGCTGGAGCGAGGACCGCGCAGACGCAGCGGAGCGCGATGCAGTGCAGGCGGCCTTCAATTACCGTCTGGTCGAGGTGGTCATGATGCTATTGATGCCGCTGCTCGCAGTGGCGCTGGCGATTCCGCCCAAGCGATCAACCAGCGCGCTCGGCGTGTTTGTGTCGATCGTTCTGGTCGTCTCCTATCACAAGATAAACCAGTACGGGGAGGACATCGCGGCACTCGGCCGGATCGATCCGATCATTGCGTTATGGGGACCATTCGTAATCTTCGCTGCGCTGATCCTGTGGATGTATCACCGCACCGCGCATGTTCCGGGAGCGCTCGCGCTTGGGGCACTGGAGACGGTGTTCGCCAAGCTGTCGAAGCGGATCTCAAAGCTCTTCGCACGGCGCAAACCGGCCTCGCTCGTCGCTGACCATTCAGCCGATAACGACCCGCAAACGGCTCCGGCAGAATAGGCAAGGCGCAGCAACTTCATGCAACTCGACTTTTTCCCTTCGCGCACGCTGACGCTCTATTTGGCAAAGATGTTCGTGGTGCGGATTTTCGCCGTGCTGGTAATGCTGGTGCTGGTGCTGATGGCGCTCGACCTGCTGGGCTCTACCGGCAAAATCCTGGAGCCTGAAGGCAATGGGCAGGCCGAAATCATCAAATATGTCGGCCTCAGGATACCGCAGCTGATATCGCGGTTCCTGCCCTACTCGGTGCTGCTGGCGACGCTCATTACGCTGGTGACGCTCAACCAGAACAGCGAGGTTGTAGCGATGAAGGCGGCTGGCCTTTCTGCGCATCAGGTGCTCGCGCCGCTGCTGCTGACCGCAGGCGTCATTGCGGTGATCAGCTTCACCTTCAACGAACGGGTTGTGACCCGCGCCAACTCGACGTTGAAGGCATGGGAGGCGGTCGAGTATGGCGAGATCCCGCAGCAAACTGGAACGCGGGCAAACGTCATACTTACCGATGGGACCAACGTCCTTTCCGCCGCGACGCTGACCGGTTCGGGCGAGAATATCGTGCTGACCAATGTTACATGGGACGCGCGCGGGGCGGGCTTTATCGTCACCGAGCAGGTGCGCGCCGAACGGGCCGTCTTCGCCGCTCCGGGATGGCGACTGGAGAACCCGACACGTTTTGAGGTTGGCGGAGCGGAGCTTGAACAGCTTGAGACCTTGGTGGTCGGCGCGAACCTGACGCCTGAACAGATTGATCTGGAAGCAATCGATCCCGACGGGCAGAGCTTTCTGGAGCTTTCCGAAACGATCGACTCGTTCGAGGCAATTGGCCGCCGCACGTCAGAAATGCGCGCAAACTGGTGGCACCGGATTTCGGGGCCGCTATCGGCGCTGCTGATGCCGTTGCTGGGATCGGTGGCGGCTTTCGGACTGGCGCGGTCAGGGCAATTGTTCGTGCGCGCGATCATCGGAATGGCGCTCGGCTTTGCCTATTTCGTGGTCGACAACGCCGCGCTCGCAATGGGCAGCTTTGGCGGATATCCGCCCTTCCTCGCCGCATGGGCGCCATTCTTCCTGTTTCTGCTGGTAGGTGAGACGGTTCTCATCCGGACCGAGGAATGAGCGGCTGGTCGCTGCGCCTCGCGCGGCCTGAGGACGCCGAGCAAATGCCTGAGATCGAAGCCGCGGCGGGAAAGCTATTCGACAACGTAGAAGGTCTTTCCGGCCTTGCCGGCAGCCACACTGTGCCGGTCGAGCGACTGAAGCGCTTTATACGCAAGGGTCATTGCCTCGTCTCCCATGTCGGTGAGCGAATGGCCGGATTTCTCGTCAACGAGCCGTTCAACCGCGAGCTTCACATCTGGGAATTCGACACACATCCCGATTTTCAAAGACGCGGGATCGGTGCCGGTCTGATGCGAGCCTGCCAGATCGATGCGCGCAATTCGGGCTTTCGCGCGATAACCCTAACAACGTTCCTCGACGTACCGTGGAATGCGCCGTTCTATGAAAAGCTGGGTTTTGAAGAAGTCACCGCGCTCGATGCGCACCCCCGCCTCGCAGGCGAGCTTGCAGTCGAGGCGGATTATGGCCTGCCAGCTGATCGGCGCTGCGCGATGATCCATTTCCTTGATTGACTGAAGCGCGCTATGATGGCCGCCGTTCCAGAAAGGTCATCGCTATGAGGCTCCTCCCAATCGCTTGCGCCGCCGCTTTTTCCATCCTGCTCGCTGGTTGCAATAGCGAACCGGAAGAGACACCCGCGCTTGAGGATGCCATTCCGCTCGACAATCCCTCGGATGGGCAAGAGGCGGGCGGCACGGACGAGGCGCAGCAAAGCGGTACAGCTGTTAGTGGCACCGAAACAGGCAACACCACTCAGAATGCATCAGATGACGCGCAGAGCAGTTCAACGATGGAAAGCGGGAGCAATGAAGATGGCGGGCGTGCGCCCGATCCTTCGCGGACCAAACTGGTGCCGGCTGACTAATCTCTAACGCGAGATCATGGTGCTGCGGGCAATCCGCCCGACAAGCGCCATCATCCCGGGATGGTTCGCGCCTTCATAGGTCGAGCCACTGCCCAGATCGCGTTTCAACCGTCGATGCGCCTCGGGCAGATCGTGATAGGGCATCGAAGGCATCAGGTGGTGCAGCGCATGATAACGCAGGCCCACAGGCGCCCAGATCTCTGCCACAACACCCGGCGGCGGAACATTCACGCTGTCAAGGAACTGCGCGGTTACGGTCATCGGATCGCCTTCATTCTCCCACAAATGCGCGACCAGCGTGCGCAATTGGTTGAGCACGGCGGTGAGCGAGAGGATGGCCAGCGCGATCAGCAAAGGCCGCCAGCCGATGACGAATGTGCTGGCGATGAGCGTAATTGCCCACAGGCTCGCGCCGATTTCCTGCCACCGAACCCGTTTGGCAAAGTCGCCGGTCGGCGGCTTGCGGCGGAAATCGGGGTTGATCGACAGCGAAGAGGCACGTTCCCAAACGAGCTTGCGCAGCGGCGGGATCAACGCGCCGAGCGGCACCAGAATGCCCGTTCGAATAATCAGCGCAACCGGTGCCAGCAGCGCGACGATCACGAAGAGCGGCAGGCTCCAAGGTTTCATAAGTGCAAGCGGAAGATACTCAGGATCTTCGATCGTGCCATATTGCGTGCGCTTGTGATGGATCACATGCACGCCTTCGTACATGAAGCTGGGTGTCAGCATCGGAATGCCGACGAGCAGGTTCCAGGCGAGCCGGAAGCCGGGCAGCGCATCGCGGTGAATATGGGTCAGCTCGTGAATGAACATCAGCGAGCGATAAAGCGCGAGTGCAGCGATCAGGCCCGCCGCAATCATCACAGCCAAACTGTCGGTGAGAATGGCGGTCGCAATCCCGCCATAACCGATTGCTGTCGAAACCAGCATGTCGGTCCAGTAGATGCTCGCCTTCGCCTCACCCAGATCCTTGGTCGACTCACGCGCGGCTCTCAGCATGTCCTTGTCGTCGGACGTCTGGAAATCGGCGCGCTTGGCGGGCGCTTTCGTTAGAGCGTCAGGCTCAGGAGTGATGGCGGTTGGGTGCGTGGTCATAAATATTCGTTTCAGGCGCGCTCTTACCGCATTGGAGCACCTCTGGGCAAACGCGCTTTACCCATTAGAGTGATCGAGTGGCTTGCGCGAGCCGGACAGAGACGACACAGACTGAGACATAACAGGCGGTTTGCCGCAGAATACGGGACACAAAGACGTGACGGATGCGCAGATAGGTATCGAGGCAATCAACGACAAGAAAGGCCGCGCGCGCTTTGTCGATTTGGGGCGGGAATTCGCAGCCGGAGTAGAGAACTCGGTCCCGCAGTTGCGCAGCGAACAGCTTGAACTGATCGATCCGGGCAAGAACCCCTTTTTCGGCCACGCGCGCGCGCAGCTTTTCATCGCGCATCGCGGCGGAAAGCCCGTGGGCCGGATTTCGGCGCATATTGACGAACTCGCGCTCGAAATGCCGGTCGAGCAAGGCTTTGGCCCTGGCACAGGCATGTTCGGCTATTTCGACGCGGAGGATGCAGAGGTTGCTTCCAGATTGCTTGAAACGGCGGAAGGCTGGCTGCGCGATCAAGGGATGAAGCGCGTTGTCGGGCCGATCTCAATGTCGATCTGGGAAGAGCCGGGCCTGTTGGTCAAGGGGCAGGATCACCCGCCCGTCATCATGATGGGACACCACCCGGCGCATTATGCCGGTTGGATCGAGGGGCATGGATATGGGCGCGCCAAGACGCTCTACACCTATGACCTCGACATCATCCCCGAGTTCCCGCCGCTGATCCAGCGGATCGTTAAATCGGGTGAGCGCAGCGCCAAGATTACTGTCCGGCAGGTGCGCAAGAAGGACTGGGACGCAGAAGCCGCCAAGATCCTCGGCATTCTCAACGATGCATGGTCGGACAATTGGGGCTTCGTCCCGCTGACCCCGGAAGAGGTTGCCTATACCGGGGTCAAGCTGAAGCCGATCATCCATGAAGAGCTCAATATGATTGCAGAGATCGACGGGCGGCCCGTTGCCTTCATGCTGACCTTTGCCGACATCAACCACGTCCTGTCGCGTATCAACGGCAAGCTGTTCCCGTTTGGCTGGTTCCATCTGCTGCGCTGGCTGCGCCACCCGACGGGTTCGGATATGCGCGTGCCATTGATGGGGGTACTCAAGGAGTTTCAAAATTCGCGCATGGCCAGCCAGCTCGCATTTATGATGATCAGCTACATCCGGCGCAATTCGGTGAAGAAGTTTGATTCCACCCGCGCAGAGATAGGCTGGATTCTCGAAGACAATCAGGGGATGGTTGCGATTGCCGATGCGATCGGAAGCTCGATCAACCGCGAATATGCGGTTTACGAGAAAGCGCTTTAGCGCTCACGACCCGGCTCATTGCTGCCGATACGAAAAGGCCTCCAACCTGTTCGGATGGAGGCCTCGGGATCGTATCACCGGCCGCTTGGACGGGAGGGGGGTCTCGGCGGTGATATTGGGAAAATGCGCAGGAGGCCCTCCGGTTCCCACTCAATTGAAGTTTTTTCTTCATGAATTACTCCGAACTGGATCATTGCCGAATTTTCCCGCAGAATTCAGCCAATAATCAATGGTTCAATTGTGGGGACGCGAATGTGGCGCTATGGAATCGCGCGTTGCTGTTCGGGGCGGGAGAGGATTAGATGTCACTGGGTCAGCAAGTTGCAGAAAGTCTGCCCTTTTTGCGGCGATATGCCCGCGCGCTAACCGGCACACAGCAAACTGGCGATGCGCTGGTGCGAGCAACACTCGAAGAGGCTTTGTCCAATCCCGAACTCAAACGCTCGCTGCAAAGTGGGCGGGTTGCGCTTTACCGTGCTTTCCATTCGGTTCTGGAGCGCGAGGCGACCAATGCAGGCGAGCGACTATCGCCGACCAGCGAGCACGAAGCGGGCGCCCAGGATCGGCTCGAAGCAATTGCCCCGCTGAACAGGCAAGCCCTGTTATTGACCACTCTGGAGGAATTTACAGCGCACGACGCATCGCAGGTGATGGATATTGACGTCGCCCGCATCGAAAGTCTGGTCAATGAGGCTTTGGCAGAAATTGCGCGCGAGCAAACGACCAGCGTGCTCATCATCGAAGACGAGCCGCTCATTTCGATGCAGCTGGAGGACCTCGTTACCGGGATCGGGCACAGCGTGTCAGGCACCGCTGCAACTCGCACGCAAGCCCGCGAAGCCTTTGCCGAGCGGGAGCCGGGTCTGGTTCTGGCTGATATCCAGCTTGCCGATGGCTCATCCGGCTTGGACGCGGTTGACGATATCCTTGCCATAACCAATGTGCCGGTGATCTTCATCACCGCCTATCCGGAACGTTTGCTCACCGGCGACCGCTTGGAGCCGACCTATCTGGTGACGAAGCCATTCCAGGAACAGGCCGTGCGCACCGCGATCAGTCAGGCGCTGTTCTTCAAATCGGGGCGTCCGGTCTAATAGGTTTCGCCTACGAACCAGTTCCTATTCGCGCATTTTGAATTCAGTTCGAAGCCGGATCGGCACATTGATCGTACAGCGCACACCTTCGGGCAGAAACTCTAGCTCGACACGGTTTTTCAGCTCATGTGTGACGATCTTTTCGATCAGTTCGGTGCCGAAACCGCGCGGTTGGGACCCTGCAACCTCGGGGCCACCACTTTCGCGCCATTCAACCTCGGCAATATTGCCTTCTTTCAATTGCCAGCGCACACCAACCTGGCCGCCCTTCTCACCAAGAGCCCCGAACTTTGCTGCATTGGTTGCTAGCTCATGCATCGCCAGGCCGAATGATAGCGCATCTTTGGGGGCCAATTCGACATGCGGTCCGGCGATCTCGACGTCATGCACGCCGTCTTCCGCAAAATAGCCGATCTCCGCCTCGACAATCGCGTTGATCGGAGTGGTTCCCCAATCGCTCGACGCGAGAAGTTCGTGCGTGGCCGATAACGAGCGGATGCGGCCTTCAAGACTGTCGGCGAAATCATCGAGATTTTCCGCCCGCCGGCGCGTCAACGCCAGGATCGAAAGGACATTTGTGAGCGTGTTTTTCACCCGGTGACTGAGCTCGTGGCTCATCGAATCGCGGATCGAGTATTGCTCAGCAAAAAATTCGAGCTGCATACGGTTCTGATTTGCCTGTTTGGCCAGCATACGGACAACCAAGGAGAGCAAGCAAGCAAGCGCCAGTCCGAACATAAGCGTGAACATCGAACCAGCAGAGAGCAACCGGCTCTCCTGCATCTCTACGACCAGCGTCAGATCGCTTCCTGCGGCATCAAACCGTTTGGCGGGGACAGCATCGTCGATACCGGCCGCATCTAAAGGCGCCGAGACGAGCAGTTCCCCGCTTTCAGGTTCACCCTGATAGACACGGATTTCGGATTTACCGGGCGCATATTGCTCGATTGTGTAAACGCTGGAGGTTGTGATCGCGCCAATTGCAAGGAACAGCAGCGCGGGCAATGCTCGCGGATAGCGCGCCAGCCAGTCGCCTAGCCAGCTTTGCCTGTGATCGGCATTCGCCAATTCCGCTGATCTGACCAAGTGATCCCTACCTGTATTGCGTGTTTTACCCTCAGCCCCCAGCCTCTTCTTGCGGCAGGGATACAATCACGGAACCAAACACGAGGCGCTTCGTTCCCAAATAGACAGGTGTGCATGGCTGCTCCAGCCATGAGCTGTGGGTTTGTGCGAATGTGTGGGGCAAGTAGGAAGGCCATATGACCTCGAGCAAGAAGCAAGAGCACGGCAAAACGCCCGACAAGGATGCGGCTCCCGCATGGGCCGACGGCCTCAAGAAGCTGTACGATTCAGTGGTAGAGGAACCGATTCCCGATAGTTTCAAGAATCTGCTCGCCCAGTTTGACGAGGTGGATGAAACTGACAAGACATCGGGTGCCGGTGGACACGAGACGTGAGCACTTCTCCCCCTCCTCCAACCCGTACAGCGGACCAAAAAGCCCAGTTCAAACGCGAACTGACTGGAGTCGTGCCGCATTTGCGCGCTTTTGCACGCGGCCTTTGCGGACGCGCCGACATGGCCGATGATCTGGTGCAGGAAGCGCTGCTTAAGGCGTGGGCCGCGCGGGACCGGTTTGAGCCGGGCACGTCCTTGCGCGCATGGACCTTTGTGATCCTGCGCAATGTCTATCTCACCGATATGCGCCGCAATCGTTTTCGCGGGGAATATGACGAAGGGGTCGCGGAAAGGATTCTGATCGCGCCTGCAGGGCAGGAAGAACCAATCCACCTGTCCGACATGCACCGCGCATTGCTCACTCTACCGGCAGAACGGCGCGAGGCGCTGTTGCTGGTAGGGGCAGGCGGATTCTCCTATGAGGAAGCCGCAGAGATATGCGGCTGCGCGGTTGGAACGATCAAAAGCCGGGTAGGCCGTGCGCGCGCGACGCTCAGCTCCATGCTCGAAGATGGCGACCTGCCCGATCGAACCGGAAACGAACCGGCGGCGCACAGGGCAATTCTGGAAGAGCTTGACCAGGTCGCAGCAGGCAACGGCACAGCCTCGGCCAAAGTCTGATCGGTTGATTACTACCTGACCGCGCCGCTTGGCTTGTCAGGTCAGCGCTGCAATAAGGCATCTCAAATCCGGGATGCCTCCACATGACCAGCCAAGCGCCTGAAATTCCGCCTCGATCCGAAACGGCTCGCTCAGAAAACGCCCGCCGCCGCAATCAGCGGCGACTGCTTCTGGCGGAGCAAGAGCTGCGCCTGATGTCGGCGCTGGTCCTGTTGATCGGGATTGGCCTGTTTCTGGCTCTTCCTTTTGTTCTTTCCGTCGGGTCAGTGGTCTTTCTGCCGTTGGTGACTGCGGTATTGCTGACGATCCTGTTGTCACCTCTCGCCGACCGGCTGGCGAAACTCGGTCTGCCCAATGTGCTCGCCTCGCTCGGCGCGCTGACACTGTTCCTTGGCATCTTGCTGCTGGCGCTCGCGCTGATCCTGCAACCCGCGCTCGCTTTGTTCGACACGCTGCCCGCGATTACAGAGACGGTCGGACAGCGCTTTGCCGAATTGCGCAATGAGTTTGAATGGCTCGCCATCGCGAATGAGGAATTGGCCAAGCTGATGGGCGATAGCGGCGCGCGCGAAGTGGTGCTCGCCACTCCCAGCCTCCTGGAGGAAATCGCCTTCGCCACGCCTAGCGTCGTGCTTGAAGTGCTGATCATGTTCCTGATGGCGTTTTTCATGATCGAGGCACGGGTGCGGATGCGCCGTCATCTGCTGTTCGACCGCGCAAGCTTCGGCTCCAGCGTCAAAGCTGCGCGGGTCATGCGCGAAGTGCAGGACCGCGTCGCCTCCTACATCATCACGGTCGGCCTAATAAATGCAGGCGTCGGCGTGATCGTCGCGCTGGGCGCTTGGGCATTGGGCGTGGACGCACCGATCATGTGGGGAGGGCTCGCCGCGATGCTGAACTTCATTCCCTATGTCGGGCCGCTGGCAATGACTGCTCTGCTGGGTCTGTTCGGCATCGGCACCGCTGAGACAGTGCTCCTCGGCCTGATTCCGGCAACTGCCTATATCGCGCTCCATACGATAGAGGCGAATGTCATCACCCCCTCTATCCTCGGCGCGCGATTTACAATGAGCCCGGTGATGATCCTGATCGCCCTGTCCTATTTCACATGGATATGGGGCGTTGTTGGCGCGCTGCTTTCTGTGCCGATCCTGCTGACATTGACCGCTTTGTTCGACCATATTGGCAGGCCCAATCTGGTCGGCTTCATCTTTGGCGAGCCCTTGTTCAAAAGCGATGTGTTCGAACGCGGGCTTGAGGATGAACAGGCCGGGCCAGCCGCCAAACTGACCGGTAGCTAGCCGCGCCTAATCGCCTCTGCTGCGATCCACCGCGCTCGTCACCGCGACATTCATCGTAACATTGGCGAGCGTGCGCATCACATCGGGCAGCATTTCGACCGCGACCAGCAGCACCAGCGGCTCGATCGGCACGCCCATCGCCAGCGCAATCGGGCCGATAGAGACGACAAAACTGATTGATCCGGGCAGGCTGACCGAGCCGATGCTGATCACCAAGGCAACCACAATCCCCACCAGCATCAGAGTGAAGGGCACCGAAATCCCCGCAAGCTCGGCCACGTAAAGCGCCACTGCCAAATTCATCGCCACACTTGTCGCGCGGAAAATCGCCACAGCGAGCGGCAGGACAAACTCCGATGTGCTGGATCGCAGGCCCAGCCGCGATGCGCTGTCGAGCATCGCTGGCAGGCTGGCGAGCGAGCTTTGTGTGGAAACCGCAACCGCCTGCGCCGGCAGCACAGCCTTGGCGAATTTGAGCAGGCTTACACGTCCCATCACCGCCGCCAGTGCATAGGCGAGCACCAGAATGAACGCTCCCATCGCGGAAACGACCAGAATGTAGTGCCCCAGCACCGCAAAGGCTCCGCCCCCGCTGCGCAAACCCACGCCAAAGGCAAGCGCGGCCACACCCAAGGGAGCGATCCACAAGACCCAGCCGATGATCAGCAGCATCGCATTGGCGAGCGCGTGGAAGAAGCCGAGCAAGGTTTTGCCCTGCGCGGCCGGTAGCCGCGTGATCGCCACTGCAAACAGCGCGAAGAATACGGTCAGCGGCAGCATACTCGTCTCTGCCGCCGCAGCGATAATGTTCGGAGCGATCAGCGATTTGAGGAATTCGAGGATGCCGGGAACTTCCTGACTGTCAGTGGCACCATCGGCGACAAAGCCCGCAGCCTCTTGCGGAATGGCAAAGACGTTCAGCAGCAAAGGAAGCACCAATGCGGTGAACAAGCCGCCTGCCACCCCGACGCCTAGGACTAACATGATGAAGCGCCGCGCCGCCTTGCCCGCGCTGGCCGCTGCAACCATTTGCGACAGGCCCAGCACCAGCAATGCCGCCACCAGCGGAATGATCGTCATCTGCAAGGCGCGCAGCCAGAGCGTGCCCACAAGCGCGACTCCTTCGCGCATCATTTCGGGAATTTCGCTGCCCGAAAACGCGACGCCTAGCCCCAGCCCGATCACTAATGCGGCAAAGGTAGCGATGACGGGTAGACGGATTGTCACCAGCTCGAAACCGCTCTCGATTGTGGCTTTCGCAGCGCCTTCGCCATTCGTTTGAGATGTATCGGTCAACAATTCGGTCCTTTAGACGGGCCCCTGCCCCTTCCCTTCCGGCGATAACCGCGCCAAAGCGGCATGACAAATCATCGCGGCTATTCACACAGGATTTCGTAGGCATGGCACGCAACTTCTTCGGCACTGACGGGATCAGGGGCCGCACCAATGCCGGTATCATCACGGCCGAAACCGCAATGCGGGTCGGTCAGGCGGCGGGTAACTACTTCGTGCGCGGGGGCCACCGGCACCGTGTGGTAATTGGCAAGGACACGCGGCTTTCGGGCTATATGATGGAAAGCGCGCTGGTCGCGGGCTTCACCAGTGTCGGCATGGATGTGATCATGACCGGCCCGCTGCCGACCCCTGCGATCGCGCTGCTCACCCGCGAAATGCGCGCCGATCTGGGCGTGATGATCTCGGCGAGCCACAATTTGTTCCCCGATAACGGCATCAAGCTGTTCGGCCCCGACGGCTTCAAACTGTCGGACGAGGCCGAGGCCGAGATCGAGGCACTGCTTGATACCGAACCCAAGCTTGCCGATTCAGAACATATCGGACGCGCGCGCCGGATCGAGGATGCGCGCGGGCGCTATATCCATGCGGTCAAAAACTCGGTGTCGAACGAGGTCCGCTTTGATGGCCTCAAAGTTGTGGTCGATTGCGCGCATGGGGCGGCCTATCAGGTTGCCCCCTCGGCGATCTGGGAGCTTGGCGCAGAAGTGATCACGCTCGGCGTCAATCCCAACGGCACCAATATCAATGACGGGGTCGGTTCGACCGCAATCGAGGCGCTTCAGGCAAAGGTGGTCGAGGAAGGCGCGGATATCGGCATTGCTCTCGACGGCGATGCCGACCGGCTGATCGTTGTCGATGAAAAGGGCACCAAGGTCGACGGCGACCAGATCATGGCATTGATCGCGACCCGCATGCACGAAAAGGGCGCACTGACCGGCGGCGGCGTGGTTGCCACGGTCATGTCGAACCTGGGGCTTGAACGCTATCTCGCCGGGCTTGGCTTGACGCTGGAGCGGACCAAGGTGGGTGACCGCTATGTGCTGGAGCGAATGAAAGAAGGCGGATTCAATGTCGGCGGCGAACAATCGGGTCACATGATCCTGCTTGACCACGGAACCACCGGCGACGGCACAGTTGCGGCCATGCGCGTGCTCACCAGCCTCGTCCGCTCACAAAAGCCTGCGAGCGAGATCCTGCACCTGTTCGATCCCGTCCCGCAACTGCTCAAGAATGTCCGCTATGAAGGCGGCGCGCCGCTCGACAATGATAGCGTGAAATCGGTGATCGCAGCGGCAGAAGCGGAACTGGAAGGCAAAGGCCGGTTGGTCATCCGCCCCTCGGGCACAGAGCCGGTGATCCGCGTCATGGCCGAAGGCGACGATGCGAGGCAGGTCGAAAGCGTGGTTGACCGCGTGTGCGACGCCGTGCGCGCGGCTAGGTAAGGAGAGACGCGATGCTCGAAATGCGCCCCGATTGCGAGAAATGCGGCAGCGACCTCCCCGCAGAGGCGCCCGGCGCCTTCATCTGCAGCTTTGAATGCACCTTTTGCGCGCTCTGCGCAGAGGAAGCTGACGATGTCTGCCCCAATTGCGGCGGCGAGCTGATGGACCGGCCCACCCGCGCGGCGGCTCTGCACGCCAAATATCCGCCCAGCACCGAACGGAAATTCAAGGGATGAGCAAGAGCCCCCCAAGGGTGCTCTCGATCGCCGGTTCGGATTCTTCAGGCGGTGCGGGGGTGCAGGCCGATATCAAGACCATCGCGATGCTGGGCGGCTATGCGATGAGCGCGATCACAACCGTAACTGCGCAGAACAGCGTCGGCGTGCAAGCGATTGCGCCGATGGCGGGCAGTGTTGTTGCGCAGCAGATCGCCTCGTGCATCGACGATATTGGCATCGACGCGGTGAAGATCGGGATGCTCCACGATGTGGAGATCATCGAGGCCGTGGCCGAAGCGTTGAAGGACGTCGAAGCGCCGATAGTGCTTGATCCGGTGATGATCGCCACCAGTGGCGCGGCTCTGATCGCCCCCGACGCGATCGAAGCCATGCGCGAGCGGCTGTTTCCGATGGCGGAACTGGTGACGCCCAACCTTCCCGAGCTTGCGCATCTGCTGGAGCGTTCGCTCAGCGATTCCTCACAGATGGCCGAGGCTGCCGAAGAGCTTGCCAACAAAACCGGTGCAGCCGTGCTGGCCAAAGGCGGGCACACATCGGACGAGCGGATCATCGACATTCTCTATGTGCCCGGCGGTCGTGCTGTGCAGTTCAACCACGCGCGCATTGACACCCGCCACACCCACGGAACGGGGTGCACTCTGTCATCGGCGATTGCGACGCTGCTCGGCCACGGACAGCCGCTCGAACACGCCGTGCGGCTGGGGCGGAATTTCGTCATCCGCGCGATCGAGAACGCGCCTGGCTTTGGAGAAGGCAATGGTCCGCTAGGCCATCACGCGGTCAGAAGTTTGGACTAGCTCTCGATCTCGTAAAATTCCGAGATGTGCTCCCACGCCTCATCCGCGGTTTCGCACCAGTGGAACAGGTCGAGGTCCTTTTTAGAGATCGTGCCTTCTTCGGCAATCGCCTCAAAATCGACGACACGGGTCCAGAAATCCTTGCCGAACAGCATGATCGGGATCGGCTTCATCTTGCCGGTCTGGATCAGGGTTAGCAGCTCGAAAAATTCGTCAAACGTGCCAAAGCCGCCCGGGAACACCGCAACGGCACGCGCGCGCAGGAGGAAGTGCATTTTGCGCAGCGCGAAATAGTGGAAATTAAGCGACAGGTACGGCGTCACATATGAGTTGGGAGCCTGCTCATGCGGGAGCACAATGTTGAGCCCGATGGACTCGCTGCCCGCATCGCTTGCGCCGCGATTGGCCGCTTCCATAATCGACGGCCCGCCGCCTGAACACACCACAAACTGCCGCTTGCCGTCCTCGATGATCGCTTTTTCTGAGACCATTTTGGCAAGCTTGTGCGCCTCGGCGTAATATTTCGCCTTGTCGGCCAGACGCTGAGCGACCTTCTGGTCCCACTCGTCGCCATCCTTGGCTGCATCGATCTTGGCCTGCGCCTGTTCGGGAGAGGGAATGCGCGCCGAACCATACATCACCATGGTCGAACCCACACGTGCTTCGTCGAGCAGCATTTCGGGTTTCAACAGCTCCAGCTGGAACCGCACCGGGCGCAGCTCGTCGCGCAGCAGGAAATCGGTGTCACTAAAAGCAAGCTTATAAGCGGGATGCTCGGTCTGAGGGGTTTTGTCGGGGGCTTCGTCGGCGAACCGGCTTTCTTCGCCGGCGCGGTAGAATTTGCGATCTGTTAGGTCTTTGTCAGTCATTTATCCTCCCCTAGGCGCGCAGCATCATGCGGGCAAGGCAGCGTTTTGTCGGACTGTGATCGAAAAAGATTGGATGCCCCGTGAGGATTCGAACCTCAATTGACGGAGTCAGAGTCCGTAGTCTTACCATTAGACGACGGGGCATCAGCATCAGCGGAGCGGAATCACCGGGCTCCCCGACGCGAGACGCGCCATCTAGGTTTGCGCGAGCGCGCGGTCAAGGCTCATCAGCGCTCTGTCTGCTTGCTCTGTTGCCGCGCTTGGTTTAGCTTTGTCTTCAGGTGCTGGCGCTAATTTCGCGTCAGTGAGATGAAAGAATGACTTATGGCGGACCATCCTCCGCCGGACATACATAAGAAGGCTGGTAAAAAACGGGGCGGCAAGTCCGGCAAGGTAGCCGATTTTCGCTACAAGCGCTCCAATCAGCCCAACAGTACAAGCGGCCAGAAACGCGGCGCATCGGCGCACGCGGGGCCTCCTCGCAAATTCACCGGCAATCCGCCCCCGCGCAAGGGAGAGGCCTATGCTGCGCTCGATCTTGGCACCAACAATTGCCGCCTGCTGATCGCGCGGCCTTCGGGCAAGGATTTCACCGTTATCGATGCTTTCAGCCGGGTGGTGAAACTGGGCGAAGATCTTGCCTCGAGTGGCAGGCTTTCGGACGAGGCGATGGACCGCGCGATGGGTGCGCTCTCCATTTGCGCGGACAAGCTGCGCCGCCGCAATGTCCGTCTGGCGCGCTCTGTTGCGACCGAGGCCTGCCGCCGCGCGTCAAATGGTGCAGATTTTATCGAGCGGGTGAAACGCGAAACCGGCATTGTGCTCGACATTATCAGCGCCGAGGAAGAGGCGCGGCTGGCCGTTCTGGGCTGCCATATCCTGCTTGAGCAAGGCCACGGGCCGGCGGTGATCTTCGACATTGGCGGCGGCTCGACCGAGCTGGTGCTGATCGAACCGGGCGGGAAGATTCCGCATATTATCGACTGGCAAAGCGTTCCCTGGGGCGTTGTTTCGCTGACCGACACCATTGCCCGCAAGGGCAGCGGGCCCGAGGCGCGGCTGGATCGCTATGCCAGAATGCGCGCGGCGGTTTCAGAGAGTTTTGCTCCCTTTGCCCAGCGGATCGCCGAGGCATCGACGAGCGATGACATTCGCCTGCTGGGCACCAGCGGGACGGTAACGACGCTGGCCAGCCTGCATCTCAAATTGCCGCATTATGATCGCAAGGCAGTCGACGGGTTGATAGTGCCATCGCATTCGATGCGCACAATCAGCACGCGGCTTTCGGCCATGTCTCCAGAGGAACGCAGCGAATTGCCTTGTATCGGGCATGACCGCGCCGATCTGGTGGTGGCGGGCTGCGCGATTCTTGAATCGATCCTAGACCTGTGGCCCGCCGAACGGCTTGGCGTTGCAGATCGCGGCATTCGTGAGGGCATTTTGCGCAGCCTCATGGCAGCCGAACGCCAGAGCGAGCGCAGCCTCAAGGCGCTTGCACAGCAGCGCTCAGGCAAGACAGGCTGACACAATGACACGATCCGGACGCAATCCCGACCGCAGGGTCAAAACCGCGAAGAAGCGCACCGAAAGCTCGACCCGCTGGCTGCAACGCCAGCTCAACGATCCATACGTGAAGCAGGCCAAGGCAGACGGCTATCGCAGCCGCGCTGCATACAAGCTGATCGAATTGGACGACCGGTTCAGCCTTATTCGCGGTGCAAAGCGCGTGGTCGATCTGGGCATTGCGCCGGGCGGGTGGAGTCAGGTGGTGCGCGCCAAGGCTCCCAAGGCGCAAGTGGTGGGCATCGACCTGCTGGAAACCGACCCGATTGAAGGCGTTACCATTTTCCAGATGGATTTCATGGATTACGCCGCGCCTGCGAGGCTGGAAGAAGCATTGGGCGGCGCGCCTGACCTCGTCCTTTCAGACATGGCGGCGAACACGGTCGGCCACAAACAGACCGACCATCTGCGAACTATGGCTCTGGTCGAGGCTGGCGCGTGGTTTGCGGTGGAGACGCTCGACAAAGGCGGGGCGTTTGTGGCCAAGGTGCTGGCAGGTGGGACCGATACCGAGCTGCTTTCGCTGCTCAAACAGCACTTCAAGAGCGTCAAACACGCCAAACCCCCGGCGAGCCGCAAGGGCTCATCGGAGTGGTACGTTGTTGCTCAGGGATTCAAGGGACGCGAGTAACCCGCCCGCCTGAAATTTACGCGCCTGCTTCTTCGAGCTCGGCTGCGGCTTCTTGCTGCGCTTCGGCTTCTGCAGCGCCAGCTTCTACCGCTTCGTTTTCTTCCACTTCGACATCGGCATCGCTCTCTTCAGCGGCGACTTCGACATATTCGGGGATCGGCAGGTTCGAACCGAAGGAGTTCATATACATCGCAACCGCTGCACGGTCCTCGATGCTCGACAGGCCGGCAAAGCTCATCTTCGTGCCATCGACATAACGGCGCGGGCTGGCGAGCCACTGGTTCATTTCTTCCCAGCCCCAATTGCCGCCAAAGCCTGCCATGGCAGGTGAATAGCTGTAGCCGGATACGCCGCCGACAGGAGCGCCCATAATGCCATAAAGGTTCGGACCAACACCGGCAGCGCCGCCTTGTTCGACCGTGTGGCAAGCCTGGCACTTGGCAAACACGCGCTCACCCGCTGCGATCTGTTCGTTTTGGGGCATCCCGTTGAGTACTTGGTCGATGGTCACAACAGGGCCCGCAACCACGCCCGTGTCGACACCCTCGATCACATAACCCAGCGTGTCAGGCCGCTGCGGCGAGTCGCCGTGGAACACCTTGCCCGCCACAATCGAAAGGCCAAGGCCCAGACCGGCTGCAAAAAGCACCCAGCCCGCTGTGGTGTTGAACATATCGCTAGAGCCTTCTTCGGCGCCGTGCGTTGCGTCGTTGGTGGTTTCTTGAGTCATGTTGGCGCCCCCATAATCCCGCCCTCGTGCCTGCGCAAGGCGAAACACATCTCGAAATGGTGCATCATTTGCAGCTTCAATTGCGTCACGCAAATCTGGCCGTGTGCAAAGACCCCCTTGCCGCCCGACCATGCGCGCTTTAGCAGGCAGCCCATCATGCGCAGTTTTCCTGGCCCCGCTCTAGCGATTGTCGATAGTCTGCGCAAAGCCGCAGAGGCTGACCCTGCCCGCGCGATTGCGTTTCAGGGCTCGCCCGGCGCCAATTCGCACCGCGCCGCCACCGAAGCGCGGCCCGACGCCAACCCGCTCCCCTGTTTCAGTTTCGAAGATGCATTGGAGGCCGTGAAGGACGGCCGCGCCGGACAAGCGATCATCCCGATTGAAAACTCGCAGCACGGCCGCGTTGCCGATATCCACTTTCTTCTGCCTGAAAGCGGGCTGGCGATTGTGGGCGAATATTTCATGCCGATCCATCACGCGCTGATGGGCCTTGGCGAAGGGCCTTTCGAGGCTGCCTACAGTCATCCGCAGGCGCTCGGCCAGTCGCGCTTCTATCTGCGCGAGCGCGGGATTGTGCCTTTGAGCTATGCCGACACCGCAGGCGCAGCGGCCTTCGTGGCGGAGAAAGGCGATCCCAAACTCGCTGCCATCGCGCCGAAGATCGCTGCCGAACTCTACGGCCTCAACTTGATCGAGGAGAATGTCGAGGATAGCGACGACAATATGACGCGCTTCGTGATCCTCGCTGACAAGCCGACCACAATTAACATCGAGCGGGGCAGGCCTGCGATGACGACTTTCGTGTTCGAAGTGAAGAATATTCCTGCCGCGCTTTACAAGGCGATGGGCGGCTTTGCGACCAACGGCGTCAATATGACCAAGCTGGAAAGCTACCAGCAAGGCACCAGCTTTTCCGCCACTCGCTTCTATGCGGATATTATCGGCGTGCCCGGGGATCCGGCTGTGGACCGCGCGCTGGAAGAATGCGCTTTCCATTCCAAGGAATTGCGCCTGCTGGGAACCTATGAGCAAGGGCGCAAGCGCGGCTGATTGCGGGCAAAATCGCATCGTGTGGCGAAGGTTGTTGCACGCGGGCACAGACCATGCCACCAACTAAAGCGCGATGACGCAAATGGGGTCGACTACTTTCAATGATGCAAGCGGGGCTGGCGGCACAGTAGGCTCGCCCGCGCCCCCGGCCCCTGCGCCGCCTCCGATCGAAACTTCCCCTTTGCCGCAGCGCGACTTTGACCTCGAACCCTTCGAGCCGGTAAATGATGGCCGGATCAACGATACCGGGGCAAGTGATGTTCCGGCCACCGTTCCAGAAGGGTGGTCAGAACTGCGCGACAACCCGAATATCCAGTTCGAGGAAATCCCACCTCCGCCACCGCCCGAGCCGCCCGAGCCCAACTGGTTCACCGATGCGCTTGTGTCGTTCTTCGGGTTTCTAGGAGATCTATTCTCGCCTGTCGGGCAGCTGCTCGGCGTGTCATGGCCCGTCCTGCAATGGGTGTTGCTGGCGGCGGCGATCCTCTTTGTCCTCTATATGATCGCGCGCAGCATCGGCCCGCTTTCGCGCAGCGCGCGGGCGAAGAAGAAGGCCGTGAGCGAGCCCGAATGGCAACCCGATCACGAAGAAAGCGTCGCTCTGCTCGAAGATGCTGACCAGCTTGCCGCGCAAGGCAAATATGACGAGGCAACGCACCTGCTGCTCCAGCGCAGCGTCGGGCAGATTTCGCAGGCGCGGCCCGACTGGGTCGAACCGTCCAGCACCGCGCGCGAACTCGCCGCCCTGCCCGCTCTGTCAGAAAAGGCGCGCGCAGCCTTTGCCACGATTTCGGAGCGGGTTGAGCGCAGCCTGTTCGCGCTTCGATCACTCAACAAGGGCGATTGGGAGGCTGCGCGCGATGCCTATGCCAATTTCGCGCTTGCCCCGATTGATGGCGGAAACGCCGCCGAACGGAAACGCGTTCTATGAGCGGCATGGCAAACCGCGCACGCAACACTTCGCCCTTTTCGCGCGCAGGCGTGCTGGCGGTCGTGCTGGTCGGCTTCGGCTCGTTCCTCGCGCTGCTCTATTTCCTGGGCGCGGATGATACGGGTGATACGGGCAGAGCAGGCCCCGCTCATGCCGCAGCTGACGGGCTCAACGGCTATTCGGGCCTTGTGACCCTGCTTGAGAAAGAGGGCTATGACGTCGAGCGTTCGCGCAGCCGCGACGGATACCAGACTTCAGAACTGCTGATCCTGACCCCGCCGCAATTCCTCGATCCCGAGGAGCTTTCGACGATCCTTGAGAACCGCCAATATTACGGCCCCACTCTCGTCATTCTGCCCAAATGGTCCGCGATGCGCGCGGACATGTTGGGCCGCAATTTGGACGAAGATGTGCCCGAGGACTGGGTCGAAATATTCGGCGCTGACGCGGTGCGCTGGGCCGAGGATCTGCCCGAGCCCTTTGCTTTCACCCATGTCTCCGAAGAATTGGGGGAAGACGAAGCGCCCAATTGGGAAGGGATGGGAATTTCCGGCCAATTGCCCACAAGCTCTATCCTCTACGCTGAAGAAAACGGCGCGCATGAAGCGCTGGTCACTGACGCAGCGGGACACGTCCTCGCCTTCAACTTGATCGGCTATGAGGGCACCGATTATTACGAGAACGCGCATTGGACGACCTTTGTGGTCGAGCCGGACCTGATGAACAATTACGGTATGGCTGATGCGCAGCGCGCCGCCGCTGCTGTCGCGCTGGTGCGTCAGGCGGGCTATTCGGACATGGAGCGGATCACCGTTGATCTGACGCTCAATGGTCTAGGCGGATCGACCAACCTTTTGACGCTCGCCTTCCGCCCGCCCTTTCTCGCCGCGACCCTGTGCCTGCTGCTGGCCATGCTGATTATCGGCTGGCGCGCTTTCATGCGCTTTGGACCGGCTGCGGCGAGCGAGCAGGAAATTGCATTCGGTAAACAGCGGCT
Source organism: uncultured Erythrobacter sp. (assembly GCF_947492365.1). Lineage (NCBI taxonomy): Bacteria > Pseudomonadati > Pseudomonadota > Alphaproteobacteria > Sphingomonadales > Erythrobacteraceae > Erythrobacter > uncultured Erythrobacter sp. Next base: position 2,023,884 of record NZ_CANLMB010000001.1, read on the forward strand.
GGTGAGCAACGGCGCAGGCCTGATCGTACGCGCAGGGCGGCTGGGGCTGCTGGCTGAACCCTATGTCCAACTGGTCGAGCGGCGGCTTGGCCGCGCGCTTGGTATTGCCCGGCCCGATGCCGAAACAATCGATGCAGCGCTCGCAAGAAGGCTCCCCGATGAAGAGCCATTCTCGCTGCGCACCGCCCGACTTCACAACGCCACCAAACCGATGGAAATTCTGCGCGCAGCCCGCGCGCTCAATGATCTGACAGGGAAACTCGCCAAATGAGTACAGATTCCGAAAATCCACCTATCGCCCAGCCAGCGGCCAGTGCCCCGCAAGAGATCGGCATGACTCTGGGCGATGTGCGCAACCTCGCCAATGCGATCCGTGCCGAAGTGGCCAAGGCGATCGTTGGACAGGACGAGATGGTCGACGCTTTGCTGGTCGCGATGCTCAGTCAGGGGCACGTACTGCTCGAAGGGCCTCCGGGAACGGCGAAGACTTTCCTCGCGCAGGCTTTCTCGACCGCGCTTGGCCTCGATTTCGGGCGCATCCAGTTCACACCCGATCTGCTGCCGGGCGATATTCTGGGCTCAAACCTGTTCAACTTCCAGACCAGCCAGTTCACGTTGACGCGCGGGCCGATCTTCTGCGAGCTGCTGCTGGCGGACGAAATCAACCGCACCCCGCCCAAGACGCAGGCCGCTTTGCTCGAGGCAATGCAGGAACGCCGCGTGACGCTGGACGGCGAGACGCACGAACTGGGCGACCGGTTCATGGTGGTCGCAACGCAGAACCCTATCGAGAACCAGGGCGTCTATCCGCTGCCCGAAGCGCAGCTGGACCGCTTCCTGTTCAAGCTGCTGGTTCCTTATCCCGACGAGGCCGAAGAAACGCGGATCGTGACGAGCTATGGCTCTCGCCAAGGCCCGCAGCGCCCCGCCGATCTGGGTGTCACCGCGGTTGCCGGTGCGGACAAGCTTGCAGCGGCGAGCGCAGCGCTCGACCATATCACGGTCGCCCAAGAGATCACACAATATGTCGTGCGACTGGTGCGCGCGACGCGTGAGCATGCAGAGCTTGCCGTGGGCGCCAGCCCGCGTGCCGCCGTGATGCTCGCCAATGCAGCAAGGGCGCGCGCCGCGCTGGATGGCCGCGCCTATGCGATCCCGGATGATGTGAAGGCGCTTGCGGTGCCGGTGCTGCGTCACCGCCTGACGCTCAGCCCGGCGGCCGAGATCGAAGGCCGCGATATCGAGGCCTTGGTAGCAGAACTGATCGAAACGACCGAGGCGCCGCGCTAAACCGATGCGCCCCGGCCCTTTCCTTCCTCTGGTCCCGACCCAGCGCGCGGCTTGGCTGATCGTCGGCTTCGCGCCGGTCGCGCTGCTGATCGCAAGCCTCTATCCGCAATTGTGGATCGTCGCGCCGATTGCCGCTGTGGCGGTTGTCGTGCTGATCGTGCTCGACGGATTGCTGGCCGGTGGCTGCGAGGAATGGCAGGTTGTGGTGCCCGCTGACACCGAAGTCGGGCAGCCAACCGCGCTCGACATTCACGCGCGCTTCAAAGGCAGGCTGGTCACAGGGCCGGAGGGCGCGCTCGAATTCGATCCCCGACTTGCTCCGACCGGCAGGGCAACGATCCCGCTATTCTCCGAGCCCGATACGGGCGCGCATAGCGGCAGCATCGATGCTTTCCCCTCGCGCCGAGGCACTGCCGAGATCACCCGCGCATGGCTGCGCTGGAGCGGTCCGTTGGGACTGGGCGCGCGGCAGACGCGGATGGTGCTGGAAGAGCAAGCCGTGCGCATCTGGCCCGACCTGTCGCCGGTGCGCTCCAAAGAACTACAGACCTTCATGCGCAATGCCACGACCGGCCTGATCGCGCGGCGCATTCGCGGCGAAGGCACGCAATTCGAGGCTTTGGCTGAGTATCAGCCCGGCATGGACCGGCGCAAAATCGACTGGAAGGCCAGCGCGCGCCACACGCACCTTTATGCCCGCGAGAATGAGAGCGAGCGCAACAACCAGATTGTCTTCGCTTTCGATTGCGGACAGGCCATGTGCGAGCCGGTCGACGGCATGGCGCGGATTGACCGCGCTGTGACAGCAGCGCTCACTTGCTCCTATGTCGCACTCAAAGGCGGCGACAAAGTCTCGCTGTTCGGCTTCGCCCAGCGCCCGCAGGTGATGACGCCTTTCGTCAGTGATTCCAGAGCCTTTCACCGGTTGCAAAGCGCCGCCGCTAGCCTTGATTACGACGCGGTGGAGCCGAATTTCACGCTCGCGCTGGCGACGCTTACTGCCAAGCTACAGCGCCGCTCGCTGATCGTGCTGTTCTCCGATTTCACCGATCCAACCGCCGCGGAAATGATGATCGAGAGCATCGGGCGGCTGGTCGATAAGCACCTCGTCCTGTTTGTTACCATCGCCGATAGCGAGCTAGAGACCTTTATCGACAGCGAACCCGATGACATCGCCACGATCGCGCGTTCGGTCACAGCGGACACGCTGCAACACCAGCGCCAGATCGTGCTCCAGCGCCTGCGCCGGATGGGTGTGGACGTTATCGAAGCACCTTACAGCCAGATCGGCTACCAGCTGATCGACCGTTACTTCCTCATCAAAGGAAGCGAGGCCATCGGATGAAGGCGCCGACACAGGGATCTTGGTTCGGCCGTTCGGGCCTTTCCACACCGACCGATATCGAAAGCGCGAGCCTGCGCTCCGACCGCTTCCGGCTGGAGCGCGAGGGCGACTGGCAGCGGCTTGAAGGGATCGTGAAGCGGATGGAAAGCGGCGGACTACGCAAGATTTCCGACGAAGACCTGCTTGCGCTCCCCACGCTCTATCGCACCGCTGCATCAAGCCTTTCGGTCGCGCGAGAGACATCACTGGATGCCGCAACGCTCAGCTATCTGGAAAGCCTGGTCCAGCGCGCATGGTTCCAGGTCTATGGCCCGCGCAAGGGCTTTTTCGCGTGGCTGCGCGAGTTTCTGTTCGGCGGATGGAGCCGCGCGGTGCGCGAAATCTGGCTCGACATCTGTATCGCGCTGTTCGTGATGGTCGCGGGCGCTGTGGTCGGCTGGCTGCTGGTCGCGCAGGATGAGGAATGGTTCTACCGCCTTGTCCCCGGCGCCATGGCGCAAGGCCGCGTTCCGGGTGCCAGCCGCGAAGTCCTGATGGAAACGATCGAGGTCGAGGAAAGCACCGGCGGATTGTCCGCTTTTGCCGCCTCGCTCTTTGCCAACAATGCTGCGGTCTGCATCCTCGCTTTCGCGCTCGGCTTCGCCTTCGGCATCCCGTCCATGCTGCTGCTGATCTACAATATGGCGCTTTTGGGTGCGATGCTGTGGCTGTTCGCTGATGCGGGCCTCGGCGTCGAGTTTGCCGCATGGCTGAGCGTGCATGGAACGACCGAGCTGTTCGGCATCCTGCTTGCCGGAGCGGCGGGCCTGCATATCGGGCGCTCGATGGCGTTTCCGGGTGACCGCACTGTGCTCGAATCCGCAGCGGTAAGCGGGCGGCGCTCCGCCGTGGTGATGGTCGGCGTGGTCATCATGATGATCGTTGCAGGCGTGCTCGAAGCTTTCCCGCGCCAACTGGTCGAGGGGCACGAAAGCCGCTTTGTCATTGGCGGCGTTTTCCTTGCCTTCTGGCTGGCTTATTTCTTCCTCTATTTCCCGCGCTCGATCGAAGCCGAGGCGGATGACAATGTTTCGGAGCAGCCGGCGTGAACGCGGCAAGCACCATCGACCCGAATGAGAAGCGCAAGCGCGAGCTGGTCACGCCGGAGGGGATCGCAGTGCCTGTCACAATTGCCTCGCGCGGGTCGCGGCTGGGGGCACTGATGCTCGATTTCGTCATCCTCGTGGTGGCGATGTATATTATCGAGCTGATTATAACCTTTGTCGCACTAGGGACTTTGGGCAGCGCCGGGCCAGACTCAGACAACATTTCCGGCGCAACCGAATTTCTTGTCGTGGTCCGCTTCATCATCGGTTTTGTGATGTGGTACGGGTATTTCCTCGTGCAGGAGCTGGGGCCGCGCGGCGCGACTTTGGGCAAGCGCGCGGTCGGCATCCGCGTCGCGGCGCGCGGAGGCGGCAGGCTGACACCCGAGGCGATCATTGCCCGCAATCTCCTGCGCGATATCGAGATTTTCTACCCGTTGATCTTCCTGTTCGGATCGCTGATCTTCAGCGCATTGGGCTTTGACCCGGGCAACTATTTCTGGGCGGCGCTGCTGTGGTTCTTCGTCTTCCTCGCCTTCCCGTTCTTCAACAAGGACGCGATGAGGGCGGGCGACGTGATCGCGGGCACATGGGTGGTCGAAGCACCGCGAACCAAGCTCGCCGATGCGCTCTCGACCCAGGGCGCAGCAGTGGGCGGGTCGAGCCAGGTTACCGGAGCGCGCTACGAATTCGGCGATGCGGAGCTGGCCGTCTATGGCGAGCACGAATTGCAAACGCTCGAGCGGATGCTGCGCGAAGCCCAGCCCGAAGCGCTTGCGGCAGTCCATGAAACGATCTGCCGCAAGATTGGCTGGAACCCCGGCGCAGGCGATGAACGCGCCTTCCTCGAAGCCTTCTACTCACAGCTTCGCGCCAAGCTGGAAGGCGATATGCGCTTCGGCGTGCGCAAGGCGGACAAATATTCATGACACTGGACCGGCGCGCCTTTGTTCAGGGCTCGCTGGCGACGGGACTGGCGCTGGGCGCTGCGGCCTGTGTACCGCTGGACCAGAGCAGCGCTGGAAGGCTTGCTGCCAATCTACGGATCATCGAGGCGCATGCGGGCGGGACATTGGGCGTGGAGTTCTTCGACACCGCGAGCGGGATGTCGATCGGGCACAACCGCGATGCGCGCTTTGGCCATTGCTCATCGTTCAAGACCTCGCTCGCTGCGATGCTGCTCCAGTACCGGGAACGCAATGGCGATTTGGTGCGCGAGGTTGAATTGCGCGCCGAGGATGTGCTGGGTCACTCGCCCTTCGTCGCTGTGCGCGTGGGCCAGAGCGCGAGCCTGTTTGAGCTGGCGCAGGCGACTCAGCGTCTGTCCGACAATGCGGCGGCCAATATCTTGCTGCGCGAGCTTGGCGGACCTGAAGCGATGACCGCATTCTGGCGCTCAATCGGCGATGATGTCAGCCGGCTCGACCGGATTGAGCCCCATCTCAATCATGTTCCGCCCGGCGAAGTGCGCGACACCACCACCCCCCGCGCAATGGCCCGCACGCTGGCAAGGCTCGTCTATGGCGATGTCTTACGAGAGCGGGACCGCTCACTGCTGCGCCACTGGATGATCGACACCAGCACCGGCGCGCGCCGTGTTCGCGCAGGCCTGCCGCAGGACTGGCAGGCGGGCGACAAGACAGGCACCTCAATCTGGCCGGACATGGGAAGTCTCTATGTCGATATCGGCTTTGTCGAACCGGCAGGGCGCGCACCGATCACCTTCGCCGCCTATTTCCGCACGGCAGAACGGACGGACGGCATCGACCCCCAGGCCGAAGCCGTGCTTGCGCGCGTCGGCGAAGTGCTGACCCGCTTCGCAGCCTGACCGCGCGGGTTTAGCCCCCTTCCCCAATCGAGTGGCAATCTGCTACTGTTTGTACGGGAGAGAATGATGGAACACGCACTCAAACTGATCGCCGGAGTCTTGCCGCTGATCTTTGCCTTTGCCTTTCTGGTGCCGGTGATCGATCAGGGAATGCGCGCGCTTGAGATTAATGCGCCGTTCGGCCTTACCACTCTCACCTTCGCGCTCATCATTGGCGGCGTATGGGGGACCATCGCAAAGCTGACCGGGAGGTGGGTGTGAGCGCAGCAGACGTGACCATTCCGGCAGACCTGTCGCAGCTCTCTGACGCCGAGTTGCGCAAGCTTGAGAACAAGATCGCGCGCAAACATTCGGGCATGTTCCCGTGGCTCGCTGTAGTCTGGGCTTTCGGCAATCTGGCCGTGTGGCTGGCGCTATGGCCGCTGGTGTTTTCGGGGCTGCTGCCGCTGTGGGCCGCATTCCCGATTGCGGTGGTCAATATGAGCCTCGTCTACCTGCCCACGCATGAAGCGCAGCATGACATTATCGCGCGTCCCGGGACGAAGCTGCGCTGGCTCAACGAGTTGGTTGGCCATGCCACCACGTGGTTGATCGTGGCTCCGTTTCAGGTGCTGCGGATCACCCATCTCGACCATCACCGGCACACAAATGATCCCGAGCTTGATGTCGATATCACGACCAAAGCTCCGGGGCCGTGGAGCGCGCTGTGGGGGACCATTCAGGCACGGCAACCAGAGGCAAAGCGCAATTCCGATTACGCCGCCGCTCTCATACGCGCGGATCGCCCCGACCTTGTAGTGCTCTCGCTGGCCTACAACCTTGGCTTTATCGCCATTCTTGGCGGGCTGGCGTGGAGTGGCTTTGCGCTCGAAGCGCTGTTCCTGTGGTGGCTCCCCAGGCAGATTTCCCAATCCTACCTGCTGTTCTTCCTGTCATGGGCGCCGCATCATCCGGGCAATGAGCAAGGCCGCTATCGCAACACGCGCAGCTGGCGCTCGAAGGTCGGCAACATCGGGTCGATGGGGATGCAGTTTCATATCGTGCACCACCTGCACCCCTATATCCCGCTCGACCGCACACCGGCGGCCTATCGCGAGATGAAGCCGATCCTCGAAGCGCGCGGCTGCGAGTTGGGCGGGCGTTAGAGCCCGGAGCGGTTTAGTGGTCAGGCGTTTCGGACGCTTCGGCTTCGACGTGCCCGCCAAAAATCGCCACTTCGTTCACTCCATCACTGGTCGCGCGGCCGCGATACATGCCAGTTGTGTTGAAGCTGAAGAGCGCATGGCCTTCAGGTGTTACGAGGATAACCCCACCATCGCCGCCGAGTTCGGCGACTTCGGCCATGACGGAGTCAATGACAGTTTGCTGGAAACTCTTGTTGGGGCGCTGCGATCGCATCGTGTTCAAAACACGCTCTAGTTCGGTCAATGCCTCGCGTCCCGTGAACGTCTCGCGATTGTAACCGATCCGCAACCGAGTGCAAATCTCCTGCGCCACGCCCACGCGAATGAAATACTCGCCCCAGCCGGTCGCGGACACAGCGCAGCTGCGGTTATCGGCATAAGTCCCCGCGCCAATCACCGGCGCATCACCGATCCGGCCCCAGCGCTTGCCGGTCATGCCGCCGGTCGACGTGCCCGCCGCCAGATTGCCGTCCATATCGAGCGCCACCGCGCCCACGGTCCCGAATTTGTGATCGACATCGAGCGCGGACAGAGCTTCGGCGCGCATTCGTTCGAGCGAGCGCCGCCGCGCCTCGGTGGCGAACCATTCGGGCGGGGTCACTTCAAAGCCCTGCTCGACTGCAAACTGCTCCGCGCCTTCGCCCATCAGGAAGACATGCGGGCTGCCGGTGCGTACACGGTCCGCCAGCAGGATCGGATTGCGCACGGTTGTCACCCCCGTCACCGCGCCCGCGCTGCGATCGCGTCCATCCATAATCGAGGCGTCGAGTTCGTTCGTGCCCTCCCAAGTGAACACCGCCCCGCGCCCCGCATTGAACAGCGGATTGTCCTCCATTGGGATGATCGCGGCCTGCACTGCATCCATCGCGCTGCCACCATTGGCGAGAATTTCGGACCCGGCATCGAGCGCCTGCTGCAAGGCCGCTTCGTAAGCCGCGCGCCGCTCAGGCGTCATCCGGTCAGGATCAAGCGTGCCTGCCCCGCCATGGATCGCGATCGACCAGCGGGGCTCGGCATCCTCATTCTCTTGCGCCGAAGCAAGGGTGGGAAACAAGGCGAACAAAGTCGCGGCGACTGCGCAAAGGATAGTGCTTTTCATGACCCGAATAGGCTACCCCATTTGCACGCATCACACCAAACAACATTTGAACAGGCGAGAGGCAGGCACGATGAGCAATTTCGGACACCAGAGCACAACGGACGAGGTGCTCGCGGGCAAAGACCTTTCGGGCAAGACCGTTTTCATCACCGGCGGTAATTCGGGGCTGGGTCAGGAAACCGGGCGCGCAATGGCTGCAAAGGGCGCGCATGTCGTGCTGGCGGGGCGCGATCCGGCCAAGCTCGACGAAGCGGCCGCCGCGATCCGGTCCGAGCAGGCAGACGCCAATGTCGAGACGATCCTGTGCGACCTTGGCTCGCTCGACAGCGTGCGCGCATGCGGGGCGGAGGCAAATGAGCGCTTAGACAAGATCGATCTGCTCATCAACAATGCCGGGATCATGGCAACGCCAAAGGGCGAGACTTCGGACGGGTTCGAAAGCCAGTTCGGCACCAACCATCTGGGCCATTTCGTCCTGACCAAAGGCCTGATGCCGCTGGTTGAGAAGGGGGCGGATAAGCGCATCGTCAACCTGTCGAGCCGTGGCCACCACTTTGCGCCGGTCGATTTCGATGACCCCAATTTCGAAACCACCGATTATGTGCCCTTCGTCAGTTATGGCCGTTCCAAGACCGCCAATGTCCTCTTTTCGGTAGGGCTGGAGCAGCGCTTTGCTGACAGAGGCGTGCACGCCTACGCGGTCCATCCGGGCGGGATCCAGACCAACCTCGGTCGCCATATGAGCGAGGAACAATCGGCCGCGCTGATCGAGCGTATCACCAAGACCGATCCAGGCTTCGAATGGAAGACCATCCCCCAAGGCGCAGCGACATCATGCTGGGCTGCGACCGCCGAAGAGCTCGAAGGGCAAGGCGGGGTATACTGCGAGGATTGCCACGTCGCCGAGATCGACAATGACAGCCCCACGCAAGGCGTGCGCAGCTATGCGCTGGATCAGGCCAATGCCGATGCGCTGTGGGAAATGTCGGAGCGGATGACGGGCGAGACGTTCTCCGCTTAGGGCTTACTCCGCGAGGAAGTCAGCCAGCAGTGCCAGCGTATCCTTGGACTCCCGCGTTGGCAGGACCGCCATGAAGACATGCGGTGCAGCCTCATATTCGTAGAGCTTCGCGTCGACGCTTGCTTCGCGAAGCCTGCCGGTGAAGCTGCGCGAATCCACGATGAAGAGGTCGTGCCGCCCGGTCCAGATGCGGGTCGGCGGCAAAGCGGACAGTTCCTCCTGCGCGGCGTAAAGCGGGCTGCATTCCGGCCCGCCAGCATCGCGATCACCCGACCAGATTTCGCCCAGCGCGCGCAGAGCGCCGATCTTGAGCATGAAATCATGCGGCTCGACCGCGCGCATGGCTTCGTCTTTCATCGTCACGTCCAGCCACGGGGCGAACAGTGCGAGCTTACCCGGCTGCGGCCCGCCTGCCTTGGCAAGACGCAGCGCAAGGGCGAGCGCCATGTGCCCGCCTGCGCTGTCGCCGTTGAGGATGATCTTGGCCGGATCGTGGTCCGCAGCGACCTTGGCAAAGACCGCGTCGGCCAGATCGTCCTGCATCTTGTAGCTCGCCTCGGGCGCAACGTCATAGAGCGGCAGCGTGATGCTCACCCCGCATTTGTCGACCATCGCGCCGGCGAGCGGCCAGTGCACGTCGAACATCGGCAGGACAAATCCGCCGCCGTGGAAATAGATCATATGCCACTCGCCCGGTCCCGCCTTCGGGTGCAGCGTGACGACCTGCTGGCCTGCAGCCTCCCAGCGCTCGACCCGATATTTCTGCTCGAACTTGGCAGGCATCGGGGCGTCGGGCGGGATATTGCGGCCATCGAGGAAAGCGGCGACCTGCGATGGATCGGTGGGAAAGACCGATTTGCGCTTGCTCATCAGCCAGCGCACCGCGCGCATTGTGAAGCTCGCGCTCGCGCTGCGCAGCTCGATTGAAGTGTCGCTCGTCATTGCCTCTTTCCCCTTTGGTAAGGGAACGTGGACGAGACGCCGCTCAAGTCAAGTTTCGGCTGGCGCGAGCGGAGGATTGATCGCGGTAATCATCCCTTCCTTGAGCCACTGCCCCAGCATCGCGCCTGCGCGCATTGCGGCGTTCTGGATCGCTTCTGCATCGGGTTCGGCATCTTCGCCAAGGACCAGCGCGATCAGATCGCCATAGCTCGCGCCCTGCTGCATCGCGGTGATCGCGGCCTCGTGGTCGGGGTCGAACAGCGCGAATGTCGGGCGCTCGCCGTCGCGCCACGCGATGCAGGTTCGAGGGGATTCGAGGCGCGCATCGAGGCTTTGGCGCTCCTCGCTAGCAAGCATGCGCCACAGCGCTTCGAGATCGTGATCGACCTGCCGGACTTGCAGGCGCGGTTGAAAGCCCAGCCGCAGCCCCTCCCAATCCGCATCGCCAAATTCTGCTGTCGCGGCGGCGAGGTCTTGCGGGCCGATCGGCGTCGTGTCGGGCGCGGTCGCAAGGCCAAGCATCGCCCATTCGAGCCATGCAATCTCGGCGGCTTCGGGATTGTCCTTGAAGAAGCTCGCGCAGGTTTGCGCAAAGCCTTGACCCGCCTCGTCAATGGTCCAACCCGAAGGCGGATGGCTGATCGCGTGATTGATGCTCGCCTGCGCAAACGGGCCTTCGCCAACATAGGCGCGGGTGCGCTGATAGGTTTCGGCGAGCGCGCCCATCAGAGCTGACCGGTAATTGCCGCGATAGACCGCCATTCCCGCGGCTTGCGAATTGCCCCAGCCGCTCGGCAAGGGAGCGCCTTCATCGAGGATCGCGCGCAGGAATGCGGCCTGCCTGTCAGCCAGCGAAGTGCTCATGCGGGGACCAGCGCCTCTTCAGCAATCGAACGAGCGCGCTCGAGTTCGGCAAGCAGTTCGGGCAAAGGAGGGATGTGATCGTCACGCTCGATCATGGTGGCAACCGGTTCGCGCAGCATGGCGATGGCCTTGGCATAGAGCGCCCAGACGCCTTCGCTCACTTCGCGGTCATGCGTGTCGATAATGATGTCGCGCTCCGCCGTCGCCGGATCATGGCCTGCAAGATGTATCTGGCGCACCCGGTCGAGCGGCAAACCCGCAAGATATTCCTCCGCTGAAAAGCCGTGATTGCGGGCCGAGACATAGATGTTGTTCACGTCGAGCAGCAGATAGCAGCCTGTGCGCCGCGTCATTTCGGTGAGGAATTCCCACTCGCTCATCTCGTCTTCGGGAAAGGTGAGATAGCTGGACGGATTTTCAAACAGCATCGCGCGGCCCAGCGCCTCCTGCGCAGAATCGATATTCGCGCAGACCGCCGAGAGCCCTTCCTCCGTGAGCGGCATCGGCAGCAGATCGTGCGAGTTATGCGCGCTGGTGCGGGTCCAGCACAGGTGATCGGACACCCAGAGCGGTTCGATCCTTTGCTCCAGCTGTTTAAGCTCCGCCAGATAATCCGCATCCAGACCCTCGGCAGACCCGATCGACATCGAGACGCCGTGAATGATGACAGGCAATTTCGCGCGCACCTGCTCCAGAATGCGCAGCTGGCGTCCGCCCTCGATCATGTAATTCTCGCTGATCACCTCGACGAAATCGACCGGAATGTCGTGCTCCAGAAAATCGTCGTAATGCGTGCGCCTAAGGCCCAGCCCGAAGCCGCCAAAGGGTGAGATCGTATCGTGATGCGTTGGCATATCGGCCTCTTATAGCAAAGAATGCGGCTTGTGGATCACCCACGCCATCGCGCGCGTGATACTTGACTTGGTGTTCGCACGTGGATTGCCGTGCGTTACATTGCACCGCGGACAATGTAGTGGTCTTCAAATGGGGAATGACATGGGGAAGGCGCGCAAGAATTTTCGGCCATTGTAACCGCTCGCTGCAACCCTGCGAATGAGGGTTCAGTGACGGCATTCCCTACACGCCGCCACATGAAGCGTTTTGGAGAATTATGATGAAAGCCAAGTCTATTGCCGGGATCGCCGGTATTGCTCTTACCGCCGGTATTGCTGCCGGTCTCGCCTCTACCCCGGTTGCCGCACAAGGCGCAAAAGAGCGCTGCTACGGAGTTGCGCTTGCTGGCAAGAATGACTGCGCTGCCGGCCCCGGCACCAGCTGTGCGGGCACCTCGACCCGCGACTATCAGGGCAATGCCTGGACCTATGTCGACAAGGGCACTTGCACCAGCATCGAAACCCCCAAGGGTAACGGCTCGCTGACCCCGATCGACCGGTAATCACAATCAAGGATGGCGGCCTGTCAGGCAAGACAGCAGGCCGTCACCTTCACTTTTAAGGAGGAAATTATGGGTGGACTGATGTCTCTTTGGAACCGCGTAACCGGTGTGCTTTCGGGCACAGTGTTTGAAAGCATCGCCTTGCTTTTTGCCCGCGTCGCGCTGGGCCTGATCTTTTTCCGGTCATACCAGACCAAGGTCGAGGAAGGCACATGGTTCTCGATCAACGAAGTCCAGTACTTCATCTTCGAGAACGAGTTTACCGGCCTTCCGCTGCCATCCGACATTGCGGTGCCGCTGACGACCTATGCCGAGTTTCTGTTCCCGGTCCTGCTTATCGCTGGCCTGTTCAGCCGCCTTTCGGCCGCTGCGCTCGCAGTGATGGCACTGGTGATCCAGATCTTCGTGTTCCCGACATGGAGCCATTTCTTCGGCTGGGACATTACCGTGCTCGCACTGGCGGCCATCATCATCAGCCGCGGACCGGGCCTTATCAGCCTCGACGCGCTGCTGAGCCGTTTTACCGGCAACAAGGCCGCCTGAGCAGCCTCTCATGGTAGCTGACGAACCCACCCTCGCCCGCCTCATGGCAGCGACACAGGACGGCGATAAAGCCGCCGGTAATGTGTTGCTGTCCGAGGTCGGGCTCTGGCTGGAGCGGTATTTCCGCCGCCGCGTTCCGCCGCACTCGATCGATGATCTGGTGCAGGATGTGCTGATCGCGTTTTACACCAAGCGGGCGAGCTGGGATCCGGCGCGCCCGTTCCTGCCGTGGCTGGCGGCGATTGCGCGCTATCGCTGGGTCGATCACCTGCGCAAAGTCTACAAGCACGACAGCAAGGAACTGATGGAAGACGATGCGGCGCAGGACAGCGATGAAGAAGTTGTCATGGCCCGCGTCAGCCTTGACCGGTTGTTCGGACAATTGCCCGACAAACAGGCCGAGGTGATCGAAATGGTCAAGATTGAAGGCCTCTCTATCCGCGAGGCCGCCGAAAAGACCGGGCAAAGCGAAAGCTTGGTCAAAGTGAATATCCATCGCGGCCTTAAGAAGCTGGCCACCATGGTTGAGAAAGCTGATTGAGATGAAGAATTACGATAGCCGCGAAAAGCTGATTGCAGCGCTGACAGAAGAATTGGAGCTGGTAAGCCGGGTGACGCCGACGCAAGGCATGATGCTGATTGCCTTTGCGACGCTGATTGCGGCAGCCGCCTCGATTGCGGGCTTCGAATTCTGGAGCGGCATGCTGACCGGCGAGGCCTCGGGCTTTTTCTGGATCACCAATGGCTTGCTCCTTGTGCTGGGACTGGCAAGCACCGGCGCGCTGGTCGCAGGCGCGTTGCCGCGTGTCGGCGCGCGCGGGAATGCCCCCGAATGGTCGGCTCTTATGCTGGCTGTGGTGCCGCTCGCAGCTGTGCTGGTGCTGGCATCGGGCGGAGCGGGTCATGAACATGCAAGCCTCGCCAGTCCGACTTTGTGGTACTGGCCGTGCGCGGCGGCTTCGGTGAGCGCGGCGATGCTGGTCGGTGTCGCTGCGGTGCTGTTCCTACGCCGCGGCGCTCCGGTTTCAATCGAGCGTTCCGGCTGGCTCACAGGGCTTTCCGCAGGAGCCTTGGGCACGCTGGCTTATGGTATCACATGTCCGCTGGATTCGCTGGGCCATGTCGGGATCGTGCATGTCTTGCCAGTTGCGATTTCGGCGGTGATCGGCCGTCTGGTCGTGCCCCCGCTGATCCGCTGGTAGTTTTTTGGACGAACAGGCGCTTTCCTACACCGGACGCGCAATGCTAAGTCAGCGACCATGATTAGGGTCGCAAATTTGCGAGTTTGCCTCCATATGGGCCGTGCAGTCTTTGGCTGCGCGGCCCAAGTGCTATTTGGGCGGAATTTTTTAGCTCTAGGACCGTGTAACATGCGGTCCATGTCTCAACGTATCGCAGGAAAGCGGCCAGTTAAATGAACGCAATCCGCCCTTGGCGCACAATCGAACGGCGCGAATGCCGCCAGATCATGGTCGGCGATGTGCCGATTGGCGGCGATGCGCCGATTGCGGTGCAGACCATGACCAACACGCCGACAGAGGATGCGGTGGCGACGATCGACCAGATCCGCCGCTGCGAGGATGCCGGGTGTGACATCATCCGCGTCTCGTGCCCGACCGAGGAATCGACCAAGGCCTTCTCCAAGATCACCAAGGCCGCGCGCATCCCGGTGGTTGCCGATATCCACTTCCACTACAAACGCGCCCTCGAAGCCGCCGATGGCGGCGCCGCCTGCCTGCGCATCAACCCCGGCAATATCGGATCATCCCAGCGCGTTGCCGAGGTTGTCCGCGCGGCCAAGGCCAATGGCTGCGCGATCCGCATCGGCGTGAACGCAGGGTCGCTGGAAAAGGACTTGCTGGAGAAGTATGGCGAGCCCTGCCCTGAGGCTCTGATCGAAAGCGCGCTCGACCATATCAAGCTGTTGCAGGACCACGACTTCCACGACTTCAAGGTGGCGGTGAAAGCCAGCGATGTGTTCCTAGCGGTCGCCGCCTATCACGGTCTGGCCGAAGCGGTGGACTGCCCGCTGCATCTTGGCATCACCGAAGCGGGCGGTCTGATCGGCGGGACGGTCAAGTCCAGCATCGGCATGGGTTCGCTGCTATGGGCCGGGATCGGCGACACGATCCGCGTCTCGCTTTCAGCTGAACCGGAGCAAGAGGTGAAGGTCGGCTACGAGATACTCAAAGCGCTCGGCCTGCGCACACGCGGCGTGCGCGTCGTCTCCTGTCCGAGTTGCTCGCGCCAGGGCTTCGACGTGATCCGCACGGTTGAGGCGTTGGAAAAGCGGCTCGAACACATCAAGACCCCGATGAGCCTCTCGGTGCTCGGCTGCGTGGTCAATGGCCCGGGCGAAGCGCGCGAGACCGATATCGGCCTTACCGGCGGCGGATCGGGCAAGCACATGGTCTACCTCTCCGGCGTCAAGGCGCACACGGTCGATGACGAAGACACGCTCGACCACATCGTGAAGCTGGTCGAAGAAAAGGCCGCGAAGATCGAGGCCGGTGACGAAGTCGCCTTCGACCCGCATGCAAAGCCAATGGAGGCCGCCGAATGATCCGCCCCATTATCGCAGGCCTCGCCGCCGCGCTCCTGCTGGTCGGCTGTGCAACCGTCGCAGACACTGTGGCGCATAGCGCGCATGACTACCCCGAGGCGCGCTCCTACGTTGTCTCCGACAATGCGATGGCCGATGTCGACGCCGCGCTCGCCCTCGCTGCCGAGAGCGAGAAACGCGTGTTGCTCGTCATGGGCGCCAACTGGTGCCACGACAGCCGCGCGCTCGCCGGATGGCTGGAGACGGAGCGCTTCGCCGCGCTGGTCGAAGCCGAATACGAGCTGGTCTTCGTCAATATCGGCACCCCGCAGTCAGAGGGCGACGGGCACAACCTGCACATCGCCCGCCGCTTCGGCCTTGACGACCTGCCCGGTACGCCCAACCTGCTGGTCGTCACCGCCGCCGCAGAGCTGGTCAACGCCGACACCGCCACCACCTGGCGCAACGCCGCCAGCCGCGAAGAAGACGCGATCTATGACGAGCTGGTGACGCTGGCGGACGCTCCTGTCCCACATGCCACCGCTTCTGACGAGGCAATCTAGCCCTGCTCCACGTCGTCCACCACGCCGACTACATGGCACCGCGTCCGGAGCGCGGGACGTTCAAGTTTGACAAGTACTACCTCGTGATGGAGGCCCTTCGCGAGTATGGGCGCGAGAGCGGCGCCCCCATCACCGAGCACGCCCCCGAGCCCGCGCCGCGCGAATGGCTCGAGGCGGTCCATGATCCCGCCTATGTCGAGGAGGTCTTCACAGCCTCGGTCCCGCGCGAGAAGGAGCGCCGGATTGGCTTCCCTGTGACAGAGCGCATCCGCGACAGGGTACGCCACACCAATGGCGGCACATGGCTCGCGGCGAAGCTGGCGAAGGAGCACGGCTATGCCGCGAACTCCGCCGCTGGAAGCCACCACGCGCTGGCCGACACAGGCGCAGGCTATTGCGTGTTCAACGACCTTGCCGTGGCCTCTAATCGCCTACTTGCAGAACGCGATGCAAGCCGCATCCTGATCGTCGATCTCGACGTGCATCAGGGCGACGGCACCGCCAGCCTGACCGCAGGCCGCGAGGACATTTTCACGCTCTCACTCCATGCCGAGAAGAACTTCCCTGCTCGCAAGGCCCGCTCAAGCCGCGATGTCGGCCTGCCCGACGGCATGGATGATGACGGCTATATGGAGGCGCTCGATGCGCATCTGCCCGGCATCATTGACAGTTTTGCACCCGACCTCGTGCTCTATCAGGCGGGTATCGATCCGCATGTCGATGACGCGCTCGGCAGACTGTCATTGACCGATGCCGGACTTGAACGCCGCGATCGCTATGTGGTGGCGCAGGCGCGATCTCGCGGGATCGCCATCGCTTCTGCACTGGGCGGCGGTTACGGCGATGACCAGCGCGCGGTGAGCGAGCGCCATGCGCGCTCGATGCTGGCGATGGCCGACGAGAATATACGGCATTCACAAGCCGTGTCTCAGCCGGTGTCGCAACGCGCTCGATGATGCTAAGCCCGCGCCACACACTGACTTGCGGAACCCTCTGATGCACAACCACGAAACCGACTACCTCGTTATCGGAGCCGGCGCAGTCGGCATGGCCTTTGTCGACACTCTGCTTGACGAAGACCCGGACTGCCACGTCACCATTGTCGACAAGCATGCACGGCCCGGCGGGCACTGGAACGACGCATATTCCTTCGTCGCCTTGCATCAACCGAGCGCCAGCTACGGCGTCAATTCGCGCGAGATGTGCCCCGACCGTGTCGATCAGCACGGGCACAATGCGGGCATGTATCCGCTCGCCAAACATGCCGAGATTCTGTCCTATTACAGCAAGGTGATGAGCGAGACGCTGATCCCCAGCGGGCGCGTAACCTATCTGCCGCTTACTGAATATCGCGGAGGCAGCGATGGCCAGCACAAAGCGGTCAGCATCCTGTCGGGCGAGGAACACAGCTTCACCGTCCGGCGCAAACTGGTCGATGGCACATGGTTCCAGACCTCGGTCCCCTCTACCCACACGCCGACCTACGAGATCGCAGAGGGGACGCGTTTTGCCATTCCGGGTGACCTCCCGCATCTCTGGCGCGACACGGACAATCTGCCCGCGCATTACTGCGCTATCGGCGGCGGCAAGACCGCGATGGACACCGCCGTCTGGCTGCTAGAAGCGGGCGTTGCGCCGGACAAAATCGACTGGGTGCGCCCGCGCGACAGCTGGATGTTCAACCGCAAACTGCTCCAGCCTGCGATGCATCACATCGAGGAGCTGATCCAGTTCCAACTCGATCTGGTCGAATGCGCCAATGGATCGGAAACCGGCGACGAGATGTTTGCCAAGCTTGACGAGCGCGGCACCATGCTCCGGATCGATCCCGAAGTGACGCCCAAGATGTTCCACTTCGCGGTGATCTCCGAAGGCGAGGTCGATCTGCTGCGCCAGATCACTAAGGTCCATCGCGGCAAGCGGGTCACCGCGCTTGAGCCGGATGCGATGCATTTCGGCGAAGAGCGCGTGGCGATGCCGGCAGACACTCTGTTCGTCGATTGCACCGCCGTCGCTGTCCCGTTCGAGGCGCGCGCGAACCAGCGGCGCTTCTTCGACGGCGACACGATCACACTCCAGCTCGCGCAGACGCCCTTCGTGCCTTACTCGGCCGCTCTGGGCGCATTTATCGAGGCGAATTTCGAAACCGACGAGGAGAAGAACAACCTCCTTCCCCCCGCGCCTTTGACCGATACCACCGACACCTATCCCTATGCGGTGATGGCCAATCTGATGAGCACCGCGATCCTATCATCCAACGAAAAGACCAATGCCTTCAACAGCAAGAGCCGTCTGCACCCGACCGGTCCGGCGATTGCAAAGATGATCGCTGACGGTGATCCGAGGCTCGCCAAGCTCGCCGAGGTGGGGCCGAAGATTCAAGGGGGCATGCCCGGTGTTATCAAGCTCGGCATGGCGGCCAAGGCGATCCATGAGGCGGGTTAACCCTTAGGTGAAAAGGGGATTCACTCCAGCGCCATCTTCTAGTATTAGGATTGCCGACATGAAACGCCGCGATATCTTGAAAGGCTCGCTGGTAGCCGGAGCCGCACTCGCTGCAACCGGTGCGCTTCCTTCGCTGTCAGCCAAGCTTTCTGCCCAACCCCGCGCTGGTTCGGCCCGCGACCGCACTCTCTTCGACATTGCCAAGCGCGAGCTTGATCGTGCAGGCGACGCCATCTGGCGGCGCGACATTGTCGGAATAGCAGATTTCGGCGTGCATTCGGCGCAGCAGCGGTTCTACTTCGTCAACCTCGACCGCGAAGAAGTGACCACCGCGCATTGCAGCCACGGGTCCGGATCAGACCCAGAGCATGATGGCTGGCTCAACTCTTATTCTAACGTCGAAGGCTCCAACGCGACCAGCAAAGGCGCTTATGTCACGTGGGAGTGGTATCAGGGCCGCTATGGCACTTCGGTGCGGCTCGGCGGGCTGGACGCGACCAATGACGCAGCGCTGCGCCGCTATATCGTGATGCACCGTGCTGCCTATGCCGAGCCGTCGCATATTGATCGCTGGGGCAGGCTCGGGCGTTCGAACGGCTGCTTTGCCTTTGGTCAAGAGCAATTCCGTTACGCCCTGCTCAACCTGTCCGGCGGGCGACTGCTGTTTGCCGATAGCCTGGGCCTGCAAGAAGACGGCGCAATGCTCAGCCGCGAGCAGCAATTGGCCGCGCTAACGCCGGATGAGCCGACGGCAGCGCAGCGATATAATCCGGGGCTTTTCTAAGCTTCCCCGCGCGGGTCGTTCTCGATCACGATCACTTCGTCATCGCTTTCGCCCGAGCGATTCTGGACGCGCGGTTGGTCTAGGCTCGCTAGCACCGGCGCGTCGCGGTTATAGATGTCGTCGAAGCTGCGCAGGTTTCCATCAATGTCCACGCCCATCGTGAAATAGGTGATGTAGGCGGGGAATTCCCGCTCGATCGGCACCTTGGTGTATTCGCCCGAAGTCGCGATCTCGACCGCTTCATCGCGGGTCGCGCCGCGCCCGAGGATTGCCATTGTGATCGCCAGCTCCAGCGCGCGCTCGGTACGGATGCAGCCGTGCGACAATGCGCGGTTTGCGTTGGCGAACAATCCGCGCGACGGCGTATCGTGGAAGAAGATCGCATGCGGGTTGGGCATTTCCAGCTTCATCCGGCCCAGCGAATTGCCCGGCCCCGGTTGCTGCACCACGGTGATCCAGCCATTCGAGCCGCGCGTTGCGGTATAGCCATTGCGGCGCGCCCATGCCGGATTGCCCAGCACGCGCTCGCCAAGACCTTCGCCAACTACGATGGATTGCGGCACGGTCCAGGTCGGGTTGAAGACAACGCCTTCGACCATTTCGGCAAGCTGCGGCGTCGCGGTGCGGCCCGGTTTGCCGACGATGGTGCGGTAGGTCTTGATAATCTCCTCGCCAACTGTCAGCCGCAGCTGGAATTCGGGAACATTGGTCATCAGGTAAAACCGCCCGAGATCGCGGGGGAGCCAGCGCCAGCGATCCATATTGGCGCGGATCAGCTTGCGCTTTGCCTCTTCGGTTTCAGGCGTGACCGCGAGCTCTTCACGAAGGCGGGCATAGTCGGAGTGGGTGGGGTTGAGTTTGGCGAGTACTCCCGCAACATCTCCGCTTTCCAACGCTTCTGTCAGCAAGTCACCGGTGCGGAAGCGGTCGCGGTCGGGGTCGACCACAAACCACTGCTCGCGCGCATCCATCGGGGTCCGGCCGTCGCGCAAATCTTCGACCAGCCAGACGAAATTCTTCGACGCCAATTCGTCGAGTTGTTCCGAGGCGCCGGCTGCTGCGAGCGTTTGCAGACCAGCCAGATTGTAATCGGATGGATCGAGTCCTTCGGCAGCAATCCCCTCGATAACGGCAATCAGAGCAGCAGCGTGATCGACATCCCAGCTTTGCACCATCGGTCCGGGAGGCGCGAGATCGCCCTGCACCAGCGGATCGGAGACCATTTGCGGGAAGGCTTCGTCGAATCTTGCATCCGCCTGCGCCTCGCCCGCGCTCCGCTCTTCCTGCGCAATCGCCCCGCTCGCCGCGAGCGTGGCTCCAGCGATCCCGATTGCCAAAGTGCTGACCCAATTGCGCATAATCTTCTCGTCCCGTGACGCTTGCCGCGCCGACGACCGGCACGCCTCAGCGCGTGATTGCAAATATACCCCTGTTTGACGATCTCTATCAAGCAAATCGGCTTTCGCTGCGATGAATCCCTGCACAGAGCAGGGATGCAATGCGCGTGACCTTTACCGGCCCCGCGATTAGGAGAGGCGCGCATGAGCACCCCTGCCCCCTCTCCGACCGGCAATGCGACCACGCGATTGCTGCCATTCGCAGCCGCGGCGCTTGGGGTCGGCTTCCTCTCACTGATGGACGCTTTTATGAAAGAAGCGGCGCTCATCACTGGTGCCTACACCGCGACCGTGTTGCGCAGCCTGGTCGGGGCGTCGATCATCGCGCCGTTCTGGCTGTGGCGCAAAGTTGGCTGGCCGACGCGCGAAGTGTTCAAGCTGCACCTGGAACGCGGGATAATTTCCGCCTTCATGGCATTGAGCTTCTTCTTCGCGCTAACCAAACTCCCGCTCGCAGAGGCCATAGCAATCAGCTTCATCGCGCCGCTCATCGCGCTCTATTTCGCGCGGGTTCTGCTGGGCGAGGAAATCCAGCCCAAGGCGATCTTGGCCAGTATTCTGGGCTTTATCGGTACGCTCGTCATTGTTGGCGGGCGGATCGGACAGGGAGAATTTGACAGCGACACCGCGCTTGGCCTCGCATCGCTGATTTTCTCCGCGCTGCTCTACGCCTACAATTTCATCGTGATCCGACGGCAGAGCCAGCGCGCGGGGCCGGTTGAAATCGCCACATTCCACAGCGGCATTGGCGGAGCGATCCTGCTGCTATTCGCACCCTTCCTCGGCACCATCCCTGAGAGTGAGGCCTTACTGCCCATTGCCGCAGCCGGTGCGCTGACCGTGGGGGGAGCAATGGCAATTGCCTGGGCCTATGCCAGAGCAGAGGCGCAGGCGCTTGTGCCAATCGAGTATTCGGGATTCTTGTGGGCGAGCCTGTTTGGTTGGGCCTTCTTCCGCGAGGCGGTGACGCTGCCCACCATTGCCGGCACGGCATTGATCGTCGCAGGCTGCTGGATAGCAACGCGCAAATAGACCCAATTGCAGGTGACGTCCGGAATCAGAGAAATGGCCACTTCCAACAGCGCCCTGGGGGGCACCGCAATTGACGCTGCTGGAAGTGGTTAGTCGCCCTTGGCCTGAACGGTGGCCTGGGACGAATGCGAACCGGTCTTGCCGCCGGCTGAATCCGAAAAAGCAAGGGCAGCACCGAAGCAAACGAGCACGACCATGACAGCGCCTATGATGCCGGCGGTCAGGCTCGCTTGTGTCGCCAAGAGGTCTTGGCCGTCTTCCATTGTGCGTACCCTCGAATTCCTCACTGGCATTGTCTTCGCACGATGTGGGGCAGGAGGTGAAGTAAACACTTGTAAAGACTCAGGGTCCGCTGGCGTGTATCGCTCAGCTATCGCAATCGACTCGCAAGTGTAGCGCGCCTCTTGACCTGACGGTCGCAGTCTAGCACTTGCCGCACCACATTCTTCGCACGCGCGCGAGGCCCTGTGCTTTTGGCCAGAGCCGCTGCGCCGCCAGACCAAAGGAAACACCCCGATGACAGCAACCGGCAAGGACACGCTCTCCACCCGTTCGAACCTTTCAGTGAACGGCAAGGACTACGCCTATTACTCGCTCTCCAAAGCAGCAGAGCAGCTGGGCGATATTTCAAAGCTGCCCACTTCGATGAAGGTGTTGCTCGAAAATTTGCTGCGCTTCGAGGATGAGGGCTTCACGGTCGGCAAAGAGCACATCCAGGCGATTGTTGACTGGCAGAACAATCCGGTCACCGGCAATGAAATCCAGTATCGCCCTGCGCGCGTTCTGTTGCAGGACTTCACCGGCGTGCCTTGCGTTGTCGATCTTGCCGCTATGCGCGATGCAATCAAGGAACTGGGCGGCGACACCGCCAAGATCAATCCGCAGGTTCCAGTGAACCTCGTGATCGATCACTCGGTCATGGTCGACGAGTTCGGCCATCCCAAGGCGATGGAAGCGAACATGGCGCTCGAATATGAGCGCAACGCGGAACGCTACGACTTCCTCAAATGGGGATCGAAGAGCTTTGAGAACTTTTCCGCTGTCCCTCCGGGCACGGGCATCTGCCATCAGGTAAACCTTGAACACATCGCCAAGGGCGTGTGGGCGAGCCAGGATGCGAGCGGCGCGATGGTTGCCTATCCTGACACTTGCGTCGGAACCGACAGCCACACCACCATGATTAATGGCCTTGGCGTGCTGGGCTGGGGCGTTGGCGGGATCGAAGCCGAAGCAGCGATGCTGGGCCAGCCGATCTCGATGCTGATCCCCGAAGTCGTTGGCTTCAAGCTGACCGGCCGGATGGCCGAAGGCGTGACCGCAACCGACCTCGTGCTGACCTGCGTGCAGATGCTGCGCGAAGTCGGCGTGGTGGGCCGCTTTGTTGAATTCTACGGCGAAGGCGTTGCCAGCCTCACCCTCGCCGACCGCGCGACCATCGCGAACATGGCACCCGAATATGGCGCGACTTGCGGGTTCTTCGGCATTGATGACAAGACGATCGAATATATGCGCCTTACCGGCCGCAGCGAAGACGAGATCGCTCTCGTCGAAGCCTACTCGAAAGAGCAAGGCATGTGGTTCGACCCGGCGCATGAGCCGGTCTTCTCGAACACGCTGGCACTCGATGTCGCTTCGGTCGTTCCCAGCCTCGCCGGGCCCAAGCGCCCGCAAGACCGCGTGATCCTTCCCGAGGTTGACGAGCTGTTCAACTCCGACCTCAAGACGATCTACAAGAAGGACGCGCCTGTCCGTACTGCTGTTGAAGGCAAGGACCACGATATTGGCGACGGCGATGTTGTGATTGCGGCGATCACGAGCTGCACCAACACCTCCAATCCCGACGTGCTGATCGCCGCCGGCCTCGTCGCCAAGAAGGCAAACGAGCGCGGCATGAAGCCAAAGCCGTGGGTGAAGACCTCGCTCGCGCCGGGTTCGCAGGTTGTGACCGACTACCTCGTCAAATCAGGGCTTCAGGACGATCTCAACGCGATCGGCTTTGACCTTGTTGGCTATGGCTGCACCACCTGCATCGGCAATAGCGGCCCGCTCGCTCCGCCGATCAGCAAGGCGATCAATGGCAACGATATCGTCGCGGCCAGCGTGCTGTCGGGCAATCGCAACTTCGAAGGCCGCGTCAGTCAGGATGTGCGCGCGAACTTCCTCGCATCGCCGCCGCTGGTTGTCGCCTATGCACTCAAAGGCACCGTCACCGAAGACATCACCACCACGCCACTTGGTCAGGACCAGGACGGCAACGATGTGATGCTCGCCGATCTTTGGCCCTCCAACGCCGAAGTCGCCGAACACCGCGCGGCCAATATCGATCGTTCGATGTTCGTGAAGCGCTATGCCAACGTCTATGACGGCGATGAGCACTGGCAGGCGATCACGGTTGAGCCGTCAGACACCTATCAATGGCGTGCAGGCTCAACCTACATCGCAAACCCGCCTTATTTCGAAGGCATGGGCATGGAGCCCGACGCGATTGCCGACATCATCGATGCAAAGCCGCTCGCGATCCTCGGCGATTCGGTCACGACCGATCACATCTCGCCCGCTGGTGCGATCAAGGAAGATTCGCCCGCCGGTTCGTATTTGAAGAGCAATCAGGTCGCGAAGAAGGACTTCAACTCCTACGGCTCGCGCCGCGGCAACCACGATGTGATGATGCGCGGCACCTTCGCCAATATCCGCATCAAGAACGAGATGGTTCCCGGTGTCGAAGGCGGCGAGACCACCTATAATGGCGAACAGATGCCGATCTACGACGCGGCCATGAAGCACAAGGCTGACGGCACTCCGCTGATCGTAGTCGGCGGCAAGGAATACGGCACTGGTTCGAGCCGCGACTGGGCAGCCAAGGGCACGATCTTGCTGGGTGTGCGCGCTGTGATCGTCGAAAGCTTTGAGCGCATCCACCGCTCCAACCTTGTCGGCATGGGCGTACTGCCGCTGCAGTTCAAAGATGGCGCCTCGCGCAACTCGCTCGGTCTGACTTCGGACGACACCTTCTCGCTCAAGGGTCTGGCTGACTTGACCCCGGGTCAGGATGTCGAGGTCGAAGTCACCCGCAAGGATGGCACGACCTTCAGCTTCAACGCGCTCTGCCGGATCGATACGGCGAACGAGATGGAGTATTACCGCAATGGCGGCATCCTCCATTACGTGCTGCGCAAACTGGCTGCCTAAAGGAGCATTCCGATGCGTTTCGTCCCACTGTCTCTCGCTCTGTTCGCGCTAGCTGCCTGCGCTCCGGGAGATGGTGGCGACGGCGACAAAGGTGCAAGTCCGCTACCGGGGATGGAACTGGCGGTCGCGCAAACTGAGCGCGATAGTGAAGCGGTTGAGGCAGCAATAATTGACCTCACCGCCGCGCAGCTCCGCGAGAAAATCGCTTCGGGAGATGTCCGGCTTATCGATGTGCGCCGCGATGACGAAACTGCACAGGGCGTGATCCCGGGTGCCGAACACATCGCACTCGACAGCTTCGATCCTGCCACGCTCGACCTAAGCGACGGGCGCGAGGTCGTGATCTATTGTCGTTCAGGCCGCCGTTCGCGCATCGCTGCCGAGCGACTCGCGGCGCATACGGGTGAGCCGGCGACGCACCTCGAAGGCGGGATCCTCGCCTGGCAGGAAGCGGGCGGACCGATCGCGCATGACTGAACGGTAGCCAGCATCGCCTCAATGGCAATTCTCCGTCGTCTTGCGAGTCTGCTCAAGCGGCCAAGGATCGATCCGATGGCCGATCCTGCAGCGCTTGCCCAGATCGGCAAGAATGTGAGCGCGCGGCTTCGCGCCAACCCATTGGTCGAGGAGCGCGGTGGTTCAAACGCCGAACTTTTTGTTTGGCCATCATTCCTGACCGGTGAGGACTGCGACCAGCTCATCAGCGTGATCGAATCCCGCATCCAACCTTCGCCCTTGTTCAAAGAGCGGGACACAACGGGCATTCGTACCAGCTCCACTCATTTCTTTTCTCAGGACGCCGCTGAAACAATCGCTCTTGGCCGCAAGATCGACGATGCGCTGGGCATTGATCGAAGCCACGCAGAGACAATTCAGGGCCAGCGCTATCGCGAGGGCGAGCAATATCGCCATCACAAGGACTACTTTCGCGAGGAACGCGAACACTGGCAGCGCGAGCGGCTTCGCGGCGGGCAGCGAAGCTGGACCGCGATGGTCTATCTCAATGCTGTCGATGCGGGCGGCGAGACCGAGTTCCCCAGCCTTGATCTTTCAGTTGCGCCCAAGCCCGGAATGCTCATCACCTGGAACAATATGGACCGGCGCGGGCGACCAAACGCGCACACTAGGCATGCCGCCTTACCCGTGATGACGGGCCACAAATACGTGGTCACTCAGTGGTATCGGCAGGGAGAATGGAAACGGTCCTTGAATTGACCCGGCCCACCGCAATGCAAAAGGGCGGCTCCCCATATCGGGAAGCCGCCCTTTTTGTGTGTGCCTGTAAGCTCTTAAGCTTCTGCCGGAGCGCCTTCGCCCTTGCGCTTGCGGCGTCCGATGATCGCTGCGGCGGCGAGGCCGAACAGGATCATCATCGGCGGCGCGGGAACATCGACGCCGCTGCTGCTGCCCGACGAGGAGCTTGAGCTCGACGACGAGGAGGAAGAGCTGCTTGACGATGTGGTGCCGCCAAAGCTGGAAGTGCCGCCCGAAGAGCTCGACGAAGACGAACCCGAGGAAGAAGAGCTGCTGGTTCCGCCAAAGCTCGAAGTGCTGCCGCCCGACGAACTCGACGAGGACGAAGAGCTGGACGAGGAGGAGCTGGAGCTGGTTCCGCCAAAGCTGGTCGAACCGCCCGAAGTACCGCCCGATGAGCTGGAGCTACCCGAGCTGCTGCCCGACGAGCTCGACGAACCGCCGGTGGAGCCGCCTGACGAGCTGGAGCTCGACGAAGTTGAGGACGTGCTCGAGCTCGAAGACGTACCGCCAAAGCTGGTGCTGCCGCCCGAGCTGGAGCCGCTAGAGGAACCGCTCGAAGAAGAGCTGGAGCTACCGCCCGAGCTTGCGCCGCCCGAAGAGCTGGCTGAACCACCCGACGAGGACGAAGACGACGAGGAACTGCTCGAAGACGAGGATGAGCTGGTCGAGCTGGTCATGTCGCCCGAGCTACCGCCCGAAGTCGCACCGCCCGAGCTGGAGCTCGACGAAGACGAACTGGACGAAGAGGAGCTTGACGAGCTGCCGCCGCCGGTCGTTGTGCCCGGATTACCAGTCGAACCACCATTGCTGCCACCGCTGGACGAACTGCTCGACGAGGAAGACGACGAGCTGGAAGACGAAGACGTCGATCCGCCGGTTGTGCCGCCGCTCGTGCTGCCACCGGTGCTACCGCCCGAGCTTGAGCTGGAAGACGACGAAGAGCTTGAGCTCGACGACGACGAACTGCCGCTGCTGTTACCGCCGGAAGTCGAGGTTGAGCTGGAAACGTCACCTGAGGTCGAAGTCGAGCTCGAAACGTCACCCGAGGTCGAAGTCGAGGATGAAACGTTGCCCGAAGATGAGGACGAAACATCGCCCGACGTGGACGAAGAAACGCTGCCAGTGGTCGTGCTCGAAACTGCACCGGTCGAGGAGCTAACCGCGCCCGTGCTGCTTGAGACACCGCCGGTGCTGCTCGACACATCGCCCGAAGAGCTCGAGACACCGCCGGTACTGCTCGACACGTTGCCGGAAGAGCTTGAAACGCCGCCGGTCGAACTCGAGACCGCTCCGGTGCTCGACGACACGCCGCCAGTTGAGCTGGATACTGCGCCTGTCGAGCTCGATACGTTACCCGAACTGGTCGAAGAGGTGCTCGAAACCGCACCCGTGCTCGACGACACCGAACCGGTCGATGAAGAAGACGAGACCTGACCGGTCGAGGAACTGATCGAACCAGTCGAGGACGTCGAAGTCACGCCGCCTGTGGTCGACGAAATCGTTCCCGAACCACCGGTGGTCGAAGAGATCGTGCCCGACGAGGTCGAGTTATCGATGTTGATGTCGATATTGATGCCGCTCGACGAACCGCCAGTGGTGCCGCCAGACGTGCTGGTGCTGCCACCGCTGGTGCTTGTGCTCGAACCGCCCGAGCTGGAGCTGACATCACCGGAAGAACCACCCGAACCGCCGGAGCCACCCGAAGTGGTTGTGGTCGTGGTGACCGAGACATCGCCCGAAGACCCGCCTCCGCCGCCAAAGAAGCCGCCGAAGAAACCGCCGCCGCCGCCAAAGCCGCCGCTACCGCCAACGACTACCGGGCCGCCGCCAAAGCCGCCGCCGCCGCGAACGGGCGGAAGCGGGGGAAGCGGGGCAGGCGCATAGGCAACCTGCGAAATCGGTGGGCATTCTGCTGCGTCGTAATAGGCGCGCGAAGCACCCGCAGGCAGCGGCGCAGATTGCGCAGCCGTCTGATAGGCTCCCGCGCCTCCACCGAAACCGCCGCCAATCGGTTGGCATTCAATCGTGCGATCAACGATGCGGCGACGGCGCGTCTCGGGTTCCGGAAGAGGCGGAATTTCGCGGGTGCGCGGCAGATCCGTCTTCACGTAAAGCGGCTCAGCGATGGGCGCTGCGGGTTGCGGCTGAACAACTGCCAACGGCGCAGTCTCGACGAGCTTACCTTCAGCGTCGGTGGTGAACCGCGGCTGGTCGGTATTCATCGGCTCGGCCATTCGCACAGCACCGCCCTGTAACAGAGCGATACCGGCGGCTGTGGCCGCGAGTTTTGCTGACACCATCTTGATCGACATGTGATCCAAACCTTGTTTGTCTGTAGCCGGCTAGATGCAGCCCATCTGCACCTTCACCGATTCCATATGGTGTCTTGGGATTGAAGAGTGGTTCACATCAATGAGGTTAACCATGTTTGGAGCTGGCTAACGCTCTGCAACGGCGCAAATTGGCCGTTTTTCGGGGGCGCTGTCCCGTTTTGATACCGAAAAACGCGTAGTTGTTAGCCGTTTTCGTCGAACATGCTGCCTTGATCACTGGCCTGATCGTCAGTTTGCGAAGCGCTGCGCGGCGCGGGCTTCCCGAGTCCCAGATGTTCCCATCCAGCATCGTTGAGCATCCGTCCGCGCTCAGTCCGCGCGAGCAATCCGAGCTGGATCAGATAGGGCTCGATCACTTCCTCGACCGTATCACGCTGTTCTGAAAGGCCTGCTGATAGGGCCGACACTCCGACCGGGCCGCCCTTATAGGTCGTCGCGATCATGGTGAGATAGCGGCGATCCATCGCATCAAGACCAAGCCGGTCAATCTCGAGCCTTGTGAGCGCCGCATCGGCCATTGCGCGGGTGACTTTGGCATCGCCATCGACATGAGCAAAGTCGCGCACGCGGCGCAGCAACCTGCCTGCCACACGCGGCGTCCCGCGCGAGCGCCGCGCGATCTCGCGCGCGCCCGCTGTGTCGATGTCGAGCCCCAACAGTCTCGCCCCGCGCGTCACCACCAGATCGAGCTCGTCATGGCTGTAGAACTGCAGCCGCACCGGAATGCCGAACCGGTCACGCAAAGGCGTCGTCAGCAGTCCTTGCCTCGTGGTGGCTCCAACCAAAGTGAAGGGCGGCAGATCGATCCGCACGCTGCGCGCCGACGGGCCTTCGCCGATGATGAGGTCGAGCGCGCGGTCTTCCATCGCCGGATAGAGCACTTCCTCGACCACCGGATTGAGCCGGTGGATCTCGTCGATGAAGAGCACGTCATGCGGTTCAAGATTGGTGAGCAGCGCGGCGAGGTCGCCAGCCTTGGCGATCACCGGGCCGGAAGTCGCGCGGAAGCCCACCCCCAACTCGTTCGCCACGATCTGCGCGAGCGTGGTCTTACCCAACCCCGGAGGACCGTGGAACAGCGTGTGATCCATCGCTTCACCGCGCGACTTGGCGCTGTCGATGAAGACCCGCAGGTTATCGCGCGCAGCCTCCTGCCCGATGAACTCAGCCAGGCTCTTTGGCCGCAATGCCGCATCGGGATCGTCTGGCTTGCGGGTGCCGGAGTGAAGAGGCTCCTCGTCACTCAAAACGGGTTCACCGTGTAGCCGTCTTGCTGGAGCAGTGCGTGGGCGGTCATGGCGGAGAGCTCCATCTCGACGCCTTCGATCAGTGCATCGGCGGTTACACCATAGGCCGCAGCGCTCTGCCCGCAGACGACGAAGCGCACGCCGTGATCGAGCATCGCGCGCACCATCGCTTCGGAGCCGTTGCCCTCGCCTGAAACGAGATCGTGCACCGCGCTGCCGTGGACAACGACAACGAGGTCGATCCGGTCTTCGAGCACGCCAGCGGCAACATGCATGTTGATGAAGCGGGCGGCGCTCTCAAACCCGCGATTGCGTGCCCCGTCCTCCGCCTTGCGCGCCACGTCAAAGGCGATCTGGAAGCGTTCGAGGCTGGCAATCGGCTTGGCATCGGGGACCGGCGCGTGGGGGCCGAAATCTTCGAATACGGGGCCGGTTTCAAAGGCTTCAAGGTTCGCCTGCTGTGCCGCGAGCGGTGCAGCGAATGCCAGTGCGGGGATGAGGAAGAGGTATTTCATTGCTGGGAACTCCATAGGGCCAGGCTCAATCGTAATGCTCGATATCGTCACCGACCAGCGCGACCCAGCTGTGCTGGCGATCTTCATAGACGGAGTATTGCGGCGGCGGGAAGGCGTGATCGGCGAAGGCGCCAACTGGCACTGCGATCACATCGGGCTGGATGTCGACAGTGAACCACACATTCGAGCCGCAGTTCGGGCAGAAGTGGTTGGTGCACAGCGCGCCTTCATCCCCGCGCCGCTCCCATGTCTTGGACTGGCCTGCAAACGCAACGCAGTCCTTGGCGAAGCGCGCCTGCGCCGCGAACGGCGCGCCGCTGCGCTTCTGGCAGGCGAGGCAATGGCACACCGAAACCGCCACGGGTTCGCCTGTGCAGGCCGCGGTCAGCTCGCCGCATTGGCAGGAGGCTGTACGTGCGGTCATCCCGCCGCCCTCTTCAATGCCACGCGGATCAGGTCGCCTTCGGAGGCATCCTCGCCCAGTTCCGCTTGCGCGCGCGCTACGGCTTGCGCTGCGACGGCTGGCTTGAAGCCCAGGTTCTCGAGCGCGCTTACCGCGTCGGCGCTTGCTCCGCCCGCAGCGCTGATCGCGCCAACAGCCACCCCAGCCATTCCGCCGCCCGGCAAAGCTCCAGCCTTGTCCTTCAGCTCGTTGACGATCCGGCCTGCCAGCTTCGGCCCCACGCCATTGGCGCGCGCCACGCTTGCCGCATCGCCCGCAGCGCAGGCATCGCGCAGCTCGCCGGTCGAGAGCGCAGACAGGATCGCAAGACCGACCTTGCTCCCCACGCCCTGCACCTGTGTGAGCAAGCGGAACCAGTCGCGTTCGGCGCTTTCGGCAAAGCCGAGCAGGCGCATGTCGTTCTCGCTCACTTGCAAGTCGGTGTGGACGGTGCAGGCTTCTCCCACATCACCCAATGCCGCCAGTGTCCGCGCCGAGCAGTGGACCAGATAGCCCACGCCCTGCACATCGACGATGGCCCAGTCTTCGCCGGTCTCGTCGAGCCGTCCTGATAGCTTTGCAATCATGCTTTGTTCTTGGCCGATTGCGCGGGGCAATGCCAGAGGCGCGGTTCGGTTATCGTCATTGCAAAAGGGAGCGGGAGACTTGGACCGCGCACCCATAGCTTTTGAAAAACTTTGCCCTGCCTGCAAAGCGTTGAAGCACAAAGGCTTTCGGGGATATCTGCGCTCGCAAGTGTAACCTTTCACTTTCGCTCCACCCAAAACGCCCGCGCCAACCTCCAGCCTGTTCAAATTGTGCCCGACACCGCTCACCATAGAAGGGCACCATATCGTCGCATCTGCGAGTAGGAAAATCGCAACGGAGGCGCGCCGCATCTCGACTCATCCGCGTCATCCGCTAAGGCATCGCGCATGAGCTTCAACACTTTCGGGCGCGTCCTGCGCTTTACGACTTGGGGGGAAAGCCACGGACCCGGCCTTGGCGTGGTGCTCGACGGAGTGCCGCCGGGGCTGCCGCTGCGCGAAAAGGACATCCAGCCCTTTCTCGACGCGCGCAAACCGGGGCAAAGCAAATACACCACGCAGCGGCGCGAGGCCGATCAGGTGCGGATCATGTCGGGCGTGTTCGACAATGAAGAAGGCGTGCAGGTCACAACCGGCACGCCGATCCATCTGATGATCGAGAACACCGATCAGCGCTCCAAAGACTATTCCGAGATCGCCAAGTCCTATCGCCCGGGACATGCCGATTACACCTATGACGCCAAATACTCCATCCGCGACTATCGCGGCGGCGGCCGGTCGAGCGCGCGTGAGACAGCGGCGCGGGTAGCGGCAGGCGCGGTTGCGCGGCTGATCATCCCCGAGGTCAAACTCACCGCCTTTGTGTGCGAGCTGGGCGGCGATAGGATCGAGCGCGACGCGATCAATTACGACAATATCGGCCAGAACCCGTTCTTTTGCCCCGACAGCTGGGCGGCAAAGCGCTGGGAAGAAAAGGTCGATGCCGCGCGCAAGGCTGGCTCTTCACTCGGCGCTGTTGTCGAATGCGTGGCCGAAGGTGTGCCTGCCGGCTGGGGCGCGCCGGTCTATGCCAAGCTCGACAGCGAGCTGGCCGCCGCGATGATGAGCATCAACGCGACCAAGGGCGTGGAGATCGGCGACGGCTTCGAAGCCGCGCGGCTCACCGGTGAGCAGAATGCCGATGAAATGTCACCGGGCAAAGATGGCAAACCGGTCTTCGCCAGCAACCATGCAGGCGGCACCGCAGGCGGCATCTCCACCGGTCAGCCGGTCGTGTGCCGCGTGGCGTTCAAGCCAACCTCCTCGATCCTGACGCCGGTGCAGTCGATCACATCCAACGGCGAGGCGACCGAAGTCGTCACCAAAGGCCGCCACGACCCCTGCGTCGGCATTCGCGGCACGCCGGTGGTCGAAGCGATGATGGCGCTGGTGCTGGCGGACCAGAAACTGCTCCACCGCGCGCAGACCGGGCGCTAATTCCCGTGGCATTCCGCAAGGCAATGTGTTTAGGCGCTGCGACGAATTTCCGGCCCTGCCCGCCAATTCCGGGATAGCGGCCTGACGAGGGGAACTTTGAATGCTCAACCGTATCAAGCGGCGGTTCGATATGAAGCGGCTCGCGCATCTGGAGCGGCGCTATCGCGCGATCCAGCCCGGCTATCTCTCGCGCGTCCATACGGTCGGCGAGATCCCCGATCCTGAAACGCGCTGGGCCAATGGCTATGGCACGATCACTTACAGCGAGTGGTGCTTTACGCTCGGGCTGTTTCAGGGATTGTTCCACCGGCTGCGACCCGAAGGCGCGATGAAGATGCTCGATATCGGCTGCGGTATCGGGCGGCTGTATCTGGCGATGAAACCGCAAATGACCGCTGCCGATGCCTATGTCGGGCTCGACGTGATGCCCGATGCGATTGATGTGTGCCGCAAGGCTTACGGCGACGATCCCCGCACCAGCTTCGTCCATCTGCCGGTCCACAATGCGACCTATGCCAGCGATGCAGGCGCGGAACGCACAGCTTGGCCGTTTGACGATTCCAGCTTCAACTTCGCCAGCGCGCTTTCGGTCTGGACCCATTTTTCCGAAGACGATTTCTTCTTCTACCTCAAAGAGCTGGGCCGCGTGCTTGAGCCGGGCGGGAAGGCGATGATCACCTTCTTCATCATGGACGAGCATTACGATGCGACGCTGGCGGGCCGCACCTCTGCCACCAGCGTTTACTATCCGCAGCCCGAAGAAATGTGGAAATACGACGTCCCCGCATATGGCTCGGACGAGTTCTTCACGATCAAGGCAGCCAAAGTGCCCGAAGACGCCATCGGCGTGCGCAAAGCCGCCTTTGACCGCGCAGTTGTCGAAGCCGGTTTGAGCATCGCCGAATACATCCCTGGCTACTGGAAAGAGCGCCCTGGTTACTGGTTCCAGGACGTCGTGGTGTTCGAAAAGGCGGGTTAGACCACCGCCCCAGCTTTGCGGCGTAAATCATCGATGGTGATCGTGTTACGTACATTGCCTTTGCGATCGATCCGCTGCGACAGGACTCCATCGACCGAGTGGATTTGGAACAGGACCAGCGCGCCTTCGGGGCCGCCTTTTTCCATGTGATCCTCTGTGTGCGGGCTGTGCGACCAGTCGCCCACCTTGCGCACCCGCACCTCTTGCAGTTCCCCGTCGATCACATCGGTCACATGCAACTCCCCTTCGAGAACGATCGAGGATGTTGGCGCTGTGTGGCGGTGAAAATGGCAATAGCTGTTTGGCGCCCAGCGATAGAGCACCTCGACATGGCCATCGTCGCGAATGTCGAGAATCGCGCCGGAATAGTCGATCGGCCAATTGAAGGAGCGGTCTTGCTGCTCGGGATTGCCGGTGTAACGCTCCCAGCGAAGCTGCGAATTTGCGAGCAATTCCATCGGTGCGAGCCTCCCTTCGCCGTGGTCAGACCGCACTTTTCTAGGCCCGAATGGTTCGTTCGCCAAGCATGAGATACGCGGCGGTTGGGTTGACTCTTACAATATATTGCGCAACATATTGCATGATATAGCGACCCTCCAACATTCGCTGGCAAAGGACTGACCCCATGCTTCCGCTCACCAAGCTTCTCTTCCCAGCTATCCTGCTCGCCCCGACCAGCTTTGCCGCGGCACAGGAGGGCACCGCTGCTCCTGCTCCAATTGCCGCCACTGCCTCCGATCAAGAGACGCAATTGGCGGCAATCGAAACGGCGCTGCAGGGCAATTACGTCTTTCCAGCCAATGTCCCGGCGATAATGGAGGCGGTCCGTTCCGCCGCACAATCGTCAGACGCGAGCGAGCGCGACGCGTTTGCGCGGGCACTCACTGAAGCTCTGATCGCAGCGAGCGGCGATCCTCATTTCATCGTCGGGATCGAAGAACCCGGCAGCGCTTCGACGGTGGAATATAGCGAGTTGAGCGACAAGGCTGGCAATTACGGCTTCCAGTCGGTGCGTCTGCTCGCAGGGAATATCGGATATCTGCGCTTCGACAATTTCAGCGATCCGGACCTCGCCTTTGCCACTGCGAGCGCGGCGCTCAAACTGCTCGAAAACTCGGATGGGCTGATCATCGACCTTCGCTACAACAATGGTGGATATAACGATCTTGGTCAGCTGATCGCGAGCCACTTTTTCCCAGCGGACAAGGACACTTTGCTTGTCTCATATTACTACAATGAAGGAGGCAAGCGGATCGAGCGCGGGCAGTGGGTCCTGAGCGCTCTGCCTGGCGCAAGGGACAGCCAAAAGCCGATCCATATTCTGACCAGCACTGTCACCTTCTCGGCAGCCGAATGGATGGCCTTCTCGCTCCAGCAGACAGGCCGAGCGACCATAATCGGCGCGCAAACCTCGGGCGGAGGCCATCCAGTCGACCGGTTTGCGCTTAATGACGGTTTCTTCATCCAGATCCCGATTGGCGAGATGCGCGGTCCCAATGGCGGTGAGTTCGAAGGCGTCGGGGTTACGCCAGACCTCCGCGTTGCCTCTCATCGCGCGCTCGAAACGTCGCATGTCACTATGCTCGAGACGCTTGCAGCACAGACACCCAGCGCTGCGCTCGACTGGGCGCTGGTCGAAGCGCGCGCAGCCAAAGCGCCGCTGTCGCTGCCTGCATCATGGTTGCGCAAAGCCGCTGGTGAATATGAAGGGCGCGAGCTTGTTTTCGATGGCGAAGGATTGAGCTACAAATGGCGAGGTCGCTACGAATTGCGACTGACCCCGCTCGGCGAAAAGCTGTTTGCCGTAGAGGGTACAGACGATTACCGGATCGAATTGCTGGGTGATGATGACGCGATAACCGGCATCTCCAGAATCTACTCTGATGGCGAGCGACAGGTCTTTGAAAGGACGCAATGAGCAGCAACAGCAGCAAATCCGGCCTTGATGATCTGAGCTTTTTGGGCCGCCAAGCCGAGCGGCTGAGCGACCTTATCGCTGAACAGACGCAGGCGCTGTTCGCTGCTGCCGAAGTGAAGATTCCCGTCAAGTCTTGCTCTGTGATGGAGACGCTGGCCGCATGCGAGCCGGCGAGCGCCTCTGACCTTGCGGCCAAGCTGGATCGATCGCACCAGATCGTGATGCAAAAGCTGCCCAAACTGATCGAGCTCGGTTTTATCGAACGCAGCGCCGACCCTGCTGACAAGCGCCGCTTTGTGCTGCGTGTTACTCCGCTGGGCCGCGAGCAGCTAACGCGGCTTGCGCAGTTAACCCCGCAAATCGCTGCAGCTTATCGCGCGATTGAGGCCGAAATCGGCCCGGTCCATCAGCAGGTGATGGGCATGATCGCCGAACTGGAAAGCTCCGGCATTTCAGAACGCGTCGCTCGCGACAAAACACCGCGAAATTAGCCTCTTGGTAACCACGTTTCGCTAGGGCGGACCCTCGCTAGGCGCGTCATGCGCGCGGGGGAGATGGCAAGTGACCAAGATCAAGGGGTTTGACGGGCTGCGGGCTTTGTCCGTGATCTTCGTCATCCTCACGCATCTTGGCATCTATGCCACCGCGCAAAATGCCGGTTGGTTGAGCGAGCGCGCTGCTCCGATCATCTCCGGCACGACCGGCGTGCAAATCTTCTTCGTCCTCTCCGGCTTTCTGATCACGAGCCTGTTGATCAAGGAGCACGAGGCAACTGGCAGCGTCTCGCTCAAAGGGTTCTACATCCGCCGCGCGCTGCGCATCCTGCCACTCTATTTTCTGTGCGTGCTGCTGACATGGTTTGTCGATG
This sequence comes from uncultured Erythrobacter sp., assembly GCF_947492365.1. Classification (NCBI taxonomy): domain Bacteria; kingdom Pseudomonadati; phylum Pseudomonadota; class Alphaproteobacteria; order Sphingomonadales; family Erythrobacteraceae; genus Erythrobacter; species uncultured Erythrobacter sp. The sequence goes on from NZ_CANLMB010000001.1 coordinate 2,060,016, forward strand.
TCTACATCTGGCCGGTGGCCAGTACGCCGTCGCTGATCTTTGCCGCGACCTTCAACACCAGCTTCATCCCGCGCGAATGGTACTCATCCATCCTCGGCCACACATGGTCGCTGTCGGTCGAGGAGCATTTTTACCTGCTTTGGCCAGCCGCGCTGCTGTTTCTCTACAAGTTCAACTTCAATCGGGCGCTGGTGCACATCCTACTTGGCACCGCGATCAGCCTTTGCCTGCTCGCAGTCGTGATGCGGATCGAGGAAGTGAACGCCGCCTATTTCGTCGCCCGCTGGAGCATCTTTGCCGGATCGTGGATCGCGCTGGGATGCGCAGCTGCAATTGTCGTGAACGGCAGCGCTTATGCGCGCGCCAACGCTCTCCTCGCCTCGCGCGGCGCTCTGTGGCTGGCGGCGGCATTGTTCCTGCACAGCATCGTGCTGGGGCTGCTGCCCAAGCCGCTCGACGAAACTTTGCGTGTGCTCGGCGCGGTGCTGCTGGTGTGCTGGATCGCGCATAACCAGAAGGGCCGGATCGTTAGCGCGCTCGAATATGGCCCGCTCGCCTATACCGGCAAGATCTCATACGGGCTCTATATGTGGCAGGGCTTTTTCCTTGCCACCGGACCCGGCCGTGCACCCGGTCAATTGTGGCCGCTCAATGCAGGCATGGGCCTCATCCTGCTCTGCATCGTCGCACCGCTTTCCTACCATTTCTTTGAAAAGCGCTTCCTCGCGCTGTCCGGAGCATTCCGCCACAAGGGCGCGATGGGCGCGCATGGCGAAAAGCCTGCAAGACCAAGCGAAAAAGCGCCCACCGCATCAATCGCTTCTGTCAATCAATAGCCACGAATTAATCGATTGGACTGATTACGGGAATTCCATCATTGTGTTGTCATCATGCTCGGATAGGTCCGAGTCTATCGACAACAGGAGAATTCCCAAAATGGATGCTAAGACAGGTGAAATTAGCGGCGGATGTCCTTTCAGCGGCGACGGCGCAACGCGCTCGCTGCACGGACGGACCAACAAGGATTGGTGGCCCGAGGCGACCCAGCTCGACATCCTGACCGAGCAGGGCAAGTCGGCCAACCCCTATGGCGAAGACTTTGACTATGTGGCGGCCTTCAACACCATCGATTACGACGCGCTCAAGGCTGACCTGACCGCGCTCATGACCGACAGTCAGGACTGGTGGCCGGCAGATTATGGCCACTATGGCCCCTTCTTCATCCGCATGACCTGGCACGCAGCCGGCACCTATCGCACCGGCGATGGCCGTGGTGGCGGCGGCTCTGGCCAACAGCGCTTTGCACCGCTCAACAGCTGGCCCGACAATGGCAATCTCGACAAGGCGCGCCGCCTGCTGTGGCCGATCAAGCAGAAATACGGCAAAGCGATCAGCTGGGCCGACCTCTTCATCCTCGCCGGTAACGTCGCGATTGAAAGCATGGGCGGACCCGTCTTTGGCTTCGGCGGCGGACGCGCAGACGTCTATGAGCCCGAAAAAGTCTATTGGGGCACCGAAAGCCTGTGGGTCGATACGGGCGCCGAAACCCGCATTCAGCCGGACAAGGAACTGGCTCTGGAGAACCCGCTTGCGGCGATCCAGATGGGTCTGATCTACGTCAATCCTGAAGGTCCGGGCGGCAATCCCGATCCGCTCCTTTCGGCTCGCGATATGCGCGAAACCTTCACTCGCATGGCGATGAATGACGAGGAAACCGTCGCGCTGACCGCTGGCGGCCACGCATTCGGCAAAGCGCACGGTGCTGCACCATCAGACACGTTCGGCACCGCCCCCGAAGGCGAAACGCTCCACAATCAGGCGTTTGGCTGGCTCACCGATCAGGCCGAGATCGACGCAGGCAACATCACCACGTCGGGCATCGAAGGCGCATGGTCGAACAACCCGACCTCGTGGAGCCACGACTACTTCCGCCTGTTGTTCAAATACGATTACGAGCTGGTGAAAAGCCCGGCTGGTGCGCAGCAATGGCAGCCAATCAACCAGTCCGAAGAGGACATGGCACCCGATGCGCGCGATCCGAGCAAGAAGGTTCCGACCATGATGACGACCGCCGACATGGCGCTCAAAATGGATCCGGATTACCGCAAGATTTCGGAGCGTTTCCACCAGAACCCTGAACAGCTCGACGATGCATTCGCACGCGCATGGTTCAAACTGTGCCACCGCGATATGGGTCCGAAAGTTCGCTATCACGGCCCCGAAGTGCCCGCAGAAGACCTGATCTGGCAGGATCCGGTTCCCGCTGGCACTACGCCTTCGGATGCAGAAGTCGCCCGTTTCAAGGACGCCATTCTCTCCAGCGGCTTGAGCGTCAGCGAGCTGGTCAAAGCGGCTTGGGCTTCGGCTTCGACGTATCGCAACACCGACCATCGCGGCGGCGCCAATGGTGCGCGTGTGCGCCTTGCGCCGCAAAATGGCTGGGCGGCCAACGATCCGGCTGAACTGTCCAAGGTTCTTGCCAAGATCGAAGAGCTGCGTGGTGATCTCTCTGTGGCAGACGCCATCGTGCTCGCCGGTTCGGCTGCGGTTGAAAAGGCGGCTGCGGACGCAGGTCACAGCATCTCGGTGCCGTTTGCCGGTGGCCGCGGTGACGCGAGCGACGAGCAGACCGATGCAGAAAGCTTCGAACCGCTTGAGCCATTTGCCGATGGCTTCCGCAACTATATGCGGACCAAAGCCAGCGTGAAGACCGAGGACATGCTGATCGACCGAGCGCACCTGCTGGGCCTGTCGATCTCCGAACTGACCGTGCTGGTCGGCGGACTGCGTGTTCTGGGTGCGAATAGCGGCAACACCAGCCACGGCGTCTTCACTGACCGTGTTGGCCAGCTGACCACCGACTTCTTCACCAACCTGCTCGACATGGGGACCAAGTGGACTCCGGTCGATGGCAGCGGTGACGAGGAATATGTCGGAACCGACCGTTCCAGCGGCGCGCAGAAATACACTGCGACCCGCGCCGACCTGATCTTCGGTTCCAACTCGCAGCTTCGCGCGCAAGCCGAAGTCTATGCCGAGAACGGTGCAGAGGCGAAGTTCGTCGCAGACTTCGTCGCTGCATGGACCAAGGTGATGAACGCCGACCGCTTCGACCTTGGTTGAGCGGCATAAGGCTTAGCGTAACGAGCCCCCCACCCTGATCCATGATTGGGTCAAGGTCGCAAGAGGCCCCCGGTGCTCCATCGCGAGCGCCGGGGGTCTTTCGTTTGGCATTGCGCACGCCGGGGCTGCGCCTATCATGCCCACTCCAATCGAGAGGGAGACAGGGATCGTGCAGCCACCAGAGGTCATAGCCGCGCAGGACAACAGGCGCGCTGCCATCACGGCCACGATCACGCTCGGCTTCGCAACCGATCCGGTCGCGCGCTGGGTCTGGCCCGATCCTGCGACCTATTTCGAGGTCCAACCCAAATTCGTCGATGCGTTCGGCGGCAACGGCTTTGCCCATGGCAGCGTCTTCGAGACATCATGCAAGCGCGCCGCCGCGATGTGGCTGCCGCCCGGCGTCGAACCCGATTCAGAGCGCATGGCGGCGTTGGCCGTCGAGAGCGTTGCGCCCGAACGGATGGAAGAAGTCGGCGCTTTCATGGGGCAGATGGCGGAATATCACCCGCAAGAGCCGTGCTGGTATCTGCCGCTGATTGCTGCCGATCCGGCCGCCACGGGTCAGGGATTGGGCGCAGCCTTGATGAAGCACGCGCTCGCCGTGGTCGATGAGGCGGGTCTGCCTGCCTATCTGGAATCGTCAAATCCGCGCAATGTCTCGCTCTATGAGCGTTACGGTTTTGAAGTCATGGGCGAGATCAGGACCGAACATTCGCCCGTGATGCGCCCGATGATCCGCGCCGCGCGCGCTTGAAGGGATTAGGCCTAGAGCAATGAGCAACACCGTTTCCGAATCTGATTATTCGAGCCGCCAACGCCTGTTCGCAGGCGCAATCGCCATTGCCAGTTTCTCCGCTCTGGCGGTGCAACCGGCATTGGGCGAAGGCTCCTATATGGAGAACCTCGGCGCGATGCTGCGGTTCTTCACGATCTGGGGCAATGTCGGTGCGTGCATTGTTATGGCGGCGATTGCATTTGGCCTGCGCGTATCGCCCAAGGTTCTGGCTTCGCTTGCTACGATGCTCGCAGTGATCGCGCTGGTCTATTGGGGATTGCTGGCCGGGGAGCATCACCCGACCGGCGCTGACCGTGTGACCAATCAATTCCACCACACGATCATTCCTGCGGCGGTGATTGCCTGGTGGTTCGCCTTCACACCGCCATCGACAGGCAGTCTGGGCGCGGTGCCAGCGATCATGGTGCCGCCGCTTTCCTATGGAGCGTTTGCCGTGGTGCTGGGGGAGCTGACCGGTTTCTACGCCTATTTCTTCCTCGACCCGCCGTCGCTTGGCTGGGGGCAATTTCTCATCAACAATGTGGTGCTGGCGGCCTTCTTTGCGCTGCTCGGCGCGGGATTGGTGGCGCTCAAGAGGCGCTTTGGCCGCTCCGCCTGAGCCTCAGATCCAGCCAGCGTCTTTCAGCTCGCTGACCTGCGCGCGGCTGACGGGCGCTTCGATCCCGCGCGCGAGGACCAGCCGCACATTGCGTCCCTCGCGCTTCACATCTTCGACCGCGCCGCGCGCCACCCACCAGCTGCGATGCACCTGCCGCCCTTCGATGGCAGAGACATGCGCGGCCGCATCGCGCAGCCGCATCAGCACCAGCTGCGACCCCAGCGCGGTGTGCACACGGACATAATGGTCCTCCATCTCCAGCGCGATGATATCGCTGCCGAGTTCGGCAGGTAGTTGGTCGAACAGCGGATTGGACTGCGGCGCTTCCACGGGTTCAGCAGCCGGCGCGGAAGCTGGCGCCGATGCCGGTTTGGGCCGCTGGATCACGTTGAACAGCAATGTAATCCCGCCGCCGACCACCAGCACATAGGCATAGTGAAGCAGGGCCTGCTGGGCGCTTGGAATGAAATATTCGGGCTGGCCGAGCATGTTCAGCGACCACACAATGATCGCCATCGGCACAGTCGCGATCATTGTGCCCGCAACCCACAACCACACAGCTGGCAGATCGAGCGAAACCGACAGCTTCGCCACCACCCAACCGACCGGTGAGTAGATCAGATATCCTGCGTAAGAAAAGCCGACCCAGACGATCAGCCGGATCGCTAGCGGATCGCCGAAACTTCCAAACGGCCCGATCAGCGCAAGCACCACGCCGATGACTGTCATGATCGACAGATCAATGATCAGCTTGCGCACAAGTTGAGGACTTCTTGCGTCGTCCATTGGTGAATTGGCCCGGATATTATCAGCGTCCATCAGCGCGAAACTAGCGCCCATTCGCGCTTCGTAAAGCGGCAAATCGGGGGGAAGCCGCGCTTTTCACGAACAGGCTTGCCCGTTCCTTCAAACCCGATTGCCCGCGAATGGGCCTGCGCCATTGTGGTTCTCAACACGAAAACAGGAGGACACGATGACCGCCACGATGACCCAGACACTCACCGCAAATCTCCCGAACTTCATCAACCCGTTCCACCGTCCGGCGGGCGCATTCGACCTCACCCCGCTCACCCGCGCGCTCGTGCTGATCGCAGGCACCGCGATGACCGCTGTGTGCATCTTCGCGCTGTCCCGTGCTGTGTTCGGCTATGCGCCCGACCTTCCGCATCTGCGCAACATTGCGGTCGTGTTTCACGTCACCACCGTGATCCCTTGCGTTCCGCTGGGCCTCTACCTCCTGATCGCGCCCAAGGGCACTGCGATGCACAAGCAGCTGGGCAAGCTGTGGGTCGCGCTGATGGTGATCACGGCGACATCGACGCTGTTCATCTATGACGGCATGGCACTGAGCTGGATTCACATCTTCGTCCCCGTCACATACCGCGCGGCGTGGCTGATTGTCCGCTCAGCGCGCAAGGGCGACATGAAGACGCATAGGAAGGAGATTGTCGGGCTCTATCTCGGCGCGCTGATGATCCCGGGCATTGTCGCCTTTGCTCTGCCGGGACGCCTGATGAATGTGATGATGTTCGGCTGGCCAGTTTAGGGCCGCCGACTACCCCCGCTTCATCACCAGATAGAGAGCACCTTCGCCCCCATGGCGCTGGTGCGCTCTTCGTATGGCGGAGATGGAATCGGCGTGATGGCTGACCGCGAGCCAGTCGAGCAGTTTGGCGCGGATTGCCCCGCGCTTGGCCCCGCGATCCGCCGGATCAACCGGACGTTCTCGCCCTGCAACCACCAGCACAACTCGCGCTCCCATGGCCCGCGCCTGATCGAGCCCGTCCATCACCCGCGTATAGGCGGCATCGAGCGAATGGCCGTGCAGGTCGAGCGTGTAGTCTGGTGCGACTTGGCCTGCCTTGAGTCGCCGGTTCCAATGCGAGTCGAGCTGCGAGTTGAAGCGCACCGGGCGCGGCGCAGGTGCTGGCAAAGTCGGGCGAGCTTGCACAGCGACGCGTTTGGGCGGGGCTTTGACCGGAGGCTTCGGAGCAGCAGCAGGCATGACCGGCGCTTTCTCCGGCATTCCCGGCATGCTGCGCCCTGCTATCGGCGTCACGCTTTGCGCCAGCCGCGCCCATGCAGCCTGCTCTTCAGCAGAAAGTCCGCGCGGAATACCCATCAGTCGGAATTGAGACGTGCAACGGTGCCCTTGGGCAGCAGCAGCAGAGCTTGGCCGCGCCCGCTCATCCCGCCTGCGATTTCGCGCGCATCGGCGCCCGCGCCCCAGAATGTGTCAAAGCGGTTTGCGCCTTTGATCGCGCCGCCCGTATCCTGCGCGATCCACAACCCGTCCGCCTCATTCCGGTCAAGGTCGAGCCAGACCGGCGCGCCGAGCGGCACAAAGGCCGGATCTGCTGCAACCGAAGCCTCTCTCCGCACAGGCACACCCAGCGCGCCCAGCGGTCCGTCGCCGGTCAATTCGCGAAAGAAAATCCAGCTTTTGTTGAGCCGCATCAACTCGCGGCCTTCCTGTGGGTTCTCGCGGATATAGGCCATGATGCCCTGCATTGATCCGGGATATTGACCCGGTCCATCGCCCAGCAATCCGCGCTCGCGCATCACGCCGCCAATGCCGGTGTAACCGCGCCCGTTTTGTCCGGCATAGCCGATGCGGATCACATCGCCTTCGGGTGTAATCAGCCGGCCAGACCCCTGGATTTGCAGGAAGAAGAACTCGACCGGATCGGCCGCATATCCGATCACCGGCACGCGCCCTTCCAGCGCGCCATCTTCGATAGCAGCGCGGTCGGGATAGAGCTCGAAATTGCCGTTTGCGTCATAGCGGCCCAGCGGCGCGCGGCCTGTGCGTTCGGACCTCGGCGTATCAACAGGCCAGCCGCGCACAAGATCATCGGGCATGGCGTAAACCGGCACCTCGTAACCTGTACGGCGGGTGCGGCTGCCGCTGATTTCGGGTTCGAAATAGCCAGTGGCAAAGGCGCTGCCATCGCCCACGCGCGCGGTTTCGAAATGCGTCTGGAAGAAACGCGGCGCATCGCGCATCGGCCAACCCACCGCCGCCTCGCATGCGGGCCGCCAATCGGCGCCATAGGCCAGTCCGCTGGCATCTTCGCGGCGGAGCAATTGGGGGCAGGAATCGATAAACCCGGCAAGCGCAGTGCTTGCATCCGCTTGCCCGATACCGAGCGCGCCCACGCTCGGCCCGCGCTGTACACCTGTCAATGCAGCCGTTGGCCCAGTCGGGACAGGAGGAGGCGTCGAAACGCCGGGGCCTGGCGGCCTGCCCTCGGGTATCAGCACGCAGGCAGCGAGGAGCAAGGTCGAAGCCAGCACCGCGCCGGCTCGCAAACGCATATTGGGCGCAGGCTTTGCCACGCTGTCAGGTCCGGGAAGACGGATTACGTCTCTATCGGGAGTGCGCACGAGGGCCATCGGTCAGCCCTCTCGCCCTTAACCTTCGTCGGTTTCGTCGAGCACCCAGTTGGGATCGCTCGATCCGACATTGCGGCTGAAGGTCCAGATGTCGCGGCTTTCAACCGCATCGTCGAGTGAACCTGCGACAACATTGCCGTCCTTGTCGCGCGTTACCGCAGCGATGTCAGCAACGAACAGGATCGCGATCCGCGCCATGCGCTTGTCCAGCGAGGCGGAGTGGATGCGGGTTTCCTCGATCCGGATCAGCTTGTTCTCAAGCGTGTGTCCGGCTTCCTCGCGCGCGTCGATCGCGGCGGAGAAACCTTCATAGACATCATCGTCGCACAATTCGGAAAGCGCATCGCGGTCGCCGTTCCAGAACGCTTCGAGCACCATTTCATAGGCGCCCTTTGCGCCCTCCATAAACATGGCGAGGTCGAAATTGCGGTCTGCCCCGGCAATGTCGCGGATGCCGCGCTCTACCGCTGGCATAACCCCTTCGAGTTCGACCGGACGCAAAGGCGTCGGTTGCGCGGCTTGCGGTGCCTGCGGGTTTTTGGCTTCTGGGCGGTCGGCAGGATCGAAACGCTGCGGAATCGATTCTTCCTCATGCTCCGCCCGGCGGCCAAGCACCGAATAGAGGCGCAGGCCCAGAAAGGCCGCAATCATGGCGAGGACGATAATTTCAACCACGTTAGTACCCAGATATCCTTCCGGCCCCAGACAAGTGGCCATTCAATCGCACGCATTCTGACGTGCAGGACGCATGTAAACAAGCATCCTTACCCGAATTTACGAAAAATCATGCCGACGGGATGCGTTCTGATCACTTATATAGGCCTCAAGTTCAATTCGCCAACGGCCAATCGGTTCAGGATGAAGGCAGAAGCGATTACCGCAGCGCGAGGTTCGCGCGATCTGTTGCCTGTAGGGTCGACCCCTGCTAGGCGCGCGGCCTTCAACTTATCCTTGCTGCGGGCCTAGTATTTGCTCCCACAGCGTAGGAACAATTGCCAGACCAACGAAAGACCAACCGATCATGGCCGAAGAAGGCGACATTCTCACCGATCTTAACGATCCCAAAGCAGGCGCAAATGGCGTGGACAACCAGCCAGCCGCCGGGATCATCACCCAATATGTGAAAGACCTCTCGGTCGAGAACCCCAATGCTCCTGATGTTTATCAGTGGACCGATGCACCGCAGGTTGATGTGCAGTTCAATATCGGCGCGCAGCCCAAGGGCGATCAGGTCACCGAAGTTGAACTGAAGATCAACATCACCGCCACAGCGGAAAAGGGCACCGCCTATCTGGTCGAGCTGTCCTATTGCGGTCTAGTCGGCCTGCGCAACATTCCTGAGCAGCAGGCGCATGCCTTCCTGTTTGCCGAAGCACCGCGCATCCTCTTCCCGTTTGCCCGCCGCGTTGTTTCAGACGCTGTGCGCGATGCCGGGTTCCCGCCGCTGATGGTCGATCCGATCGACTTCAATGGCCTTTACGCGCAGCAGCTTGCCGCTCGCCGTGCGCAGGACGAAGACGCCGGCGGCGATGCACCCGCCCCGACGGGTGACGCCTGATCTGAACAATGATGCGGGCCTGATCTCATGAGCCTGCTCAAACACGTCGGGACCATAGGGTCACTGACGATGGTCAGCCGCATTGCCGGAATGGCGCGCGAGATGATTTTCTCGCGCGTCCTCGGCGCCAATGCGGTGACAGACGCCTGGTTTCAGGCCTTCATCATCCCCAATGTGTTCCGGCGGCTGTTTGCCGAAGGGGCATTTTCGGCGGCCTTTGTGCCGATGTTTTCCAAGCGGCTGCACGGACACGACGATCCGGAAAAGGGCCTAGAAGAAGCGCGCAGCTTCAGCGCCGATGTGCTGAGCGTGTTCCTGCCGGTGCTGATCGCACTGGTCGCGGTGTTCGAGATCGCAATGCCGGGCGTGATCTGGCTGCTGAGCGAGAAGCCGGTTGATCCTGAGACCTATCCGCTCGCGGTTGATTTCGCGCGGATCATGTTCCCCTACATCATCCTCGTCAGCCTTGTGACCCTGTTCACAGGCATGCTCAATTCCGTCTCGCGCTTTGCACCCGGAGCAAGCTTTCCGATCATCCTCAACCTCGTTCTGATCGCGGCTTTGCTGGCGGGTGAGTGGTTTGCGAAGAACACCGGCGCGAGCGTCGAGCAAATCGCTTACGGCATCGCATGGGCGGTGACCGGCGCTGGGGTAATGCAGCTCGCATGGCTGTATTACTGGACGCGGGTCGAGGGGTTTCGCCCCCGCCTGCTCTGGCCGCGCATCACGCCGGAGGTGAAACGCCTGTCGATCATTGCGCTCCCCGCAGCGATTGGCGGCGGCGCGTATCAGATCAACACGCTGGTGCAGCTCTACTTCCTCAACCAGCTTGAGGACGGTTCGGTCAGTTACATGAATTATGCCGACCGGCTCAATCAGCTGCCGCTCGGGATTATCGGCATCGCGCTTTCGACCGCGATCCTGCCAACGCTTTCACGGTTTATCGGCGGCGATAACAAGGAAGGCGCGGATCGCATCCAGTCCGATGCTATCGAGCTGTCGATGCTGCTGACAATCCCCGCAGCGGTCGCACTGGCGATCTGCGCGGAGCCGTTTGTGACCATGATTTTCCAGGGTGGCCGGTTCGACCTCGCCGATGCTGCTGTGACTGGCGAGGTGCTCGCCGCGCTGGTTCTGGGCCTCCCCGCCTATGTGCTGGTGAAGGTGCTGGTGCCCAATTTCTACGCCCGCGCGGATACGAAGACGCCGGTTGTGGCTGCCTTTATCTCGCTCGGCGTGTTCATCACCGCGTGTATTCTGGTGCTCGACACTTACGGCGTGATCGGGGTTGCCTATGCCAGTGTTGTTGGCGCGTGGATCAATGTCACCTTCCTGCTCATCGTGCTCGCGCTGCGCGGCCATTACACCATGCCAGCCGTGCTGATTTTCCGGATCGCGCGGCAGGTTCTCGCGGCTGCGGCCATGGGCGCGGCCTTGTTCTACACGCGCGACCTGCTAACCGGCTGGTTCTCTGCCGGTCTGTTTGAACGGCTCGGAGCGCTTCTGGCTCTCGTCGGAGCAGCCGCCATTGTCTATTTCGGCATTGCCTTCGCGGTCGGAGCCATCGACCGCCAGCGCATCGCCACTCTTACGAAGAAAGCAAGCTGACCATCATGCGTGTCGTCTCTGGCATCCAGCCCACCGGCAAACCCCATCTCGGCAATTACCTTGGCGCGATCGTCAATTATGTGAAGTTGCAGGAAGAGGCGCACGCTGCAGGCGGTGAATGCTTCATCTTCCTCGCCGATCTGCATGCGATCTCGCAGCCGCATACTCCGGCCGAGCTGACGCAGAACACCCGCGAAATGGTGGCCACTCTGGTCGCCTGCGGGGTCGATCCGGCCAAGACCGTGCTGTTCAATCAGGCGCAGGTGCCCGCCCATGCAGAGCTGCAATGGCTGCTCAACGGCACCGCGCGGATGGGCTGGCTCAACCGCATGACGCAGTGGAAGGACAAGGCGGGCAAAAACCGCGAGGGCCAGTCGGTCGCGCTGTTCACCTATCCGGTGCTGCAAGCCGCCGACGTGCTGCTCTATCAGGCGACCCATGTGCCGGTGGGCGAAGATCAGAAGCAGCATATCGAGCTGACCCGCGACATTGCGCAAAAGTTCAACAATGACTTCTGTGCCGAGGACGCGCCGGTCTTCACCATCCCCGATGTCTACACGCCCCCTGCTGCCGCTCGGATCATGTCCCTGCGCGATGGCACCGCCAAGATGAGCAAGTCGGACCCGTCGGAAATGAGCCGCATTTCGCTCACCGATGATCCGGACACGGTGATGAAGAAGGTCAAAAAGGCCAAGACCGATCCTGAACCCTTGCCTTCGGAAGAAAAGGGTCTGGAAGGCCGCGCCGAAGCGCTCAACCTCGTCACGATCTACGGCGCGCTGACGGGCAAGAGCGTCGCGGAAACGCTTGGCGAATATGGCGGGCAAGGATTTGGCGCGTTCAAACCGGTGCTGGGAGAAGCTCTGGTGGAGACGCTGCGCCCGATCAATGCGCGCTTTATGGAGCTGAAGGAAGACGGCGAAGCGCTCGACGCGATCCTTGCTCGAGGAGCTGCGCAGGCACGCGAGCACGGTATCCCGACGCTGGATGCTGCCTACAAGGCATTGGGACTGGTGCGCGGCTAGGCGGCAGTTCAACACCCGTTCAGGGCCAGTCGCTACACATTGTGTCCGCATCGGGGGGCGAATCGCGGTTGCATGCGTGCTGGTGAAGCACGTGCGACTGTGCCATTAAGGATCGTGATATGACCTCACAACCAACCAAACTCAGCCGCGCCATCCGCTTTGCCCTTGGCGGAGCGATCGCGCTTGGCCTTTCCGCCTGTGCGCCTTCTTTCAAAGCCGACGTGTCGCGCTTTCAGACGCAGCTTCCCGCGCCGCAGGGTCAGACCTTTGCGGTTGTGGCCGAAGATCCCGCGCTTGCAGGCGGTCTCGAATTCGCGCTCTATGCCGATCTTGTCGCCGAACAGATGGCGGGTCTTGGCTATGTCGAGTCGGCCAGTCCCGAGGCGGCCAATCTGCTGGTCCGCTTCGATTACGGCGTCGATAATGGCCGTGAGCGGGTGCGCAGCACCGGTTTTGCAGCCGATCCGTACTTCAGCCCTTGGGGACGCTTTGGCGGTTTCAGCCGTCGCCGCGCCTTTGCCTTCGGCTTCTACGATCCGTTCCTCGCCGGGCCGGAAGTGCGCAGCTACACTGTCTACACCTCCGACATCGAGATGAAGATCGACAACACCGCCACCGGCGAACGTCTGTTCGAAGGTCAGGCACAGGCCGTCTCGCGCACCAATCGCTTGCAGTCGCTGGTACCCAATCTGGTCGAAGCAATCTTCACCGATTTCCCGGGCAGCAATGGCGAGACTTTGCGCATCACCATCCGCGAAGACGGCAAAAGCGTGCGCGCGATCGACTGACGATTTGAATCAACTTCCCCTGCGTGGGAAAATAGGGCGGTGCCAGCAAATGGCGCCGCCCTTTTTGTTGGGTGCTTTGCGGGGTGGGTGTCTCTGGATTGCTCGGTGGGGCAAATCCTGCGCTAGAGCTTCGCGTGGCCTCCGGTAGAGCCAAACCCGCCTGCCCCGCGCTCGGTAGCGTCCAGCTCCTCAACCTCGTCCCACGCCGCCTGCACGACCGGCGCAAGCACCAGCTGCGCGACGCGATCACCGCGCGCGATGACGAAATCCGCATCGCCGTGGTTGATCAGGATCACTTTCAGCTCGCCGCGATAGTCCGAATCGATGGTGCCGGGGGTATTCGGGACGGTGATGCCGTGCTTGAGCGCGAGGCCTGAGCGCGGGCGGACCTGAATTTCGTAGCCATGCGGGATTGCCAGCGCGAGGCCGGTTGCGACCGGATAACGCGCGCCGGGTTTCAGCGTAACGTCTTCGGCGCTCACCACATCCATGCCCGCAGCGCCGCTGGTGGCATAGGCTGGCAGGGTCAGCCCTTCGCCATGCGGCAGGCGTTTAACCTCGACATTCACAGAGTTGCTCATTGTTCGGCTTCGGCGTTCAAGGCTGCGGCGATCCGTTCGACCAGTGCAATGGCAACATCGAGCTTTGGCATCTCATCGAGGCTTTCGACACCCTCGCTGCTGACAATGTGAACCTTGTTCATATCGCCGCCCATCACATCGCCCGATACGTCATTGGCGACGATCCAGTCGCAGGCCTTGCGCTTGCGTTTCCTTTTAGCGTTGTCGAGCACGTCATCGGTTTCGGCGGCGAAGCCCACCACAAGAGCGGGACGTTTGTCGCCCGCTGCAAGGTTGGTGAGAATGTCGGGGTTTTCGGTCAGCATCAAGGCAGGCGGCGCAGAGCCGCGCTTCTTGATCTTCTCATCGCGATATTCCTTGGGACGCCAGTCGGCGACCGCGGCCACCATCACCGCCGCATCGCAAGGAAGCGCGCGCTTGACCGCGGCGGACATTTCCTCGGCGCTTTCGACGTCGATGCGGTTCACGCCCGCAGGCGTCTTGAGGGCGACCGGGCCTGCAACCAGCGTCACATCCGCACCCAGCGCCGCAGCGGCTGCTGCAATGGCAAAACCCTGTTTCCCGCTGGAACGGTTGGCGATGTAGCGCACCGGATCAATCGATTCCCATGTGGGACCGGCGGTAATCAGGACGTGGCGCCCCTCGAGCGGCTGGTGCGAGGGGTCAACCTTGAGCGCGCCGGCGACATCTTCCTCTTCGGCCTCGATCACATCGGCCTTTGCAGGCGCAGCCGACTTGGCCGCCGCCTTCCTGGCGACAGGAGCCTCTTCTTCGATTTCCTCGGGCGCGAGGCGGCGTTCATCAACTTCGTGATTGATCGCATCGGGATCAATCGGAGGTGCAGCCTTGCCCTTGCCCTTGGTCGCCAGCGGTGAACCTTCGAGGTCGGGATTGAACTCGACCTCCTCTTCTTCGAAGAACTCGGCATCTTCGGGCAATTCGGCGTCGAGATCGGCCTCCAGCTCGGCATCGATTTCTTCGGCGCTGCGTTTGTCGGTCGAGCGCGGGATGATCTTGGACAGCAGGCCGGAAAGCCCGCCCATCGCGGTGCCGTCCTCTGCCCCCTCATTGTCGGGTTCGAGCGCTTCAAATTCCGCTGCATCGTTGGCGGGGAGCGGCACAGGCGCTTCGTCCTCGACTTCGATGCCGAAATGCGCGGCGATTTCGCGCCAGATCGCGTGCGGTTCGGGCAAGCGGCCATAGCCGAACTCGCCGCATGCCATCGCGCCTTCATCAGGGTGCATGACGTTCACGCCCGCTTCGGAGAGCGTTTCGACATTGCGCTGGGTCGAAGCGTGTTCCCACATCTTCACGTTCATCGCCGGGACCGCCATCACCGGCTTGTTGGTCGCAAGGATCAGAGTGGTGGCAAGGTCATCGGCAATACCCGCCGCCATCTTTGCCATCAGATCGGCAGTGGCGGGGCACACGACCACCAGATCGGCCTCACGCGACAGTTCGATATGACCCATCTCGACCTCGTTCTTGAGATCGAACAAGGAGGTGTAAACCTGGTTCTCGGACAGCGCAGCGAGCGACATCGGCGTCACGAATTGCTGCCCGCCTTTGGTTACAACGCATGTGACATCGCCGCCGCCTTTGCGGATCAGGCGCACAAGCTCACAGGACTTATAGGCCGCGATCCCGCCGCCCACGACCAGAAGCACTTTCGGCCCCTTAGATCCCATCTCCGCCATCACTCCTCATGCCTCGCGCCTTTTTCAAGCGCTTCGGCACCTTCCCTAGCGACCCGTCTAAGCCGCGCCAAGTCCAGCCTGCGCAAGTCCCCAGTCCTGTGCGGCATGACGCACAGGATTGCCCTTGGGACTGCGCTGACGCAGGCCCCTTGCACAAGGGACGAAATTCGGGTTGATCGGGGTTTGAGGAAACGCGTCACCCAGGCGCGGATTGAGGGGGGATTGAATCAATGAAGATCGCGCTGCGTATCGTGCTGGCCCTTGGCGGGTTGCTGTTGCTCTATATGGGATTTGGCTTCCTGACCGATCCGGTGAGTGCCGGTGCAGATTTTCTTGGCCTGGCCGTCGAAGGCGCACATGCGACCACCTCGGTTCGATCAGATTTCACCGCATTTTTCGGCGTTAGCGGCGCTGCATTCCTTTGGGGTGCGTGGAAGCAATATGGCGCGGCACTGGTCTTCGGCGCTGCCCTGATGCTGGTCACACTCGCGGCAAGGCTTGTCTCGCTTGCGATCGATGGCAGCTTTGACGGCTACATTGTACCGATGGTCGTCGAGCTGGTGCTGGGCGTTGCTGGACTGCTCGGCGCTAAGATCCTGCCTGAAAAGGCCTAGATCAACCCCGCATAGCTCGCGCCCCAGACCGCGCCTGCACCGACGAGCCCGGCGACGAAATAGCCGAGCCAGCCTCCGCCGTTGCCCTTGCTGCGATCAGTGAGGAGCTTGATCTCTGGCAAGGGTGGCGGTTCAGGTGCGCCCCCTTTGGGCGGAAACCGGTCCTCGATCCGGCGGATCAGCGCAGGCAAGCGCAGCAATGTCTCGGTGTCTTCCTTGATCCGGTCGGCCACAGCCGCCTCCGGACCCAACTCGTCGCGGATCCAGCTTTTCACATAGGGGCCGGAAACGTCCCACATATTGATGTCGGGATTGAGCTGGGTCGCGATCCCCTCGACCATCACCATCGTCTTTTGCAGCAGCAGCAGATGCGGCTGCGTCTGCATGTCGAAATCGCGGGTGATTGCAAACAGTCCGTCGAGCATCTGTCCGACCGACAGATCCTTCACCGGCTTGCCGCGCATCGGCTCACCCACCGCGCGCAAGGCGGTCGCGAACTCTCCAACCGAATGGTAGCTCGGCACATATTGCGCCTCGAAATGAATTTCAGCGACGCGTTTGTAATTGCCAGTCGTCAGCCCGTAGAGAATTTCCGCCAGCCATTGCCGCGCACGGCGGTCGATCCGGCCCATAATGCCAAAGTCGATGGCGACAATCGTGCCGTCCTTTTCGACGAACAGGTTCCCCTGATGCATATCGGCGTGGAAGAAACCCGCGCTGATCGCCTGTGTAAGAAAGCTCAGCACCAGGCGGTTCGCAATCTCGTCCAGATCGTGACCGGCAGCGATAAGTTCATCGGTCTTGGAAATCTTGATCCCGTCGACCCACTCGATCGTCAGCACCCGGCCATTGGTGCGGTCCCAGTCGATACCGGGAATACGGTATCCGCCGACGCCCTTCATCCCTTCGGCCAGTTCCGATGCCGAAGCAGCCTCGCGGCGAAGGTCCAGCTCTGAATTGGTCCAGCGCTTGAAGTTTGCAATCGTGAGGCGCGGTCGCAGGCGCGTGGCCTCTCCGCCCATCGCCTCGATATGCGCGGCGGCCCATTCATAGGTCTCGATATCGCGCGCGAACTTTTCGCGGATGCCGGGGCGCAGCACTTTGACAGCGACCGAGCGGCCATCGCTCGTCACCGCACGGTGGACCTGCGCGATGGAGGCAGCGCCAACCGGCACAGGGTCGATCTCAGCGAACAGCTCGCTGATCGGCTGATCGAAAGTCGCTGCAAGCTGCGCTTCGATCTTGTCGAAGGATACAGGCGGCAGGTCATCTTGCAGGCTCAGAAGGTTTCGCGCCGCTTCATCGCCGACAAGGTCAGGCCGGGTCGCCAGCGATTGCCCCAGCTTGATCGCCGCCGGACCAATCGCGCGAAACGCGCCAGCGTAATCGCGTTCGCCGTTCTTCGACGTAAAGGTCGCGAGCCGCGCGAGGCGCACCAGCCGCTTTACCGGCACAGGCGCGTTGGGATCGCTCTCGATCCCCACCAATGCGCGGCGGCGCGCAAGCGTGATCCCCCAACGCGCGAGGCGGAACATGTGGGTGATGGAAGAGGTCACAGGTTCAGACCTTCCACCCCGAATGGATCGCAACCGCGCCGCCGAGGATCGGTTCGACCTTGGTGTTCACGAAACCGGCTGCGCGGATCATGCTTTCAAACTCAGCCATCTTTGGGAACTTGCGGATCGATTCGACCAGATAACGATACGAGTCGGCATCGCCAGCAATCGCCTGTCCCATGCGCGGCAGCAGCTGATCGGAATAGATATCGTAGATTTCGCGGAAACCGGACCATTCGCTGGTTGAGAATTCCATGCAGTAAAAGCGTCCGCCGGGCCGCAGCACGCGGTACGCCTCGGCCAGCGCGTGATCCTTGAAGGTCACATTCCGGATGCCGAATACGATCGTATAGGCATCGAAGGATGAGCTTGCGAAACTCACCTTCTCGGCGTTCTGGCAGGTAAAGACGAGGCTGCCCGTATCGGGCGTCTCTGCCCGCTCCAACGCGCGTTCTGCGCCGACATCGAGCATGTCCTGATTGATATCAGCGACGGTGATATCCGCCCCGCGATCGGCCATGCGAAAGGCAATGTCGCCCGTACCGCCTGCCATATCGAGGATCCGTTCACCCGGCTGCGGCTTCACCCGTTTGACGAACTTGTCCTTCCACCCGCGATGCATGCCAAAGCTCATCGCATCATTCATGATGTCGTATTTCTTGGCGACGCTGGTGAAGACCTCGCCCACGCGGCGGGTCTTTTCCTCAGGACTTACATTCTCGTACCCGAAGGAGACGGTGTCAGATGTGCTTTCACTCATGCCGCTGCCCCTAGAGGGAATTGCCCCGCGCGCAAAGAGTGATAAGGCCGAATGCATGCCAGAATTACCAGAGGTCGAGACAACGGTTCGGGGGCTTGCCCGCTTTCTTGACGGGCAGCAGATCACGCGAGTGGTGCTCAATCGCCCCAACCTGCGCCGTCCCTTCCCGCCCGAACTGGTGCAGGTGATGACGGGAGCGCGCGTGACCGGCTTGTCACGGCGGGCCAAATACGGCCTGATCCATCTCGACCGCGACATGACCATGATCTTTCATCTGGGCATGAGCGGGCGCTGGCGGATCGACCCTGATGAGGCGGACAAGCACGACCACCTGCTGCTCGAAACTGCGGACAATGCCTTTGCCCTGTGCGACCCGCGGCGATTCGGTTCGGTTGATCTGGAGCCGACCGGTGCGCTCGACCAATGGCCTTCCTTTGCCAGCCTTGGCCCCGAACCTCTCGGCCCTGACTTTTCGGCTCAGCAGCTGAAGGCCGCGCTCAAAGGCAAAAGCCAGGCGATCAAGCTGTGCCTGCTCGACCAGCGCGTCGTCGCCGGGCTTGGCAACATATATGTGTGCGAGGCGCTTTGGCGTTCGGGCATTCATCCGGCCAAGGCAGGCGGCAAAGTGACTAGGCCCCAGCTGGAACGGCTCGTCCCGGCGATCAAGGATGTGCTCACCGCCGCAATCAGCGATGGCGGCTCCTCTTTGCGCGACTATGCCGCGCCAGACGGAGAGCTGGGATACTTCGCCACGCGCTTCGATGTCTATGGCCGCACAGACGAGGCTTGCCGCCGCGAGGATGGCGGTGCTATCCGCCGGATCGCGCAAGGCGGGCGCAGCACATGGTATTGTGCGAAGTGCCAGAAGTGAGGGAATTCTTGACGTTCGGGCCCCTCCCGCTTATGTGCGCGCCTTTCCGGCGGTGAATCGCCGTTTTTCGAGCATTACAAAGAATCATCCGGTCGCATGGCGCGGCCCGCACATAACGCGAGACAGACAGACATATGGCCAATACGCCGCAAGCCCGTAAACGCATCCGTCGCAACAATGCCCGTGCCGAAGTTAATGGCGCCCGCATGAGCCGCATCCGCAACTTCGTTAAGAAGGTCGAATCGGCTTGCGAAGCCGGTGACAAGGATGCCGCTGCTGCCGCACTCAAAGCAGCCCAGCCTGAAATGGCTCGCGGTGTTGCTCGCGGTGTGATGCACAAGAACACGGTCGCGCGCAAAATGTCGCGCCTGTCAAAGCGCGTCGCCGCTCTCTGATTCGGGTTGTGAAGAGGCCGATTCGGCCTCACTCAGGTGCACTACCTTCAGCAAAGTAACGTAGGTATTGTGGATAAGGGCCGTGCCGATTGGCGCGGCCCCTTTCGTTTGTGCGCTGCATGGCAAGGGCAAGTCACAGAAACCCAAGGAATTTCCGCGATTCGCACCTCCCAAAAGATCAAAATACTTTGAAATCAATGACATGAACGCAAGCCTGCGGGATAGCGGCGAGTCAACAACAATATTTAGATTTTATTACAATTCCTCGCTTGCGATCTGCGCCCAGAGAGCCATTATCTGGCCATCGCCCGGGGCGGGACAGCTCGGGTATCAACAGTCTGGTCGACGGGGGTAGCTCGCGAAACATCGTTTTTCGAGCTTGGGGCAACTTTGCCTGTCGTGAATTCGTTTTAGCCGCTCCGGAAGAGATTCCGGAGGCGGGATAGTCGTGGGGAAGCAATGGTGCACAAGATAGATAAGGCGCGGTCAACGCGTCGCCATTCGGATGAAGATTTGATGGAAGATGCCGAAGCCGTAAATCTCGCAGCCGATTGGGCCGATATCAGCCAAGGTCTCCGCAAAGACCTGGGCCATCAATTGCACAGCCAGTGGATCAAGCCGATTCAGGTTGGCGGGATCAACAAGGAAAACGGCACACTCGACCTGTTCCTGCCGACCGAGTTTTCGGCAAACTGGGTCAAGGACCGCTTTCACGACCGCCTTCAGCTCGCATGGAAGATCGTGCGCGGCGATGTGCGCAACGTAAACATTCAGGTTCACCCCGGCCGCCGCCAGCTTCCCGAACTGCGGCTCGACGATGGACGCCGCCCTGCCAATGATGGCGCAAGCGCGATTGCTGTCGCAGCCGGCACGATTGGCGATTCGGGCTTTACCAGCTCGGTCGGCCTCGATCCCTCGCTCACCTTTGCCGCCTTTGTAACCGGCGAGGCCAATGTTCTGGCCAAGAACGCTGCCGAACGCATGGCTGCGACCGAGCAACCGCAATTCTCGCCGCTTTATCTCAAAGCCGCGACCGGTCAGGGCAAGACGCATCTGCTGCACGCCATCGGCCACGCATTCCTTCAGGCGCATCCACGCGCGCGCATCTTCTATTGTTCGGCAGAGCGCTTCATGGTCGAGTTCGTCCAGGCACTCAAAGCCAACCAGATGATCGAGTTCAAAGCGCGTCTGCGCAGCTTTGACCTGCTGCTGGTTGACGACATTCAGTTCATCATCGGCAAAGCCTCGGCTCAGGAAGAGCTGCTTTACACGATCGACGCGCTGCTCGCTGAAGGTAAGCGATTGGTCTTTGCCGCTGACCGCGCTCCGCAAGCGCTCGACGGGGTTGAACCGCGTCTGCTCAGCCGTCTCTCGATGGGTCTGGTGGCGGATATTCAGGCCGCTGATATCGAACTGCGCAAGAAGATCCTCGTCTCCAAACTGTCGCGTTTCGCCCCGCTTTCGGTGCCCGAGGACGTGATCGATTTCCTCGCGCGCACCATCACCCGCAATGTGCGCGAACTGGTCGGCGGCCTTAACAAGCTGATCGCTTACGCTCAGCTGACGGGTCAGGAAGTTTCGCTCAACCTGGCCGAAGAGCAGCTCACCGATATCCTGTCAGCCAATCGCCGCCGGATCACGATTGACGAGATCCAGCGCACGGTCTGCCAGTTCTACCGGATCGACCGCAGCGAGATGTCGTCCAAGCGCCGCGCGCGCGCTGTTGTGCGTCCGCGCCAAGTCGCGATGTATCTCTCCAAAGTGCTCACGCCGCGCTCTTATCCAGAGATCGGCCGCAAATTCGGCGGGCGCGACCATTCGACGGTTATCCACGCTGTTCGACTGATCGAAGACCTGCGCCAGCGTGACGCCGATATGGACGGCGATGTGCGGAGCTTGCTGAGGCAGCTCGAAAGTTAATTCGAGTTTCTCGTAGCCCCTCAAGCGCCGGGCGCACGCCATCCGGCGCGCTTGGCTTCGCCGCAACGGCGGCGGCGGCCAGTCGGCCGCTGACTACCGTGACCAAGACGCGAGGCATGGCCGAGGGCAAGGGCGACCGCCCGCCCGCAGCGTGGGCAGCTTGCCTGCCCCAAAGCGAGGATAGCCAAGAGAGCGGACGCGAACGCCGGCGCTTGAGGCTAACAAGGAATCGACAGGCTGTGCACAGGCTGTAAACAGTTTCTCCATGAGTTTACCCGCCCCCTTATCCCCAGCACGCCTCGACCGTTTCGCGCGCCATATCGTGCTGCCCGAGATAGGCGGCGCGG
The DNA here is from genome assembly GCF_947492365.1 of uncultured Erythrobacter sp. Classification (NCBI taxonomy): domain Bacteria; kingdom Pseudomonadati; phylum Pseudomonadota; class Alphaproteobacteria; order Sphingomonadales; family Erythrobacteraceae; genus Erythrobacter; species uncultured Erythrobacter sp. The sequence goes on from NZ_CANLMB010000001.1 coordinate 2,081,652, forward strand.
GTCAGGTTGCGCTGGCGGGCAAGCACATCGCAGTGATCGGCCTGGGCGGGATTGGTTCGCCCGCTTTGCAATATCTCGCAGGCGCGGGGATCGGACGCCTTACGTTGGTCGATGACGATGTGGTCGATGCCTCGAACCTCCAGCGCCAGACCATCTTCACCGCCCGTGATGTCGGACATGGCAAAGCCACCAGCGCGCGTCGCTGGCTCGCCAATTTCGACGATGCCATCGACGTCACTCTCAGCGACACGCGGATTAGCCGCGACAACGCTTCGGAACTGATCGCAGGCGTCGATCTGGTGCTCGACGGGACCGACAATTTCGCCACTCGCCTCGCAGTCTCCGATGCCTGCGTAGCCGAGCGAGTGCCGCTGCTGTCTGCGGCTGTCGGCCGCTTTCAAGGACAGGTCGGGGCCTTTGCTGGGCACCTTGCGGGTCAAGCCTGCTACAGGTGCTTTGTCGGCGACGCCTTCGATGCCGAGGATTGCGACACCTGCGCCGAAGACGGCATGCTGGGCGCGATGGCTGGCTGGGCCGGAAGCTTTGCCGCGATGCAGGCGGTGCGCGTGCTGCTCGCCGGAGTCAGCCGCTTTGGCCAACCGATGTGGGGCAAGCTGCATATCCTCGACGGGATGCAGCCGGGGATGCGCACGCTCAGCATTGCGAAGGACGAAGCTTGCAAAGGATGCGGATAGACCAATGAGCGAAGACAAATCATCAAACGACCTCGCTGAAGATCGCACCGATCTCGCCGAAGACCGGACTCTGATGGCGAATGAGCGCACATTTGCAGGCTGGATGCGGACGGGCCTAGCCTCGGTCGGTATCGGGCTTGGCTTCAACGCGCTGTTTGGGAAACTTGAACCCAGCTGGGTGCCCAAGGCAATCGCAACCCTCTTCATCGCCATCGGGATATTCATCTTCTGGGCAGCAGAGCGCAAAGCCTGCGCCGTGCAAGCCAGGATCGAGTCGCATCAGTCTTCACCGCTGGCGAAATCGAATGTCCGGCTGATTGCGGGAGCTATGGCGCTTGCAAGCGCGCTTCTTGCAATCGGGATGTGGACGATCAAGCTTCCTGACTAATCAGGCCTTCAACACCTCACCCACCCACTCCGGCACCAAAGTCCCCGCAGGCCCATGGCGCGCTTCGGCGAAGAAGTGACTTCCCTCGCTCCGCTCCAGATTGAGTTCCAACGTGCGCGCACCCTGCGCCGCCGCTTCCTGCACAAAGCCAGCCGCCGGATAGACCGCGCCGCTTGTGCCGATGCTGACGAACAGGTCGCAGGTGGTGAGCGCGGCGTAGATGCGCTCCATCTGATAGGGCATCTCTCCGAACCACACGACGTCGGGGCGCAAACTGGAGGCTTGGCACACGGGGCATGGCGGGCGGTTTGACATTGGCGCTTCCCAAGGCGAGCGGACCTCGCACGACATACACAGCGCACTCTTGAGCTCGCCATGCATGTGCAGCACTTGGCGCGATCCGCCCCGCTCATGCAGATCATCGACATTCTGCGTGACCAGCAGCAACTCGCCGGGAAACTCCGCCTCCAGCCGCGCCAGCGCTTCATGTGCCGGGTTAGGCTTCACCTTGGCGAGCGCCTCGCGCCGCATATCGTAAAAGCCCAGCACAAGGTCAGGATCGCGAGCAAAGCCCTCAGGCGTCGCCACATCTTCAACCCGGTGCTGCTCCCACAGTCCTTGCCCTTGGCCTCCGGCGGAACGAAATGTGTCGATCCCGCTTTCTGCGGATATTCCCGCTCCGGTGAGGATGACGATGCGTTCGATCTCTGGCATGGTCAGCACTCAAACACGGGTGAGGTATCAGGATCAATGGTGCAGTTTGCAGTCATCGGGCACAAGGGCCGTATGGGTCAGGCGCTGGCGAGCGCAATCGAGGAAGCGGGCCATCAATTCAAAGTCGGCGTCGATATGGGCGGCGATCCTCGTCCTATCGTCTCGCAATGCGATGTAGTGGTCGATTTCTCCGCGCCGGATGCACTCGAAGCCAATCTGGCCGCAGCGCGGGTCGCAGGTGTCCCGATCTTGGTCGGCACCACGGGGCTTGAGCCATCCCATCACGCGCTGATTGACGAGGCTGCTCGCACCGTCCCTGTCCTGCAAACCGGCAACACCTCGCTTGGCGTGACACTTATGGCGCATCTCGTGCGCGAGGCCGCCTCAAGGCTGGCAAGCGACTGGGATATCGAAATTCTCGAAATGCATCACCGGCAGAAAGTCGATGCACCGTCCGGCACTGCGAACCTGCTGGGTGAAGCGGCAGCAGAAGCGCGCGGGATTGACCTTAGCGACAATCTGGAAAGCGGTCGCCACGGCTATACCGGGCCGCGCGGCAAGGGGCATATCGGCTTTGCCACCCTGCGCGGCGGCACAGTAGCAGGCGAGCATTCGGTGATCTTTGCAGGCGATGAAGAACGCCTCACCATCTCGCACTCCGCCGAAAACCGCATGATCTTTGCGCGCGGAGCCGTGCGCGGGGCCGCGTGGCTCATCGGGCGCAAGCCGGGTCGCTACAGCATGGAAGATGTTTTGGGGCTCTAAAAAAACCAAGAATAACGGGAGGGACGACAGATGAGCTTTGACCCACAGGCCGCTACCGAGGCCTATATCAACACCTTGTCCGCAGAAGAGCTCGAGCTCGCGCGGGACTACACGACCGGCAATCATTGGCTGATCCTTGCTGGCATCGTTGTCGGGGCGCTTGTGACCTGGCTGATCGTGAAGAGCGGTGTGCTTGACTGGATTTTCTCGAAAATCAGCGACAAATGGCAAAATCTGCGGGTCTATGTCGTCGCGGCGATGTTCACGATTGTAAGCACACTGCTCACCCTCCCCTATTCGATCTACACCGATTGGTGGCGTGAAACGAACTATGGCCGCACCAGCCAGCCGCTGGGTGACTACCTCTCCCAAACCGCGCTCGGAACGGCAATTTCGGCGTTGCTGTTCTCGCTTCTGGTGGTCGGCATATATCTGCTGATCCGCCGAACGGGACGATTCTGGTGGATATGGTCGGGCGGGCTCGTCGCAGCCTTCACAGCCTTCACCATGTTGCTTTCACCTGCGGTGATTGAGCCGATGTTCAACGAATTCGAGCCGATCCCCGAAGGCGAAGTGCGCGATGCCGTTCACGCGCTGGGTGCCGAGGCAGGTATCCCGGCAGACCGCATCTTCATGTTTGATGGGTCGCGCCAGTCCGAGAATTTCACCGCCAACGTCTCCGGCATCGGAGGCTCTGCGCGAATTGCGATCTCGGATGTTGCGATGGAAGAAGCGTCGCTCGACGAAGTGAAGGCGGTAACGGGCCACGAGATCGGGCATTATGTGCTCGGTCATGTCTGGCGCATGATTGCAGTGGTCAGCCTGATGGCGATTGGGGTCTTCTTCCTGACCGCCCGAACCTACGCATGGTTCGCCCGCAAATTCGGCACGGATGCCGAGCTTGGCGATGTGCGCGGGGTCGCGGTGTTGTTCTTCCTGATCGGCACCTTCTTCACCCTCGCTCAACCTGCCTTAAACGGCATTGTCCGGATGGGTGAGCGCGAAGCGGATGCCTATTCGCTGCGCAATGTTAACCTACCCGATGCGCTGTCGAGCGCGCTCGTGAAGACAGCTGAGTATCGCTACCCGCTGGCGAGTGATCTGGAAGAGACGATCTTTTACACCCACCCCACAGTCGAAAACCGCGTACGTTCGGCAATGGAGTGGAAAGCGGCCAATCCGCCCGCTACTGACATCGAGTGACCAAAGACCAGATATTCGAGTTCTTCCGCAGGCTTGCGGAGGACAATCCTGAGCCCGAGACCGAGCTGGAATATGGCAATGCCTACCAGCTCGTCGTTGCGGTCGCCCTCTCCGCGCAGGCGACCGATGTCGGCGTGAATAAGGCAACGCGCGCGCTGTTTGCGCGAGTTGAGACGCCGCAGCAGATGCTCGATCTGGGGCTTGAGGGGCTGATCGAGCACATCAAGACGATCGGGCTGTTCAACTCCAAGGCGAAGAACGTGATCGCGCTCTCAAAGCTGCTGATTGACGATTATGGCGGCGAGGTTCCGGACACGCGCGAGGACCTTGTGCGGCTACCCGGAGTGGGCCGCAAGACTGCAAATGTGGTGCTCAATTGCTGGTTCAAGCAGGAGACATTTGCCGTCGACACCCACATCCTGCGCGTCGGCAATCGCACAGGTCTGGCGAAGGGAAAGACGCCCGATCATGTCGAGGCCAAACTGGAAAAGCGTGTGCCGCAACCTTTCCGCTTGCACGCACATCACTGGCTGATCCTGCATGGCCGCTATGTGTGCAAGGCAAGGACGCCGGAGTGCTGGCGGTGTGGTCAGGTGGACCTGTGCAGCTTCAGGAAGAAGGTGCTGGAGAAGCCTAGGGGGCGGGTTTGATGGCTGAATTGGTCTATCTTCGACCGGGCGAAAAAATGCCGGATCACGAAGAAGAGCCCTGGCTGGTGATCGAGGCTTCATCCGACGGCCGTTTTTTCGGAACTGGTGCCTCGCGACGCGCGTGTGGCGAATGGGTCGGCTACGGATCTTTGGCCGAGCACGTCAATTCGCTCAAAGATGCGCTTTCCGCCGCACAAGAATGGGCGGAGAAGTATCAGGTGCAGACAATTTGGATTCAAGCCGATCCAAGTTGAAGGGCATCATAAGCCCCTAAACATCATCCGCCCAAACCATCTCCGCTTTGTCGAACTCGTCGGCGGTGATCAGCGAGTCGCGGGGTAGTACCAGACCCGGCGCACCAAACCGTCCTCAATCTCGTAAACCGCAAGCGCGGATTGCTCGCGTTCCTCGCCTTCACCATTCGTCCAGCGCGCGATCTCTGTAACCGCGACGAAGTTGCCGTCCACGAAACCGGCGCTGACCTCGCTCGTCGTCACCATTGGCGAGGTCATGTAGTCGCGCATCTGGGTTGCCAAATCCGCCTTCCCGTCCGCGAATACAGTCACGGTGTCCGCTTCGACGCTTAGCCACTGCACATCGTCATGCATAAGCGCGAGCATCGCATCGAGATTGCGCTGATTATACGCATCAACATAAGCCGAGACGATTGCGCGCTGCGGGTCTGGCGCTGCTTCTTCTCCATGCGCGAGTGCAGGCAGCGATGTCAGTGCGAGCAGACCGGCGAGGACAGCCCTAAACATCATCCGCCGAAATCATCTCAGCCCGGTCGATTTCACCCGTCATGCTTGCCACAGTCGTCGCCACTGCCGCATCGCCTGACACGTTCGTCGTCGTGCGCATCATGTCCATGATCCGGTCCACACCAGCGACAAAGGCAATCGTCTCAAGCGGCACGCCGACCGCGCCGAAGACCAGCGCCATCATAATCAGGCCCGCACCCGGAATGCCCGCTGCGCCAATCGCGCCCAAAGTCGCAAGGATCGAGATCAGGAAATACTGGCCCCATGTCAGGTCCACGCCAAAGATCGACGCCCCGAACAGCGTCGCAAGGCCCAGATACATCGCGGTGCCGTTCATGTTGATCGTCGCGCCCAGCGAGACGACGAAGCTCGCCACCGAGTTCGACACGCCCAGATTGCGCCGCGTGCAGCGCAAGGTGACGGGCAGGGTCGCGTTGGAGCTTGCAGTCGAATAGCTCACCGCCATCGCGTCCACGATCCCGCGGAAGAAGTCGATCACAGGCAGTTTCGCGATCAACTTGATCATCGCCGAATACATCACCCCGATGATCAGCAGGCAACCGAGATAGTTGAGCACGACCAGCCAGCTGAGCGCCTTCAACGCATCAACGCCCAGCGTGCCCGCGACCCATGCCATCAGCGCAAAGACGCCAAACGGGGTCAGCTCCATCACGATCATTGTGACCTTCTGCATGATGACAGAGCCGCTATCGAAGATCTTCTGGACCGGCTCGCCCTCTTCCTTTGCCATCAGGATGCCAATGCCGATCAGCAGCGAGAAGACGATCAGCGGCAGCACCGCGACATCGGCCATCACTTGCACCGGGCTTTCGGGGACAATCGAAAGCACCATGTCCACTGCGGTGGTTTCGTTGGGCTGCGGGGTAGGCACATCGGGCGTGCCCAGCTCTTCCCTGCTCGGGAAGAGGCCGAGGTTGACCGCGCCTGTACCCAGCGCAAGTCCAAGCCACACGGCGATCTGGCCGCTCACCACAAACAGCGCGAGAGCCCGCCCGCCCACTGCGCCGAGTTTGCGCAAATCGCCGATCGCAGCGACGCCGGATACGAGGCTGAAGAAGATCAGCGGGACGACCAGCATCTTGATCGACTTGATGAAGAAGTCGCCAATCCACTTGATGCCTTCCGCCTCGGGGCCCCAATAAAGGCCCAGCGCGATGCCCAGAATGAGCGCACCAATCACGCGCTGCCACAGCGGAATTGCAAACCAGAATTTCATGCGCGAACGCCTCTCTCTTGTTATTCTTCGAGCGCCAACGCCCCCAGCGCGGCTCGTGTGTAGATACGGGCTAGCCTATCCAAGTCGGCGATGGCTACCGCTTCGTCGCGTTTGTGCATCGTTGCGTTGCACAGGCCGAACTCGATCACGGGGCAGACATTGCGCAGAAAGCGCGCATCGGACGTGCCGCCGCTGGTCGATTGTTCCGGCTTGATACCGGTTTCGGCCTCGACCGCTGCGGCCAGCATGTTGGAAAAGCCGCCCGGCGCGGTAAGGAACGGTTCGCCCGAAATGATCGGCAGCGCGCGGCCCCCATGTTTCTCTGCAATCGCGACCACGCGCTCAGACAGGGTGCTGCCTGTGTGCAGGTCGTTGAAGCGGATCGAGATGCGCGCTTTGGCCTCTTGCGGGATAACATTGTGCGCTTGGTTGCCGACTTCGAGGTCTGTGATCTCAAGGTTTGAAGGCTGGAACCAGTCGGTGCCGGTGTCGAGCACCAGCGCGTCCAACTCAGCCAGCATCGCGACCAGTTTCGGGATCGGATTGTCGGCGAGATGCGGATAGGCAACGTGGCCCTGCGTGCCATCGACCGTTAGCCAGATATTGACCGAGCCGCGCCGCCCGATCTTCATCATATCACCGAGCTGGTTGACGCTGGTCGGCTCTCCGACAAGGCACAGGTCAGGCTTGATCCCTTCGGCGTCCATGTAGTCGATCAATGCGCGGGTGCCGTGAAGCGCGGGGCCTTCTTCATCGCCGGTGATGATAAAACTGATTGTGCCCGCCTCTTGCGGCACGTCATTTACCGCCGCGACCATACAAGCGATTGCACTCTTCATATCGACCGCGCCGCGGCCATAGAGCAGCTCGCCGCGTGTCGTCGGTTCGAAAGGGTCGCTGACCCAGCCCTCGCCCGGTGGGACGACATCGAGGTGGCCTGCGAAGGCGAAGTGTTTGGAACCTTCTGGGCCGCGGCGGATGGCGAAAAGGTTCTCGACCGGAGCCTCCTCTGTTCCCGATGCTCCGTCGCCGCGCTGGAAGCGGTGGACCGCAAAGCCGAGAGGTGTGAGCATCGCCTCCATTGCATCGAAGACCGATCCGGTGGCCGGGGTAACGCTGGGTTCAGCGATCAGACGCTTGGCGTAATCGAGACTGTAACTCATAACCCCACCGCTAGCAGGAGAATCCGCGAATGCCCAAGCTCGATCTCGACGCCATCACCCGGACCAATGTGACCGGTTACCCCGCGCCCTTCGACGAAGATGTGCAGGGGCGCTGGTATCGCAGGCTCGCACCAGCTTCGGGCCTCACGAAAATGGGGGCGAGCCACGTGATGCTGGAGCCGGGAGCATTCTCATCGCAGCGGCATTGGCATCGCGGGCAGGACGAGCTGGTGGTGATGCTGGAAGGTGAGGCCGTGCTGATCGAGGATGAGGGCGAAGTCATTGTGCGGTCAGGCGACGTGCTCGCATGGCCAGCGGGCGCGGAGAACGGCCACCGGCTGCACAATCGCTCGGACAAGCCCTGCACATTCGTCGCGATCAGCGCAGGCGCACGAGACAGCGACTCGGGCGAGTATCCCGACATCGACATGGTGTTCGACGCCGACGGCTATGCGCGCAAGGACGGCACCCGTTATACGACCGAACGAATTGCCTGATATCGTGGCCGATTGATGGATCTTCTTGGCTTCGCATTTGCCGTCCTCCTGGTCGAGCTGACGCCCGGCCCGAACATGGCGTGGCTGGTTGCCTTGACCTTGTCAGAAGGGCGCAGATCCGGGCTTGCCGCTATAACCGGAATCGCGACGGGGCTCGCAGCCAATGCCACGATTAGCGTTCTCGCGGTCAGTTTTGTTCTTCAGCATAGCGAGTGGCTAGCTAGGGGAATCTCGCTGCTAGGCGCGGTGATGATGGCGTGGCTGGCCTGGGAGGCGTGGCAGGGCGAGGGCGAGAGCTCTCCCACCAATGTCCCGCGTGACAAGACGCAGCGCAGTTTCGCCGCCGGCTTCACTATCAACCTGCTCAACCCCAAAGCGACGCTTTTCTTCATCACGGTCATGCCCCAATTCGTCAGCGATGCCCGGCCAACCTACGTGCAGGCGATCACGCTCGCCGGGATTAGCGTTCTCATCGCCACGCTGGTGCACCTCGCGCTTGTCTTTGCTGCGGAACCGCTTCGGCCCATACTGATCGACAAGGGTCGTGCAATCCCGATCAGACGGGTGCTCGCTCTAATCATGCTCTGCGTCGGCGGGTGGTTCCTCTCAAGAGCGTTGCTTTAACGCTCCGGCGCGGCGAGCGGTCCGGGCGCAAAGGCGCTTTCGAGAAGGTCAGCTATCCTGAGGCCCGCCTGCTGAACGCGGCGCTTAGCAATCGGCACGCCGCGCACGATGTCTTCCTGCGATAGCGCCGTCTTCATCGGCAGCTCCGCGCCGCACACATCGTCTGTGTCGAAGGCGGTTGGATAGACGAAACTACGGCTGATCTCCCAGCTTTCGCGGCCCCAGTCAGCCGCAGCGCCTCCGGCTAGTTCCGCCCGTTCGGCGGCCGAATAACGCCTGATGACGGGGTCAGCCGGATCGCTGATCGCGCGCTCGGCCATCGGGCCATCCCAGATCCAGTGCAGGTTCAAGCTGGGCACAATGCCATAATCGGTCTCACGGTCATTGCCGCCGCGATCATCGCGGTCGCCTGAATGGAGCGGCATGTGAATGTCACCTGTGAAGTGGACCATGAAGGCCAGCGCTTCGAGCCGGATATGATCGGGCAGGCTCTCATCGGCGAGGATGCGGTGGCTGCGCTCAATCTGCGCGGTCACGCAATTCCCGCCCGAGCAATTGGCGCGCGGATTGTAGGCCTCGCAGATCGGAGTGGTCCGGTAATGCCATGCAGCGGTGTAGCCCCAGCGCCAGAATGTTCGGCGCACGCAATCAGGCCAGACGCTCGCGTCTTGTATCGTCGCCAGCGCGCATTCGGGCGTGCCCAGCATGGCCTCCGAACGCATCAGCTGACGGATCTTGGCGCGGGTCTCGGGCGAGACATTGGCCTCGGCGATATCGGCAGTGGTTTCATGGGCGTAAAAGCCCCATGCCGAGGCTGGTGCTGGCACCATCAGCGCCAGCGCACAAAACACGGCGACCAGCTGGCGCATCATCACTTCGCCCCTACCGCGTCATATTGCTCGATCACCCATTCTTCGTCCTGTGAGGCAGTGATCCATTCTTCCATCCAGGTATGTTCCCAGATCGCCTGCATATAGCTTTGTGCAAAGCCTGGTACGCCGATCCCGTAAGTGATGAAGCGCGAAACCACCGGCGCGTAGAATATGTCAGCGGCCCCGAATGTGCCGAACAGGAACGGTCCCGCGCTGCCATGCCGCGCGCGCGCTTCTGCCCAGAGCTGGAGGATTCGGACAATATCGGCCTTGGTCTGATCAGAGACGGATTGGAGCTGGATGCGGCGGCGCACATTCATCGGCAAATCGCTGCGCAATCCCGCGTAGGAACTGTGCATCTCCGCCACCATCGCGCGGGCCATACCGCGCGCAGCCTCGTCCTTGGGCCAGAATCGATCGCGCCCCACTTTGTCGGCGAGATATTCCATGATTGCCAGGCTGTCCCAGATCACATTGTCGCCGTCCCACAAGATCGGAACCTTGCCGCTGGAGGGCTGGAATTCTTCATTCTGCTTGCGCTGTTCCCATTGCTCGCCAAGCAACGGGACAATGATTTCTTCAAAACCCAGCCCCGATTGCTTGGCTGCAAGCCAGCCGCGCAGCGACCAGCTCGAATAGTTCTTATTGCCGATAATGAGCTTCATGGGTCCGCCTTGTTCCACCTTATCCAGTCCGGATTTGCCCTCGTCGTAGATATTCAGTGTTTCGCTGTCGAGGCTGAACGGGTTACGGTTGCCGGAAACCGCAAGAGAGTGCCGCAGATATGACTTTAGCCCCGTTCCACCTCGCCTTCCCAGTCGATGATCTTGACGCCGCACGCCGGTTCTACGGCGAATTGCTGGGGTGCTCAGAAGGACGCTCGTCGGACGAGTGGATCGACTTCGATTTTCGCGGGCATCAGATCGTTACCCATCTGGCACCCGGCAAAGCGGGCGATGCAGCCAGCAACCACGTTGACGGGCACGGCGTGCCGATCCCGCATTTCGGGCTGGTCCTGTCGATGGAGGATTGGCAGGCGCTGGCTGACAAACTCAAAGCAGCGGGCACCCACTTCGTGATCGAACCCACAATCCGCTTCCGCGACCGGCCCGGTGAGCAGGCCACGATGTTCCTGCGCGACCCATCCGGGAACGCGCTGGAATTCAAGGCGTTCGCCGATATGGGGCAGCTCTTCGCCAGCTGACTTGCGCAGGATTCCATGGCGCGTCATATTCGCGGCTGGGGGAATTATGCGTTCATTCTTAATCTGGCTCGCCGTCGACCTGATCTGGGCAAATATCTACTGGATCCTCGGCATCGCGGCCGCAATTCTTGTGCTGTTTTTCATCATCGGCCTCTTTCTGCCGGAGGTCGACGAGGAATCCTCAGGCGAAGGCGCATCAGAATCAGCATTTGGCGGGATAGAAGCCAGCGATGCCGCCGAACTCATTCCCGGTTCGCGCTCCTTCGGCGCAGACGAAGAGGCTGAAGGCGACGATGTCAGCAGTTGGTTTGAAGAAGATTTGTAGGACGGCGGGGCAGCTCTTCGCCAGTTAGGCGCGAAGAGCTGCCCCTTTATCGCATCACTCGCCAGCCAACTACTCGCCTGTAAGCCCGCGCGCTTCGAGCATCGGCTGCACGTCGGGCTGGCGTCCGGCGAAGTTTTCGAACATTTCGAAATAGTCCATCGTCCCGCCGCGGCTGAGCACGGTGTCGCGGTAGTGCTGGCCGTTCGCGCGCGTCAGGCCGCCATTTTCGCGGAACCATTTGCGGCTGTCGCGGTCGAGCATCTCGGTCCACAGATAGCTGTAATAACCGGCCGAATAGCCTGCGGGTGAGCTGAAGATGTGGTTGAAATAGGTGCTGCGATAACGCGGCGGTACCAGATCAATCTCGAGGCCCAGATCGGTGAGCGAGCGACGCTCGAACGCATCGACAGCATCGGGGTTGCCAACCAGCTCGCGCGCTTGCTCAGGCGAAAGTGCATGCCACTGCATGTCGAGCAGAGCGGCTTCGACAACTTCGCCGAAATCATAACCCTGGTTGAATTTCGCGGCAGCTTCGATCCGCTCGATCATCTCGGCAGGGATCGTCTCGCCGGTTTCGTAATGCTTTGCATAGTTGGACAGGATCGACGGCCAGACCGCCCACATTTCGTGGACCTGACTGGGATATTCGACAAAGTCACGTGCGGTCGCAGTGCCTGAAAGGCTCTCATACTTCTGGTCTGCAAACATGCCGTGGGCGGCGTGGCCAAATTCGTGGAAGGCCGTGTTGACCCAGTCAAAACTGACCAGTTGCACTTCGCCTTCGGGCGCCTTTGGGATGTTGAGGACGTTGTAGATGACCGGCTTGTTGCCCGTCATGTAGCTTTGGTCGACAAAATTGCCCATCCACGCACCGCCGCGCTTTGAGGGGCGCTGGAACGGGTCGAAATAGAACAGACCAAGCTCCGATCCGTCCTCTTCGAACACGGTGTAGACCCACACATCCTCGTGATAGGTCGGCAGGTCGGTGCGGCGCTCGAATGTGATGCCGTAGAGTTCCTGCGCCATGTGGAAGATCCCGTCTTCGAGCACGTTCTCGAGAACGAAATATTCCATCACCGCGTCTTCATCCAAGTCGTATTGCTCGGCCTTGATCTTGTTGGCGTAGCGGTACCAGTCCCACGGCTGGACGGTGAAATCGCCGCCATCGGCGCGGATCGCTTCGTTGAGCATCTCCGCCTCGCGGCGCTGGGTTGCGGCGAGCGCGGGGACCATCTGCTCCATGAAATCGAGCGCGGTGCGCGGTTCCTGCGCCATCCGGTCATACATGGTGTAGCTCGCCCAGTCGGGCTTTCCGAACAGCGCTGCTTTCTCTGCGCGCAGCAGAGCGATGCGGGCGATCAGGTCGCGCGTATCAACGCCGCGATTGCCGTCGGCACGGTCGTGGCTGAGTCGGAACAGAGCCTCACGCGTCGCGCGGTTTTCGAGCACTGGAAGCACCGGCTGCTGCGTCGTGTTTTGGAGCGCAATGGCGAATTTGCCCGGATGGCCTTTTTCGGCAGCGAAGTCAGCCGCTGCCTGAATGTCGCTATCCGACATGCCGGCCAGTTCTTCTCGCGTGTCGACGATCAACGGCTGATCCGCCATCGCATCGCGCGCCAACTGGCCAAATTCGGTGGTGAGCGTGGAAAGCTGCGTGTTGATCGCCTTGACCTGCTCGACTTCTGTCTCTGACAGCAGCGCGCCAGCCTGAACCATGTCGCGATAGGTTGTCTCGAGCAGCATCGCGTCTTCGACGGTCATCGTCATCGCAGCGCGGTTGTCGTAAACGGCTTTCACCCGGGCAAACAGCGCTGGGTTGAGCGTAATGCTGTCAAAATGCGCGGACAGGCGCGGGCTGATTTCGGTGTTGATCGCGTCGAGCCCGTCTGTCGTATTCGTACCGGTGAGCTGGAAGAATACGCTGGCCACTCGGCCCAGCATCGCGCCCGATTTCTCCAGCGCGACAATGGTGTTGTCAAAGCTCGGCGCCGCAGGATTGTCGATGATCGCCTGCACTTCGGCGAGCTGGATTGTCATGCCCTGCTCGAAGGCTGGCACATAGTCATCTTCGCTGATCTGGGTGAAGTCGGGCGCGTGGAACGGCAGCGCGCTGTCCGATGCGAAATAGCCTGTCCCTTCGGGGATCACCGGATTGTAGTCGGCGGCAGCTTCGGCCTCTGCGATCGGGTCCATGTCGGTGCCTTGCGAATAGGTCGCGCAGCCAGCCAGCAATGCGGTGGCCGAGACGGTCGTGAGAATGGTTGCAATTTTGCGGGCGGTCATAAGGTTCGCTTTCTGTCTTGTGGGAGCGCTCGGGAGGCTGTCGCCATCTCATTCCACACGCTCATCAATGGCACGGCTTGAACAGGGGATTAGCGCAAATTGCAAGACCACTGAACGAAGCCAGCCGAACGCTGGTAGAACGGTAATGCGCTGGTATCAGTCCACCACCGCCATGCCGGGCGGGTAATGGGTGATCTCGAAACGGATGCCATCCGGGTCTTTCATGAAAAGCGCAGTCGCGCCACCAAGATCCTGGATATCGGGCACCGCGAACCCTTTTGCGGCCATGGTTTCGCGCACCATGCGGACAAAATCTGCATCGGGCGCACCAAAGCCGAGATGGTTCATGCCCGGGGCGTAGCGCGCGTAATCGGCGGTGTCGGACTTCGCCTGTGAAAACTGGAGATAGAAACCGTCGCCATCATGCCAGATGTGGTCCTTCTGCTTGTCGTAGCCAAGCAACGGGAGGAGCGCGTCATAATAGGGCATACTCTTTGCCAGAGAGCGGACGAGGATGGTGATGTGATCGGGCTTCATACCCAATAGATTGGCCGCGCTATCCGCGAATCAAGAGCGCTCGAACCAGCTCTGACCCAGCGCATCTTCGATCACTGCGGCACGCAGGGCCGCGATGCCCATGCCTTTTTCGCTGCTGGTGAGGTGCAGTTCGGGATGCGCGGCGACGTGTTTGCGCGCTTCATCCGCGACCTTGTTCGCTACCCGCTCCAGATCGCTGGCTTTGATCTTGTCGGTCTTGGTCAGAACGATGCGATAGCCGACCGCTGCCTCGTCGAGCATCTTCATCATCTCGCGGTCGACATCTTTGAGGCCGTGGCGGCTGTCGACCAGAACCAGATTGCGGGCCAGCACTGCCCGCCCGCGCAGGAATGATTTGACGAGGCTCTTCCACTTCTCGACGACCTTCACCGGCGCCTTGGCAAAGCCGTAGCCGGGCATATCGACGAGGCGGAACTGGAGCGGATCACCGACTTCGAAGAAGTTCAGCTCCTGCGTGCGGCCCGGCGTTACCGATGCGCGCGCGATTGCCTTTCGCCCGGTCAGCGCGTTGAGCAGCGACGACTTGCCGACATTGCTGCGCCCGCAAAAGGCGATCTCGGGCACCGTCGGTTCAGGCAAAAACTTGAGCTGCGGTGCGGACAGCAGGAAGTCGACGCGGCCTGAGAACAGGCGCGATGCGGCTTCCTCGCGGAAGCGTATCTCGCGCTCTTCTTCAGGCGTCACGTCCCGCTCTTTTCCGCGTCTTCGCGTGCTTTCTGCTTGGCTTTCTCAGCCTTCTCTTTCTCCGCCGCCGCGCGCAATTGCGGGTGCCGCGAATAGAGATAGGTCTGCTGCGCCAGTGTCAGAATGTTCGATGTCACCCAGTAGATGAGCAGGCCCGAGGCAAAGCCCGCCATCACGAACATCAGGATCCACGGCATCAGATTGAAAATCTGCTGCTGCATCGGGTCCATCGCGCTCGGGTTGAGCTTGAAAGTCAGCCACATCGTAACGCCGAGCAACACCGCGAACACGCCGATGCCGAAGATGATCATCAGGAAGCCCGGCACGTTTATGCCGATCAGCGATAGCAGATTGGCAAGGTTCGCGGGGTCGGGTCCGCTGAGGTCGCTGATGTAGAGGAATTCTTCGTGCCGCATCTCGATGGCGAGATAGAGCACCTTGTAAAGCGCAAAGAAGATCGGGATCTGGATGATAAGCGGCAGGCACCCGGCGAGCGGATTAACCTTCTCCTCCTTATACAGCTCCATGATCTTTTGCTGCTGTTGCTGCTTATCGTCCTTGTAGCGCTCCTGAATCGCCTTCATCTTCGGCTGGACCGCCTTCATCGCGGCCATCGACGAAAACTGCTTTTGCGCAATCGGGAACATCAGCCCGCGAATGATGACGGTGAGCAGAATGATCGCGACACCGAAATTGCCCACGAGGCCGTTGAGCCAGCGCAGCAGCCAGAGAAGCGGCTTTTCAAACCATTCAAACCAGCCCCAGCTGATCGCTTTGCCGAAATAGGTTATGCCGGTCTCTTCGTACTGGTCGAGGACCACGCTTTCCTTTGCGCCGGCAAATAGCTGCGTCGACTGGGTCACGGTGCCGCCAGCGGGGACGGTGACGCTGTCATAGATAAGGTCCGCGCGGAACAGATTGTCCCCGAGCGAGCGCCAGCCAACCGTATCTGTTTCACCTTCACCTGGGATCAATGCGGAAAACCAGTAATTGTCGGTAAAGCCAAGCCACGATGCCTCGCCTGCCGGCGTGTCACGCTCGATCTCAGCTAGGTCTTCGTAGTAGTTCGGATCGTAGAGCGTGCCGTCGAAAACGCCGGTCGGGCCGGTATGCGCGATAAAGATGCCGGGTGTCGCGTTGATATCGGTGCGCTTCACATAGGCGAAGGGCTGGACGATCGCCGCGTTTTCACTGGTGTTCTCGACCGATTGTTCGGCTGCGATCATGTACTGATCGTCAATCGACAGGCGGATGCGATAGGTGATCCCGTTCTCATCGGTGCGCGAAAGCGTAACGGGATTGTCAGCAGTTAATCGCTCACCATCGGCTTGCCAGATTGCGCGGCTCGACATGCGTTCGCCGCCGACGACAAAGCCGAACTCAGCGAAATGTTCAAACTCGGAGCGTTCGGGTGCGAACAGGCGGACGGGGTCCGACCCGTCTTCGGTCGTCTCATTGTAATCCTTGAGCACGATGTCATCGATCCGCGCGCCGACAAGGTTGATCGACCCCGCTACGCGCGGCGCGTCGATGATAACCCGGTTGGGATCGGCTAGCGCCGTTGCAAGATCGACCGGACCCTCAGCTGCAGCCGCTTCGCCAAGATCGCTCGTCGAAGTGCCGCTTGTCGCACCATCGGGGGAATCAGCAGTCGCAGCAGTGGTTTCAGCCACTTCGCTTTCGGGAGGTGCGGGATAGAAATACCGCATGCCAACATCCCAGCCGAGTAGGAGCAGGCCCGAGAGAAGAACGGCGAGCAGAAGATTGCGCTGGTTGTCCAAGATTTTACCCTAGCGAAGAGACGTCCGAAGTGTGTTAGATGGGTATGACAGTGGCAATTTCCAGCCCCCAGGCCCAAGCCTAAGGAACCGGGTCATGGCCGTGCCCTCCCCATGGATGGCAGCGCCCTATACGCTTTATCGCAAGCCATCCACCCTTGAGAGCGCCATATTTTGACAGCGCCTCGATCGCATAGTGGCTGCAAGAGGGCGAATAGCGGCAGGTAGGCGGAATAATGCGCGAAGGACCGATCTGCCAAAGCCGTGCGATGAGAATGAAAACGTGCTTCACGATTTGCGATTCCCTCGCCGGGGGCGACGACCGCGCGCGCTGTCACCCTTGCCCTCCTTCGCCCGCATGAGAGCCTGTTCCAGCTCCTGCGCCATGGTGTGAAAATCGCGCTCGACTCCGCCCGCGCGTCCGATCAGGACGTGGTCGTGATCCGGCAAGCCGCTGTCTGGCAGGGCCGCGCGCAAGAGTTCGCGAAAGCGGCGCTTCATCCGGTTGCGCACCACCGCATTGCCGATCTTCTTCGTAACGGTGATACCGTAGCGAAGACCTTCGCCGCCATTGGGCCGCGTCAATAGCACAAATCCGGCCCGCGCATTGCGCAGGCCTTTATTGGCAGCGAGGAAATCTGCGCGCTTGGTGAGGACTTGAGGCATCGAGAGTTCAGTAACGCAAACGGGCTCCCAAAGGGAGCCCGCAAGGGCGACTGCCCGCCCGCAGCGTGCGCAGCTTTGCTGCGCGTCTAGCGAGGACGAAGGCGCGGAGGCGCCTTCGCAAAGGTTACGCGCAGAGAGTTTTACGACCGCGACTGCGGCGTGCGCGCAGAACCTTGCGACCACCGGGGGTCTTCTTGCGCGCAAAGAAACCGTGCCGGCGGGCACGAACGAGATTGCTGGGCTGGAAAGTCCGCTTCATTGTATCCTCGAATTCAAAAATTGGGCGCTCTCGGCTTCGGCGTCAAATCAGCCTCGGCAACGGCGACCTGTTTCGGCCATCCATCAGGAATGTCCGGATCAGGCGCGCGCAACTATTGGAAACCTAGCCCTGAGTCAAGGCATCCGAGCCGAGAATCGCAAGGTTCACGCTGTCGAGATCGCTATAGTCAATCGCCGGCACGTCAAGCTCGACCGCGGCATCGGCTCCCACAAATTCAACGACTGTCAGGGCAGGCTGGGCCGCTGCCATAATCACCGGCTGCGCAAACTCGTGCTTCGGCGCAGCTTCTGCGTGCAGCCAAGGGCGCATATCAGCAGCGCGCAGCCACAGAGCATCTGCATGCGGAACCGAATTGGTCATGTCGTAAAAGCCGCGTGCGCGCTCTTCGCTCATGCCCATTTCGACATAGAAATCGAGATAGAGGCGGTGCGCTGCGTGATCCGCAGGGAAATCGTCGGCTTCATTGCCGTGATTGTCGAGCCAGGAATGCACCGCGAACATAGCGCCTTCTTCCAACGTGCGGGTCGCACCGGCAAGGAATAGCTCAACCGCGCCCGAACGAACCGACCCGCCATTGGGGACATGCGTGGCAATACCATTAGCGCGGATACGGCGAGCAACTGCGAGGTTGGCGATGTCGTTGCTGGTGCCGGGTGCTTCAACCAGATCGAGTACGGCGAGCTCGGGAAAGTCGCGGATCATCGCGTCAAAGTGTGAAGGCGACGCGCTGTCGGTCGAGCCGACCATCGCCGCGCGGGTCGCGCTGGTGACAACGAACGGCCCATATTGCGCGAGCATCGTAGCGTTGCTCTGCGGAGCAGACGGCAGAGCATAACGCGCTGCTTCGCGAACTTCGCCTCCGGTAACAAAGGATGCAGTGGAGGTGATCGTCGGAAGGTCGGCATCAGCCGCACCGCGATCCGCAACGCGCACCCACTGGCCGCTCGCTGCGTCCCATTCCTCCACCCAGGTCTCGCTCGTCACAGTCCGCGCGCCGTAATA